>NZ_CP049107.1:1295000-1618750 GCF_011044255.1 Rhizorhabdus phycosphaerae
CTCGTATTTTCGCAGAAAGAGGTCGAGCAGATCGGTGCGAGATCGCACTCACGGCTCCGGCTCGTCGACGCTTTTCTCGGACGGGCAGGCTCGGCAAGCGCGCGCAAAGCACCACTCCTCGCTCGCATCAAATCGCTAACGGCGGAGATCCGGAGTTTGCTGGCGGAGATCGACGAAGTCTCCGAAAAGCTCCTTGTGCTGCCAAAGCGGCAGGAAAAGCTCGCCGAACTACAACAGCAAGGTGCCGCGCAGAGCGCGCGGAGCGCAGAACTCGAGCCGTTGCGCAAGCAGCTTGAGGAACTGACTCCCCGTGCCAATGCCGCTAATGTTCGAGCAGCCTCGATCGAGCGGTCCGCAGGAAAGCTGTCATCGTGGACCGACGAGCTTGAAATGGTGGCCGAGCGTCGGCCCCTGATTGAGCCCTGGCCGTCGCAGGCGGCGTCCCCCGACCAGCTCGCCGACCAGCGTGCCCGTCAGGAAGTCGCGTTACAGCGGCTACAGGAAGCAATCCTTCAATTCCGCCAGATCGGTTCCGAGTTGGATGGTTTGCGGCAGACCGCGCACGAGGAGAAGGCCGTGGTTGAAACACAGGCGCGCGAAGTCCGCCAGAAGATCGAGGAGCAGCAGAAGGGGGCGAGCATCCTCGACCGGCAGATCGCCGACCTCAGCCAGGAGATCGCGGCGCTAAGTTCGCTCGCCGATCTTCGCAAGGAGCGAACGGAGCGCATTGAGGCGCTTAATGCGCAACGCCAGGCTGCACTCGACGAGATGCACGCCAAGTCACAGGTGTTGACCGAGGAGCGCCAGCGGATCGCAACCAGATTGTCTGACGCGCTGGCGCCAGCGATCCGGGTGGTCGTCAATCCGCTAGCCGATTATCGGAGCTATCAAAGCGTCCTCAATGCGGCGTTGCGCGGCAGCGGCTTGCGTTACAGGGATTTGGCCGACCGGATTGCCGAGACGTTCAGCCCGCAAGAGATTGCAAGTCTCGCGGAGCGAGGCGAGATCAGCAAGATCGGGTCGGCGCTCGAAATCAACGAGGATCGAGCGCATCGGCTTGCAGAAGGTCTGCGCGGCGATGCGGGGATCGACCTGCTGACGACCGAAGTTGGAGACGAGATCGGTATCGAACTGCTCGACGGGACAAGCTTCAAGAGCACCGAGTTCCTGTCGATGGGGCAGCGATGCACCGCGGTGCTGCCGATCATTCTGCAGCACACCGAACGCGTGATCGTGCTCGACCAGCCCGAGGATCATCTCGACAACGCCTTTGTCGTGGGTACCCTGGTCAAGGCAATCCGTTCGCGAGGAACCTCGGCGCAGACGATAGTCGCAACTCACAACCCCAATATCCCCGTGCTCGGCGGGGCCGACTGGATCGCGCACCTCGATTCCGACGGTGAGCGCTGTTTCGTGCAGGTCGCTGGCGAGCTTGAGGACCATGCGATCGTCAATTCGATCACCACGATCATGGAAGGTGGCCGTGAGGCGTTTCAGCGTCGCGCGGCCTTCTATGCCGAGAGCAACACGTCCGATGACGCCTGAAGTACTCGGACGCAAGCTCGGCTCGACCGACCCTCGTGAGCGGCTCGAGGCCGCTCGCTTCCTGGTCGAGAGTGCGCAGACAAGCCATGCCGGACAGATTGAGGCGGCGCTGGGCATCGAAACAGTCGGCTGGGTGCGTGGCGCTCTTCGGCGGGCGCTTCAGAAAGTGCGTCCCAATGCGCCGGCTGCCTCGGCGCCGGAGGCGAGCGAGCTGAGTGCGGTTTACGCGGCGCAGATCTATTCGGACGCGCTTGAGACCACCGCAGCGCAGCTCATTCACGAGATTGAGCCGATTCTCGGCTCGCTGCGCCTCTCGGCGGAAGCCGATGTCCCGAACTTCGATGCTTCGGACACTGCGCGCGGGCTCGATCGGCTCGACGCGCTGGTAGCCAGTCTTTCACGCCTGCGGCGGGCTGCAAGCGCGCCCAAGGTAGAAGAGTTGGCGCTCGACCGCTGCATCTATGCGTGGGTCGAAGAGGAAGCGGCTGGCAAGGCAGTTCGCGTCCTACGCGCGGGGCCCCAAGATTGCACGGTCGAAGGAGACAAGGGTCTGATCTGCCTGAGTTTCGTGAACGGACTGCGGAACGCGATCGACGCGACAAAGGCGCTAGAAACCGAAAACGACAAATATCCTGACATCACCGTCAACTGGGGGGCGACCGATATCGATGCCTGGGTGGCTATCGTAGACTCGGGCGTGGGGTTCCGAGGCAATGTTGCGCGCGCCTTCGATATTGGATCAACCACCAAGGCAGGCCATCTCGGCATGGGCCTCGCGACGGCGCAACAAGCGATGACCTCCATGGATGGGAGCGTCCGTCTGATCCCGGGTGAGCGTGGCGTGCGGTTCGAGATGCGCTGGCCGAAGGCCGGGGCATAGCCGTGCGGATTCTGCTGGTCGAGGACAAGCCCGACTTCGCCGCAACGATCGACAAGGCGCTGCGCGCTGTGGACGGCTGCGACGTCATCTGGAAGAAGAGCAAGACGAGTGCGCTTGCGGCGCTCGCCGACGAACCGTTCGACGTCGTGCTCCTCGACCGGCGCATACCGTCCGAGGATGGCGTGCTTGATGACGACGTGAACCATGGCTGGGACGTGTTCCAGTCAATCCGGGAAACGTTGCCCGGCACGTCGGTCTGGTTCCTGACCGGGACGGAGGACGCCGATTTCTCTGCCGATGTGCTGAACGATTTTGGTCGCAACGGCGACATCCATTCCTGCGGGCGTGAGGACACGATCTATCGTGTGTTCTGGAAGCGTCGGATGACGGATTGCGTCGCAGCTGCGAAGACATTTCGCGCCGACGTTCAGCGGACTGAGGCGATCAACCTCAGCCAGGTCGGCGAACCTGTCAATCTGCGACCCGAAGAGGAGCGGTTGCTCAAGCTGTTCGGGCGCCGGCATGGCGGCGTCAGCGTCGAGGTCAGGCCATTGAGCGGTGGCCTCTCAGGCGCCCGCGTTCTGCGCGTCGCCGTGCGTAATGCCGCTGGCCAGACCATTGTGACGTCGATCGCCAAGGTAGGGGCGTTCGACGAGATTGGTGTCGAACGAAGCCGCTATCATGGCGAGATCGCGCGATTGGTCCCCGGATCCACCCCGCAACTTACGGGTGACATCACGCTCGGCGCCTCTGGGCATGCCGGCATTTTCTACGGCGTTGTCGGGAGCGAGGTCACCGATTTGTTCGCCAAGCTCGTCTCAGACCCTGACGGCGGAGCGGAGGTGCCAAGCCAATTGCGCGCTGCCCAGGCGCCTTGGTTCGCCGCGCGCGACGGCGAACGGGTGCGCGTTGGTGCTATTCGACGCCGCCTGATCGGCGATGTCGCGCTCGCGAGCATCGAGGGCGAACTTCAAGGCATCGACATTGTCGCAGTCGAATTGCTCGAAATCGATGTGGCGCATTGTGTTCAGCACGGCGATCTGCATTGCGCCAACGTCCTCTTCGATGATCGAGGTCTCCCGATGTTCATCGATTACCCAGAGACTGGCCGCACTCTCGCAAGCCTGGATCCAATAGCGCTCGAGTTGAGCACTGTCTTTCATAGGCATGCGCCCGATCGTCATGGTTGGCCGAGCGAGGCGCAGGCCGTTGACTGGCCGGATGTCGGTGCCTTCGCGGCTGGCGCGCCATATGAGGCTTATCTGCGCGCGTGCCGTGACTGGGCGGTGGCCGTAGCAGGCTCGCAGCAGGAGGTCTTAGCGGTCGGCTATGCATATGCGCTTCGACAGCTCAAGTACGACGACACCGACAAGGTTCTTGCCCGGGCGATCATCCGCGGCTGTATCTCTGCTCTGACCGGCATCGTGGCGTGATGACCGAGCGCGTGGTCGCGGGACTTAGGTCGGAGCCCTGAAACGGATTGGACTAAGATCGACCTCCCCATGTTGCCGGAACAGCGCCTCGATCCGGCGATCGATCCATTCTCGCGAAATAGAAGTGAGCGGCATGCCAGGTTTGCGCAAATAAGCCGCGAAGGGATCGGTGTTTCCGGACCCTCTCTCGGCATTTTGCTGAGTTGATTGGAAGCTGTCCGACCCCAATTCGGTCATCATCTCTCGCATCGAAACGCCTACTCCCAGTTCGGCGTTGATGAAGCGCGCGGTGTGCACGCGCACGTAGTTCGCCCACTTTTCCTTCCAAGGTCTCGCCTCTATCTCAGCGACGCTGGCAACATCCTCGTCGTCGCGATGGCGCCAACCTATCGCACTACCGAAGATCAGCAGATCAT
The DNA here is from genome assembly GCF_011044255.1 of Rhizorhabdus phycosphaerae. Taxonomy (NCBI): domain Bacteria; kingdom Pseudomonadati; phylum Pseudomonadota; class Alphaproteobacteria; order Sphingomonadales; family Rhizorhabdaceae; genus Rhizorhabdus; species Rhizorhabdus phycosphaerae. The sequence continues at coordinate 1,299,275 of NZ_CP049107.1, forward strand.
CGGGCGCAGCGATCCGCGCCATGTAGAGAATATCGCCGTCTTGAATCTGGCGCGGCCGCCGCGCTGTTGGATACGTACACGCCCAATTGCATCCCGAATCCGCGACAAGATCAGCGATCCGTGCGGTTCGAGGAGAACGGTTGGTGCCTTGCCCGAAGAATTTGAGGAATGCCGCGTTGTCATAACTCTTTGCGACCGACGCCAGCGCGAAGGGAGATGTGGCCGGTAGCTTTGCACCATGATCAGGCAGGTTCGGTCGCTGATTGCCCCCGCTTTTCTTGCGCGCGGCGGCGAGCAACGTGTCCCAATCTTTGAGTCGCGCTGCGGTCAGATTTCGGCCGGCCTGCTTCCATAATCGATCGAAATAGCTGCGGCATTCGTCGACGATGGTGGCGTCGTCGGCGATAAACCCGAATTCGTGGTTACGCAGCATTGCAGCGTCGGTGACGTTTGCGCTCGTGCCGATAGCTGTTGCTTCAGCAAACAAAAACAGCTTGGCATGCAGTCCTTTGATGCCCCGGATCGTGCCGCCGGCCTCAAGTAGGCCGCGAAGCGCGTCTGTGTCGCTGACCCCGTCATAGAAGCAGCCGAGATCGAACCGGGTGATGACTTCGAGCGGCCCCTTGTGCCCGGCCTCTAGGATGCGCGCCATCGTCCTGGCTTTGATGAACGGACAGATGATCCGGAGACCAACCGGGCTCGCGCTTCTTGCATCGAGAACTTCTTTTTCCCAATTACTGCTGATCAGCCGAAACATCGCTACGCCCCCCTTGTCGTCCTGCGGCGATTTATTGTCGGCGGCCGCGACGTCGATCTTCGGCTGCCGCTTCCCTGAAGAATGAATATTCGGCGGTTTCCTCGAACTTAATGTGCGGCGCGACGAGACGGGTTGCCCCGTTTATGATGTAAGGCCGTAGCTGCGGGTCGAACGACCGCTGATCTAATTTGGCAATCACCATGAAGCCTCCGATCCCTAGCGTGAAGGCGTTCAAGGCGCCGGAGCGTATCCTTTGTATTGGAAAGATGATCTTACGCGCGTCGTGCGTGCTTGATGCGTACCGCATAAGTACAACTTGAAATGCTCGAAGGTCGGTCAATTTGGCATTCTCAAACAGGACGTGGGTAGCTGAGGCGGCATAGGGCCCCAGAGTAATATGGGTGAACTCTTCCCGCTTGCTGATCGATGCGCGCCAGAGGATCGCCAGGACCGCGAGGGTGAACGTGTCGCCGTCAAATTGCTCATGCTGGAAGATTGTGCCCGTGCGGGCGTCTCCCGTAGCGTCCAGGCCGCCGCAGAAGCGGATGGCATATTGGTCAAAAACTCCAAGCTTGCTGTCGCAAAGGGCGCAAAGGATTTGGCTGTCGAACGCTCCCAGCGGCTGCTTGGCCGGCTTCGAGCCTTCAGGGCGGATTGCGAGGTTATGGCCGCCTGGACGGCTGAGCCTTCTCGCAAAACCTCGCGGGATGATGTGCGCATTGCAGAGCGCGGTCTCTTCACAGCCGGGCGCCGCGCAACGAGGAGCATCGCTTTGCACAGTCTAGCTTTCAAGGAGCGGCCGATCGACGACCACTAAATTGCTTGGATTGATGACAATCTGGATCTCGTTGATCGTAGCAAGCTCAGCCCCATACGCGTCGAGGTCAAGAACTCCGGGGCGAATGTCGATGAGGTCGAATCCGGTGGAGACGAATCCAACTGCGCCTTTCGCCACCCTATCGAGCGTCACCCGGACGGCGAAGGTAATGGCGGTTTGGGCAAATCCGATCGTGTTGAAGTAGAGGGCCTCCAACGACATCTCATCATCCGCGCCTTCGATCACGTCGAACTCTAGGCGGGCGAGCGGATGCGGATTGAGGATCATGTCGAGACCCATCTGGACGGCGTTGGCATCCCAGATTTCTGCCAACGAGAACGCAGCCCATGGTACGGTCCCGGCGAGAGCGTTTGCTTCCTTCCAACGCTCAGTGAATTCCAGCAAGCGGGGAAGATCCTCTGTATGCGGACCCTGAAGACCGCCGGACGGAACAGCTAGCTGCGATAGGCGGGTGCCCCGAAATTCGAACTCCATCGTCGCGATGCCGCTTGCCATGTAGGCCAGTCCTCGTAGCAGCAGGATCCAATCATCTAGCGAACGTGGCGTTTCATCGAAGTTCCCCGTCGTCTCGATCTGCAATCCATCGTCTGTGAACAGCGCTGAAAGCACATCATGCTTGATGACCATGAGAGGGCCGCCTTCTATCGGCGGCGGTGCGAAAGCCTCGCATCGATATACGGCTGCGGGCTTACGGGGGCCGCCGCGGATGACGATTTCACATGGACCGACGAGCGGCAGCTGGATGCTGATCTCCTCTACTCCGTTGAGCAAATCGCCTCGGTAGGGAACGCGGATATCGAAGCGCCGGTCGTAGGCCTGAAGTCTCAGCGGCTTGAGCGGCTCGATTCCCGATAGGATGCGTGTGAGGTGATTGGGGCTCTCAATCCAGACAAGAGCATCCGCCTCGATCCCGCCGCCTTCATAGCCGAGCGTTGCAAGCTGCTCCCGCTTTTTCTCAGTGTAAGCGTGGACGTTTACGGGAGAAGCTGCGGCCAAAGCCTCTCGAAGGCCCTCGGGTGTGGGCTTAAACCTGCGGCCTTTCAGGTAATCGAACGAGATCGTCATGTGGTTGACGTCGTGCCGGCCGTCCGCCTCCGCGCGCCGAAGCCGGTGCAGGATACGCGACAGCTCATGGTCGATCAGTGGGATAAGATAGCCCATGAGCGGGGTGCCGTCCGGCTTCATGCGAAAAACCACCACGGCTGCCGGTGCAGCGTCCTTTGCCAGCCGTTCGATCGACGACAGGCGTGCTGTTACTCGCGTCCCGCTCTCTCCGGCCGTACATTTCAGCTGAATTTGGGCTGCACGTGGCGAACGTTGGTCGAGCGTGACGCCGTCGGCGTCATCCATTTTAAATTCGACCCGGAAATCCCAGCCTGTTCGGTCGCGCTCGCTTTTGTTGCAGGTTAGCCGGGCACGGGAGCAAAGCGAGCGGAAGAGGTCTTCGCCCGCATCACCAAGCTCATCAGGGGGTAGCGCTTCGAGCATCTGCAGGCTTGCCTCCGCTTATGGCTGATAAGACCTGGTCTGGGCCTTGGTTTTTTGTCGCGTGGACTTCGTGGATGCTTATAGCCAAGCCAGGAGCGGGCGCGTGAAAAAGAAACTGATTATATGGTGGTCGCTCTGGCGCCACGCGAGATTCGCAGCATGCAACACGATCTGCTCGATCGGGTGCTACGCAGTGGGATGGCACCTATCCACTGCAGCTTCCGCGATGCCAATGGCGCGCGCGGGGGCAATGGCGACTGCGTTCGCCATAGGGTTTGCCTTGCACGATTATCGGCAAGCGCTGTCTCGTTCCGAAGAAAAGGCGAACCGCAGTTTCGCCGCGATCACGAAGAAGCTTCCTCTCACGGGTGCCGTCAGTCAGACGAGAATCGAGACGCTGACCCGGCGAAACACCAGAATGGTCGATACGGCGACTACGGTGTGGCAAACCGGCCTGCTCATCTGCGCGACGTTGATCTGGGGGTTTGGAGATCTCTTGAACAGATTTCTTTAGGTGCTCCGCGTTCTAGTGCGACCAGGTCGCTACCTCTGGACCCGTTGCGCAGTCTTGTGCGAGTACCGCGTTCAGAATTTTCAGGAGAAAGGCCGCGCGCTGCGATTGATCCGAAACGGATTGCGCAAGCGCTTCCCGATGGCCCGCCCTTCGAGCTCACCTGGGTCCTTCAGCCCGAATGTTATCCGAGCTTCTTCCAAGCTAGTCCTGAACTCGGGCGTGAAGCTTGGCGCGTCGCACGCGAGCAAATCCTCTGATCGTGTCTTGATCGTACCGTTGTCGACATAGATGTCGAGCGCGAGTCCGACGATCGTCTGAAGCTTTGGCTGCTCCTCAAAGAAGGACATGCAGTAGGTCTGGAGCATGGCAGCGCGGTGGTCGCGATATTGCGCATAGCTGCCGCTTTCCTCGCGATAGGGCAGGATCAAGAAGAGGTATCCTGTTTGCCGTTGAGGCGGCCGGCGTGCGATCAGCAGCCGGCGAACGAAACGACTCATCTGTTCCGCGACGGAGCGCTCGATTGCGCTTTGAAGCGCTTCGGCAAGGCGTATGCGGTTAAAGCGATTTTCGGCGGCCATCACGCGAAGTGCGCGTTCGGACAGATTTGTTGTTGGGATCTCTCCCAATATGCCGATCGAAGTCCCTCCAAGGACGTCGTCCGAGATGATTTCGATCATCCGATCCCATGCGAGCGATGCCTCTCTTTGTCTTGAAAGCTCTCCGTAGACCGCCGACGAAATGTAGGTTTCGTATTCCCCCTCGGGGATCGAAAGCAGCTTCCGTCGAGCCTTTGTGCGAAGTTTTTTCGGCACAAAGCCGGGCGTCCCGTCAATGAAACCGTTCATCATGTAGGAAGCAAGGAGGTCTTCTTCGCCGGTCGCGATACCCAATTTGCGTGATCGAACAAGCCGCTCCCGGGCGACGAGGTAAGCAGTTAGGTCGGCCGCGGTGTCGAGTTCGGTAAGGACAAATTCAAGGCCGACGGGGTCGAAAACATGGACGAACGATCCGTCAGCGTTTGCATCGCCGATGACGAACGGATGGAATCCGATGCGGTCGGAGTTCACATGCTGATCGCCCTTGAGCCCGGGCTCGAGAACCATCGTTCCGCGGGAATGTCCAAAAAAGCGCCGGCACGCCTGGTTTGCGCCGCTGGCGACAGCGATCAGATGGACGATTCGCTCGTCTTTTGGTGGCAGGTCGAGCGGCAAAGGCTGGGTACAAGCCTTGTCGGTAAAGATGCGGTCTGGGTGCTTGCTGAGCCAACGCTCCGCGCCGATGAGCTGATCGACCGACTCTTTGATGGCCTTACGGTACCAGCGCGACCAAGCTAGCGGTATGGGCTTATGCGCCTGCCACTCGACCTCTTTGTCACTGAAAAGCAGAACATGTTTGTCGAAAACGACAAGAAGGTCTGCAAACTCTTGCCCGCCGCCGCTCGTGCTTTTCGTCCGATCGTTAAATGTGTTCGGATAGGACCAAAGCCGTAGGAAGGTTTTGTCGGCAAGCTGCGCAAGCTTGCGTTCGGACGCGGTGATGCCCTCGCCGCGATTGATGCTGGACATCTCGATTGATTCTCTACGATCCGTTTTTGCTTTTGCTGACTGACCATACATCGTCGGCGAGATGCCTGCGAACGCTCATAAGCCGGAAGAGATTTTTTACGCGGATGGCAATCTGACGGAGTTCGCTCGCACCCTAAGTGCCCATAATGCGGCTCCACGACGCAGGAGGCTGACGCGGGCTACCGAAAGTCGCGTGGTTTGATCTTGATGCCATCCGTTTGCCGACCGGGGACAATCCCCGATCCCAGGCGCAGATCTGGGATGTATATCTCCCTGGCGTTCCGATTAAGGCTGCGGTGCTCGGGGTCGCGCTGGTCGGGCGTCATCGGACTCTTGACCACGTCGGCGCGGCTGACCCGATAGATATCGGCGACCTCGGGGCGCCGGCCCACACTCGCCAACAGCCCTGACAGGTCGTCGAGACGCTGGGCGACGATGTGGATCACATCGCCTTCGCGTTGCACCTGGCCGCGGACGCCCATCATTGAGGCGCCAAGAACGGTGCGCCGGTTTTTTTCGAAGACATTGGTCCAGACGACAAGATTGGCGACGTCGGTTTCGTCTTCCAGCGTGATGAACATGACGCCCTTTGCGCTGCCCGGCTTCTGGCGGACGAGGACGATCCCGGCGAGCTCGACCCAGCGACCGTCTTTCGTCGTCCGCAGCGCCTCGCAACTGATCATCTTGCGCGCCTTCAGCTCATCGCGGAGGAAGGCGACCGGATGCGCGCGGAGCGACAGGCCCGACGCGCGATAGTCCTCCACCACCTCGGCCCCTTCGCCCATCGGCGCCAACATGACCGTCGGCTCGAGCGCCTCCTGTCGCAACTTGCCATCGCGCTCGTCGGCGGCGGCGAACAGAGGCAGCGCCGCTGGCCCAAGGCCCTTGACGGCCCACAGTCCCGCCCTTCGGTCCTCGCCGAGCGAGCCGAAGCCGTCCGCGTCGCCGATCCGGTCCAGGGCGCCACGCCCGACGCCGGCACGGCGCGGGATTTCCTCGACACTCGTAAAGGGTGCTTCACCGCGCGCCGTGACGATCGCGGCGCCATCGGCATTCGAAAGATCCCGCACCATGCGCAGGCCGAGCCGAACGGCCTTGTAGCGGCCGCGGCTGGGCTCGAGCGTGCAGTCCCACCGACTGGCATTCACGTCGATCGGCCGTACCTCGACGCCGTGCTGTCGCGCGTCGCGCACGATCTGCGCCGGAGCATAGAAGCCCATCGGCTGGGCATTGAGGAGGGCGGCGCAAAAGGCATCGGGATGATGGCATTTCATCCAGCTGCTTGCATAGGCGATCAGCGCGAACGACGCGGCATGACTTTCGGGGAAACCGTAGGAGCCGAACCCTTCGATCTGTTTGAAGGTCTTCTCGGCGAATTCGTGATCATAGCCGCGCGACACCATGCCGTTGATGAGCTTGTCGCGGAAATGCGAAACGCCGCCGGTCAGCTTGAACGTCGCCATCGCGCGGCGCAGCAGGTCAGCTTCGCTTGGCGTGAACCCGGCGCATTCGATCGCGACGCGCATGGCCTGCTCCTGAAAGAGCGGTACCCCAAGCGTCTTTTCCAGCACGCGGCGCAGCTCCTCGGTCGGATAGGTCACTTCTTCCTGGCCGTTTCGCCGCCGTCGGTAGGGGTGGACCATGTCGCCCTGGATCGGGCCCGGCCGCACGATCGCGACCTGGATGACGAGATCATAGAAGGTCTTCGGCGCCATCAGCGGGATCGAGGCCATCTGCGCCCGGGACTCAATCTGGAAGACGCCGAGCGTGTCCGCCTTCCTGATCATCGCATAGGTCGCGGGATCTTCGGCCGGGATCGTCGCGAGGTCATGCTTTATTCCCTTGTCGTTCTCGAGAAACTCGAAGGCGCGGCGCATGCAGCTGAGCATGCCGAGCGCGAGGACATCGACCTTCATGAAGCCAAGCGCGTCGATGTCGTCCTTGTCCCATTCGATCACCTGCCGATCGTCCATCGCGGCGGGCTCGATCGGGACGAGTTCGTCGAGCCGATCACGGGTCAGCACGAAGCCGCCAGGATGCTGCGACAGATGGCGGGGCGTGTTGATCAGCGTGCGGGTAAGTTCGAGCGTGAGCGCCAGGCGCTTGTCACCGAGGTCGAGATTGAGTTCCTCCGCGTGCTTCTCCTCGACTCCTTCCCGGCTGTAACCCCAGACGGCACCGGCAAGGCCGGCGGTCACGTCCTCGGACAATCCCAGCGCCTTGCCGACTTCGCGCACCGCGCCGCGCGACCGATAGCGGGCGACGACGGCGGTCAGCGCCGAGTGGGTGCGGCCATAGGTTTCATAGATCCACTGGATCACTTCCTCGCGCCGCTCATGCTCGAAATCGACGTCGATGTCGGGCGGCTCGCGCCGCTCGGCCGAGACGAAGCGCTCGAAGAGCAGCTCGGATCGCACGGGGTCGATCGAGGTGATCCCGAGTACATAGCAAACCGCGCTGTTGGCGGCCGACCCGCGCCCCTGGCATAGAATCTCTCGCCGCCGGGCCTCGGCGACGATCGCATGGACCGTCAGAAAATAGGGCGCATAGTCGAGCTGGGCGATCAGTCGGAGCTCATGCTTGAGCTGTTCGCGCACCTTGCCGTCGATCCCATCAGGATAGCGTTCGGGCGCCTTCTCCCATGTCAGCCGCTCAAGCTCCTCCTGAGGCGTTCGGCCTGGCACGCGGATTTCGTCGGGATATTGGTATTTGAGTTCGTCGAGGTTGAAGGTGCAGCGAGCGGCAAGTTCGACGCTCCGCCAGACCGGGCTCGGATCCTTGAGATAGCGGCGGAACAGCCGCTCCATTTCCTCGCCCGTCTTCAGATAGCGATCGGCGAAACGCTCGCGCGCATTGCCGAGCGTATCGACGGTGCATTTCTCGCGGATGCAGGTCACGACATCCTGGAGCATGCGGCGTTCGGGCACATGGTAGAGGACATCGTTGGTCGCGACCGTCGGAACGCGCGCGGCAGCGGCGATCACCGCGAGATCGCGCAGGCGAATGGCGTCCCTCGGACGGCGCCGCACCGATAGCGCCATATAGGCGCGGTCGCCGAAGATCCGCTTCACGCGGGCGAGCGCGGCCTCGGTGACATCGTCGGCGCGATCGGGCACGAGCATCGCGATCAGCCCCTCGTTCCACTCCGCGACGTCGGACCAGTCGAGATGGCAAGCGCCCTTGCCAGCCCGCTTCTTGCCGACACTGAGCAGGCGGCACATGCGGCCATAGGCGGCTTTGTCGGTCGGATATACCAGCAGCGCTGTGCCGTCGGTCAGATCGAGCCGGCAGCCGACGATCGAGCGCACCCCGGTCGTCTTCTCGCCGTCCCAGGCGCGCACGATGCCGGCGACCGAGTTCCTGTCGACGATACCGAGTGCCGGCAGGCCCAAGCGGGCCGCGGTGACGAACAATTCCTCGGGGCTGGACGCGCCGCGTAGGAAGCTGAAATGCGTCGTAACCTGCAGCTCGACATAGATCGGTGCGGGATCGCTCATGCGAAAGCGCCGTGAATGAACCAGCGCATCGATCCGGTTGACGGGTTTTCGCCGTCGCCCGCCCGGAACAGCCAGTAGCGACCACCGCTCATCGTCTCGACCTGATAATAGTCACGGACCGCGAAGGGCTGCTCGCCTTCCACCCCACCGTCGCGCCACCATTCGCCGTGCAGCCGTTCGGGACCATCGCCCTGGGTGACGCGGAAGCGTTTGCCCCGCCAGACGAAGAGCCTCGGCGCGTCGTCGGGCAACAGCGCGATCACCTCGATCGGCTCGGGCCGCGCCAGCATCCGCGCCGGTCGTGGCAGATCGTCATCCCAGCCGGCGTCGCGCGCCGTGTCGAGCGCCGGTGCTGTCGCCGCCGACCGTTCGGGCATCGCGCTGGCCTGCGGCATCATGCGGTGCACATTGCGCCCACCGAAGCGGTTGGCGAGCGCGTCGACCAACGCGGCAAGGTCCGGCCCGCGCTTGCCGAGGCTCTCCAGACTTTCCCCCTGCCGGGCCGCCATCGGCTCGATCAGCGACACCACCAGTGTCATCGCCTCAATGCCGAGTCCCGGCTCGACGGTTTCGATCTTCGCTGCCAGCAGCTTGGACAAATGTTTGGGATCGCGCGAGGGCGCAGCGGTCCCGACGCGAATGACCTGAGTCTGTCCGTCGACGCGGTGGAAGTAGCAATCGAGCCGGCGCGCGCCCTTGCCCACACGGCCGAGCTGATCGACGGCATCGGCGACGAGATCGCCGATTACCCGTGCGAACGCCTCGGGCGTGGCGATCGGCTCCATGAACCCGCGGCGTGCTCTCGGCAGGTGCTCCGGAAAGATCGGCTCGATCGGCTCAGGAGCAAAGCCAAGCGCCTGGTCGAGCCGACGATGAAGCGTGCGGCCGAACCGCTTGGCGAGCGGACCGCGCGGTGTGCCGATCAGCTGCTCGATGCGCTCGAAGCCGAGTTTGCGCAGCCCCTCGACGATGCCCGCTTCGAGCCGCAACGCTGCGATCGGTAACAGCGCGATCGCCTTGCGATGATCACCGGGTTCGATCGTCACCGGCCGACCCGCCGGGACGTGCCGCGCGACAGCATGGGCGCAGCCCGCCGTATCCGCGACCGCGATTTGGACTGCCACACCGAAGGCCGCGATGCGGCGGTGGAGGTCCTTGAGGAGCGCCGCCTCGGTGCTGAACAGCGAGGCGCAGCCGGTGATATCCAGCCAGAGACCGTCAGGCGCATCGGGGGCGACGATCGGCGAATAACGCTGGCCCGCCCAAAGGGCGATGCGGCGCAGGCCATCGACATCGGCGTCGGGCTGCGCGTCAACGACCGCGAGTTCGGGCGCGAATGACCGCGCCTTGGTGATCGTCATGCCCGGCGTAATGCCGAGCGCGCGTGCGCCGGCATCGACCGCCGCGACGATGCGGCGGCCATGATCGGGGATCGCCGTGACCAACGGGATCGTCGGGGAAAGGGTGTCGCCGCCGTCAGGCGGCGACTTGGCGGTCTTCCGCCGCAGCCGGTCGGTCGACCAGTGCGGAAGATAGACCGAGGCGACCCGTCGCATCGCACCCCTCCACGATCCATGCGTGCGGATTGCCGCCGCGTACCCGCTCCAATGCTATTTGCCAGCGCGGTCGACCGAGACTCGGAATGCCGAGATCCTCGCTCGGGCTCGCGGTTATGCGCCAGCGCGTCATCGCCGCCGTGCCTTCGACCGACTGCTCGACCTTGGAGGCCCGGCGAAAGACGAAGGCCGCAACACCGGACCCTTCGGCTGCGAGCTGCAGGCGCTTGGAGGCGGTCGTCGAATATTTGCCGATCTCGCCGACCACGCCGCCGAGGCCTGGATGGCGCAGGCACTCCTCCATCGCGAGCATGACATTGGCGTCGCTGCCCGCTTCGACATAGATCACGCGATCGGCGCGGAGTCCGGCGAGGTGAAGCGCCGGCGCGAACAGGTCACGCCACCGCAGGCACCAGAAGACCGGCCCGTCGATCCGGGCGAGAATGCCGGCCAGGAAGATCGTGGCGCTGGCGTCGTCGGCGAGATCGGGGCTTCCCGCGACCTCATGTAGCGCGCCGGTAGCGAGGCCACCTCCCGGTAGCCGCTGATCGATCGCATCGATGCCGAACGGCACAACCGCATGGCGTGCTCCCGCGCCCTCGATCTGCGCAATTTGCGCACGCAGATTTTGAAGGACGACGGACTCACGCATGGCATTCAAGAGACTCGCAGGTTGTCGAAAGGATCGTCTTGTTCGTCCCTATCGAGAGGCTGAGTCAATCACTTTTGTTCGCTATATGTTCCATGCTATAGCCTGAGCTCATCCTGAGTCGGTTCCGAGCGATTGCCATGTCACGACTGCACAGCATCCAGGCGAGTACCTCCGAAATCGCGGAGCATTTCGGCGTCGAGACGGTGCCCGAGCTCGAGGCGCCGAGCGAGATCGTCGAGGGTCTGCATGGCTTGGTGGTCATGGCCAATGGCGGACGTCGGCTGCTCAAGTCGATGACATGGGGCTTTCCGCGCCATACCCATGAGAGCCAGTTGCGCGGCGAAACGCCGCAGCGGCTTGGCCTGGTCGCCAATCTCACCAATCCCATGTGGGATAAGCTGGTCGTTGATCCGCGCTATCGCTGCCTGATCGTGCTCACGCATTTCGGCAATCCGGATGGCGAGGAGGGATCAAAGACGCGGACATGGTTTTCGGTGAAGGGACAGCCGATCATGGCCTGGGCCGGCTTTTGCCGTAACACGCCGGAGTTCGGACCGGTCTATGCCGGCATGACGATGACGGCGAATGCGGCGATCCCGCCAACCAACGACCGCATGCCAGTCCTGCTCGACCCGCATGAATATGATCTTTGGCTGGAGGGTTCGATTCGCGACGTCATTCGCTTCCAGCACCGCGAACCCTTTGCGGCCGATCGGATGACCGTCGACCGCACCGAGGATCGGTGGCGCAGCGGCGCCGCACCCTCCAAGCCCGCCCCGCAACTGGCACTGCTGTGACGACAATGGAAACGGCGTTGGCGCCAGCAGCGTGGCCGGTTACCAGCGATGTCGTCATGACCGCTCAGACCCACTCCGCTTCCCGGACGATTCTGGCAACGCCGCGAGCGATCTTCCGGGCATTTGTCGACCCTGAGGTGGTGCCGAAATGGCGCGCGCCGGCCAATATGGAAGCCCGGCTCCTCTCGTTCGATCCGCGGGTCGGCGGCGGTTACCGGATGGAGCTCATCTATCGCGATCCCGCGACGAGTGACCCCAAATCGACGGAGACGAGCGACATCGTCGAGGCAAGGTTTGTCGAGCTGTTTCCGGATGAGAAGATAGTCGAGTCCGCGCGCTTCGAAAGCGACGATCCGCGCTTCGCCGGGACAATGACCCTCACGACGATGATGAAACCGGTAACCGGCGGCACCAAGGTAACCTTCCTCGCCGAAAACGTGCCATCAGGGATCAGCGAAGCGGATCATGTCATGGGCATGGAGTCGGCGCTCAAGAGCCTCGCCAATCTGCTCGAATAATTCGGGGCACATGATAGGATCGGGGCATGTGCAATCTCTATACGGAGAGGCTGAGCGCCGCAGAAGTCGCCGCCCATTTCGGCGTCGATAATCCCGTAGCGTCGAACGTAGGCGAAGAAGTCTATCCCGGCGCTACCGGGTTGGTGGTCCGTGAGGCCGAAGGTCGTCGCATCATGCAGACGATGACCTGGGGCTGGCCGATGAAGTTCAAAGCCATGTCGGAGGCGGCCAAGCCGAAGCCGGTCAACAACATCGCCGATCTTCGCAAGTCGACCTGGATCGGCAACGCGCGCAAGCCGGAATGGCGCTGCCTGATTCCGCTTACGGGCTTCGCTGAGGCCGAGGGCCCGAAGGGCGCAAAGACGCGAACCTGGTTCAACGTAAAGGGCCAACCGATCTTCGCCTGGGCGGGACTATGGCGTGAAGACACGCAATATGGCTGGGGTCCGGTCTATTCGGGCGTGATGACCGATTGCAATGAGGCCATCCGCCCTGTTCACGACAGGATGCCCGTGCTGCTCCATCCTGACGAATATGATCAGTGGCTGCACGGGAGCTTCGACGAGGCGCTTTCATTTCAGCTGCGGTGCTTCCCGGACGACCTGATCGAGATGACCCGGACAGATGAATATTGGGACAAGCGCAAGGGCCGCGTCAGCGATGGTGTAGCCCCCTCCTGACACGAAGAGCGACACTGTTCGTCGAGGCACCGCCGGCGCAATCACGGGTTGGCGATGAGGTGGTCAGGTCCTTCCCAATCTGTGACCCACGATTCAAAGCATCGGATCAACGCACGCGATCGTGTGCGTTCAATTTCGCGTAGATGGGGAATTGGGCTCTTCGCCCTGGTCGGGCCACGCGATGAGACGAGCGCCAACCGCTCGGGCGCTCCAATCCCTAGCGACGGTAGCCTCATCGGCGGGCGAGGAACCCGTGGCTAAGAGAATCTGAGCTCGGTCAAAGACACGTTTGGTCAGCTCGTCGCAGACGCGGCGCTGCGCCTCCATCCTTTCCATCCAATCAGTAGTGAATTGGCCAGCGCTCATTCCGGTCGCCGTTGCGTCGATGAGTTCGCGCATCGCCCAGCTCTGGGTTCGAAATTCCGTTGCAAGCGCCTGATCCGCCGGGTCGTCGCTGGCAATGAGATAGTCGATCCATGCAACGAAATGCGGGGTATTCTGCATTGGAAACCTCGTCGGCACGTCAGCGCCGTGTCTGCGGGCAGCAAGTATAATCCTGCGATCCCGGCCGATCCTAGTTCGAATCAGACGAGCCGAGTCGCGACGAGGTTGCCGTCCAAAACAAGGCCCGGTCGCCGCGGCATTAAACCATGACCCGCGCTAATATATCCGGCCGCCGCCGGCCCTACGACACATTTCGAATGCTGTTGTAACCGCTCAAAATTCGCATTCTTTACCTGTCTCCGACGCCGTGATGGCGCGGTCCGAACCAACGGAGACAGCCCCAAGTGACCCAGCCATCGGCCATCGTTCATGCACGCGGCACCGCGATGCTGAAGAGCGCGCTGGGTCCGGCGATTGCGGCCTGGCTCGACGCGCCAGAAGTCGCCGAGGTGATGCTCAATGCCGATGGTCGGCTCTGGGTCGATCGTCTCGATAGCGGCATGGCGGAGACCGAAGAACGGCTGTCGCCGATGCAAGCCGAGCGGATCATCCGGCTCGTCGCCCATCATGTCGGCGCCGAAGTCCATCGCGGTTCACCGCGAGTATCCGCCGAGTTGCCCGAGGGCGGCGAGCGGTTCGAAGGGCTGTTGCCGCCGGTTGTGATGGAGCCGGTCTTCTCAATCCGGCGACCGGCAAGCCTGCCCCTCGCATTGGCCGATTATGTCCTTGCCGGCACGATGACCGCGACCGCAGCGGCCTATCTCGCGCAGGCGGTCCAGACCCGCGCTAACATCCTGGTCGCCGGCGGCACGTCGACCGGCAAGACGACGCTCACCAACGCGCTGCTGGCAGTCGCGTCGGGCGGTCAAGACCGGATCATCCTGATCGAAGACACCCGCGAATTGCGCTGCGATGCCGCGAATGTCGTGGCGCTCAGGACCGCGCCCGGCGTCACGATGACGGATCTCGTGCGATCCAGTCTCCGCCTGCGCCCCGATCGCATCCCCATCGGCGAGGTGCGCGGTCCCGAAGCGCTGGATCTCTTGAAAGCCTGGGGCACTGGCCATCCGGGCGGCATCGGCACGATCCACGCCGGCACCGCCACTGCGGCGCTGCACAGGCTCGAGCAGCTGATCCTTGAAGCCATCGCCCATGTGCCCCGCCCGCTGATCGCCGAGACGATCGACGTGATCGCCGTGCTGACCGGCCGCGGGCCCGAACGCCGCCTGTCCGAGCTCGTCCGCGTCGAAGGGCTCGAGCCCGATGGCAGCTACCGCCTTCTCCCAGTCCACCTTGCCACAGGAGCAGCTTCATGACCCGTCTGCAGAAACTTCAGCGTGCCAGCCTCGTCGCGGCCGCAATACTCACCTCGTCGCCGGCTTGGGCGGGAGGCTCCGGCATGCCCTGGGAGACGCCGCTCCAGTCGATCGTCGACTCGGTGCAGGGCCCGGTCGCCAAGGTGATCGGTGTGATCATCATCGTGATCACCGGCCTGACGCTGGCATTCGGCGACACGTCCGGCGGCTTCCGCAAGCTGATCCAGATTGTCTTCGGCCTGTCGGTGGCGTTCGCCGCTTCGTCCTTCTTCCTGAGCTTCTTCAGCTTCGGCGGCGGGGCACTCGTCTGATGCAGGAGGATCTGCCTGGGTTCGCGGCGCCCGTGCATCGGGCGCTCGCCGAGCCGATCCTGCTGGCCGGCGCCCCGCGCGCGCTCGCGATCGTCAACGGGACGCTCGCGGCCGCCGTCGGGATCGGGCTTCGGCTCTGGATCGCCGGCATCGTGATGGCGCTTGTCGGCCACGGCCTCGCCGTGTTCGCCGCACGCCGCGACCCGCAGATCCTCCCTGTCGCCCGCCGCCACGTGGCGCTTCCCACTCTCTTCGAAAGCTGATCTCCATGATGTTCCTGCGCGAACATGCTCGCCGCGCGTCGCGGCTCTCCGACTTCCTGCCCTGGGCGGCATTGATCGCGCCAGGCATCATCCTAAACAAGGACGGCAGCTTCCTGCGCATTGCGCGGTTTCGCGGTCCCGACCTCGACAGCGCGACCCAGGCCGAGCTGATCGCCACCTCGAGCCGGCTCAACAGCGCCCTGAAGCGGCTCGGGACCGGATGGGCGATCTATGTCGAGGCGCAGCGCAAGCCATCGCCCGGCTATCCGATATCGGACGGCTTTGCCGATCCCGTTTCTGCGCTGATCGACGAGGAGCGGCGCGACCAGTTCGAGGGCGGCGATATCACCCGGCCCAATTTCACCAGCGCTTTCTATCTGACGCTTCAATGGCTCCCCCCGGCCGACGATACGGCGAAAGCCTCGTCGCTGTTCTACGAAGGCGGCGCTGAGGGCGTTGCTACAGCGGCCGACCATCTCGACGATTTCGAGCGCGATACGGGACGGCTGCTCGACATGATCGAGGGCGTCATGCCCGAGGCCACCTGGCTGTCGGATGCCGAGACGCTGACCTATCTGCATTCGACGATCTCGACCCATGATCAGCGGATCGCGGTGCCCGAAACGCCGATGCATCTCGATGCGTTGCTCGCCGACGAATTGCTGGTGGGCGGTCTGACGCCGCAACTGGGAAGCAAGCACCTTCGCTGCCTCTCCATTACCGGCTTCCCGGCATCGACGGTGCCGGGGATGCTCGACGAACTCAACCGGCTCGGTTTCGCCTATCGTTGGACGACGCGCGCGATCTGTCTCGACAAGGTGTCGGCGCAGCGGATGCTGGGTCGCATTCGTCGGCTCTGGTTCTCGAAGCGCAAGAGCCTGGCTGCGATCATCAAGGAGGTGCTGACCAACGAGGCGAGCGTGTTGGTCGATACCGACGCCGCGAACAAATCGGCCGAGGCGGATGCCGCCCTGCAGGATCTCGGCGCCGATATCGCCGGCTACGCCTATGTCACGATCACCATCACGGTGCTGGGCGACACGGCCCGGGACGCTGACTTGCGTCTCGCGGGCGTAGAGAAGATCGTCCGTGGTCGCGATTTCGCCTGCATCGCCGAGACGCTGAACGCGCTCGAGGCGTGGCTGGGCTCGTTGCCGGGCAACCCCTACGCCAATGTCCGCCAACCGCCGGTGTCGACGCTCAATCTCGCGCACATCATGCCGGTCTCGGCGGTCTGGGCCGGTCCCGACCGGGACGCACACTTCAACGCGCCGCCCCTATTCCACGCTCGCACGCAAGGCGCGACACCGTTCCGCTTCTCGCTGCATGTCGGCGATGTCGGCCACACGCTGGTGGTCGGTCCCACGGGCTCGGGCAAAAGCGTGCTGCTCGCCTTCATGGCTCTGCAGTTCCGGCGCTATAGTGACGCGCAGATATTCGCCTTCGATCATGGCGGGTCGATCCGCGCCGCCACGCTGGGTGTCGGTGGCGAATGGCATGATCTCGGTGGCGCGCTCGGCGGCAATGCCGCGCCGGTATCGCTGCAACCGCTGGCGCGGATCGATGAGCTCGACGAACGCGCCTGGGCGGCCGACTGGCTGGCCGCGATCCTCGCCCGCGAGGAATTTGCGATCACGCCCGAGGTGAAGGAGTACCTCTGGACGGCGCTGGGCAGTCTTGCCGACGCGCCTGTCGCGCAGCGCACGTTCACCGGGCTTACGGTGCTCATTCAGGCATCGGGCCTCAAGCGTGCGCTCGCGCCTTACACGCTGTCCGGTCCCTATGGGCGACTGCTCGATGGCGATGTCGAGCATTTCGGGGAGAGCGACGCGCAGGCGTTCGAGACCGAGGGTTTGGTGGGCACGCCCGCCGCGCCGGCGGTGCTCGCCTATCTCTTCCACCGCATCGGGCGGCGGCTCGACGGACGGCCGACCCTGATCCTGATCGATGAGGGCTGGCTCGCGCTCGACGATCCGCTGTTCGGCCGCCAGCTCAAGGAATGGCTGAAGACGCTGCGCAAGAAAAATGCGAGCGTGATCTTCGCTACGCAAAGCCTTGCCGATATCGAAGGTTCGGCGATCGCGCCCGCGATCATTGAGAGCTGTCCGACGCGGCTGTTCCTCGCCAACGAGCGCGCGCTCGAACCGCAGATCATGGGCGTCTACCGACGCTTCGGCCTCAACGACCGCCAGATCGAGATCATCGCGAGCGCTACGCCCAAGCGCGATTATTATTGCCAGTCGGCGCTCGGCAACCGGCTGTTCGACTTGGGGCTCGGGCCGGTCGCGCTGGCCTTCGCCGCCGCGTCGTCGCGCACCGATCTCAATGCGATCACGGCGCTTCTCGAAGCGCACGGGCCTGACGGCTTTGCGGCGGCCTGGGTGCGCCACCGCGGCCTGTCCTGGGCCGCCGACCATCTCATCCCTGAATCCCTTGAACCCCAGGAGACCTACGCATGACCCGCTTCCGCAAATCCATTCTCGTCATCGGCGCCGCTGCCATCGCGCTGATGACGACAGCACCGGCCGAGGCCCAATTCGGTGGGATCGTCTACGACCCGACCAACTATGCGCAGAATGTGCTGACCGCGGCGCGCAGCCTCCAACAGATCAACAACCAGATCACCCAGATCCAGAATCAGGCGCAGAGCCTGATCAACCAGGCGCGCAACCTCGCGAACCTGCCGACCAGCATGCTGTCGAGCATCCAGCGCGACATCGACCGCACGCGGCAGCTAATCCAGCAGGCGCAGCAGATCGCCTATAACGTCCAGAACATCGACCAGGTGTTCAGCCAGCGCTACCCCTCGGGCTCGCTCGCCGGCACCTCGTCGGGCGATCTCGTCGCTAATGCGCAGACGCGCTGGACCGACGCGTTGGCCTCCTATCAGGATGCGCTACGCACCGGTGCGACGGTCACCGGCAATATCGATGGCACGCGCGATCAGGCCTCGACGCTGGTCACGGCGAGCCAAAGCGCGACGGGCGCGCTGCAAGCGGCACAGGCCGGCAATCAGTTGCTGGCGCTTGAGACCCGCCAGCTGGCGGACCTGACCGCGATGGTCGCGGCCCAATCGCGCGCAGCCGCCGTCCAGGCGGCCCGCGCTGCTGCCGACGAGGCGCAGGGCCGCGAGCAGACCCGCCGCTTCCTGGCGCCCGGGCGCGGCTACGTCCCCCAGAGCGTGACGCTGTTCCGTGACTGAGGGGCCGACACGATCGGTGGGGCGCAGCTTGCCGCGGCTCGGCTGGCGATCGGTGGCGATTGCCGCCGCGGTGGCGACGACTGGCGTGGTCGCCCTGGTCGCGACCCGCGACCAGGCGCCGCCTGCGTCGCGCTATGCGGTGGGAGACGGGTCGGGCACGGCTGCACCGGCCGGCGCCGATCCACTGCGCACCGAACTGGCGCGGTGCCGCATCCTGCCGGCCGACACCGTCGATGCGCGCTGCCAGGCCGCATGGGAGGTAAACCGACGCCGCTTCATGGGCGAGAGCCGGACATATCTTCCGCCCGCCGACCGCCAGCCGGTGGGGTCCGCTGCGCCGCCCGCGCGCACAGGCGATCCTACACCCTCTACTCCGCTGGAGCGCTGAGCCATGGAAGGCACGGGCGTCATCGATCGGTTTCTCGATCTCTTCGCGCGCTACATCGATTCCGGGTTCGGGCTGATCCGCGGCGATGTTGGGTTTCTGGCGAGCTCATTGATCGTCATCGATGTGACGCTCGCCATGCTGTTCTGGACCTGGGGCGACGGCGAGGATGTCGTGGCGCGGCTGGTCAAGAAAACGCTGCAGGTCGGCTTCTTCGCCTTCCTGATCTCGAACTGGAACGGCCTCGCCAAGATCATCTATCTGAGCTTTTCGGGGATTGGCCTCAAGGCGGCTGGCTCGGGTAGCCCGGACGATCTGCTCCATCCCGGCAAGATCGCGCAGATTGGCATCGATGCGGGACAACCGCTGCTCGACCAGGCATCGTTGCTCGTCGGGCCGGTCGGCTTCTTCACCAACTTCGTGCAGATCGCGGTGCTGCTGATCGCCTGGGCGATCGTGCTGCTCGCCTTCCTGATCATCGCGATCCAGCTTTTCGTCACGCTGATCGAGTTCAAGCTCTCGACGCTCGCCGGGTTCGTGCTGGTGCCGTTCGGGCTGTTTGGACGCACCGCCTTCCTAGCCGAGCGCGTGCTCGGCAATGTGATGGCGACCGGCGTCAAGGTGCTGGTGCTCGCCGTCATCATCGGCATCGGCTCGACCATCTTCCGCGACTTCGTGATCGATTTCGGCGACGCGCAGCCGACGATCGAACAAGTGGTCAGTCTCGCGCTTGCCGCGCTGACGCTGCTCGGGCTCGCCATCTTCGGCCCTGGCATCGCCTCCGGCCTGATTTCAGGCGGTCCCCAGCTTGGTGCTGGCGCCGCAGTTGCGACCGGCGCAACGGTCGCGGGGATTGGTGCCGCGGCCACGATGGGCGTCGCCGGCGCCGCCGGGCTTGCCAGCCGCACGGGATCGGCTGCCGCCTCCACCCTTTCCCGGTCCTCCGGCTCGCCCAGCGCCCCCGGGGCGGGCGGTGGATCCCCGCCTGCGCCGCCAGCTCCCCAGGCGCCGACGGGCGGCGCTCCGACGGTTCCCCCGCCGTCCGGAGCGCCGGGGGGCGGATCGAGCGGCGGCAGTGCTGTCGATGACGGCTCGGCCTCCGCGCCGCAGGGCAGAACTGAAAGCGGTGCAGCGCCGGAACCGCTCGCCGTCGAAGCGGCCGGCTCCTCCACTGCGGCCCCGGCGGAAACCCCGGCTCCCGCCTGGGCGAAGCGCTTGCGCCGCCGGCAAGCAATGGTCCAGGGCGCGACCATGGCGGCGCACACCCTTCGCTCGGCCGACCATCACGGCGGCTCGGCTCACATCTCGCTGGAGGATCGCTCATGAACCCGTTCCGTCGTCCCTCATCGCGCCTCGGGCGCGAGCCGACCCCTGAAACCCCTTACCAGCGCGCCGGCCAGGCTTGGGACGATCGCATCGGCTCGTCGCGCGCGCAGGCCCATAGCTGGCGGCTGATGGCGTTCGGCGCGACCGCGCTCCTGTCGCTGTCGGTGACCGACAATCTGAGGCTGCGGTTCGGCAGCAAGATCGTGCCCTATGTCGTCGAGGTTGACCGGCTGGGCGCCGCACGCGCGGTGTCGCCGGCCGATTCCAACTTCCGCCCGACTGATCCGCAGATCGCGTGGCATCTCGCGCGGTTCATCGAGAATGTGCGGTCACGTCCCGCCGATGCGATCGTGCTCAGGCAGAACCTCGCCGCGGCCTACGACTTCACGACCGAGCAGGGTGCTGCGGTGCTCAATGAATATGCGCGCGCCAGCGATCCGTTCGCCGATCTCGCCGACAAACAGGTGTCGGTCGATGTGAAGAATGTCGTGCGGGCGTCCGCCGACAGTTTCCGGGTCGCCTGGGACGAGCGTCATTACGACCATGGCCAGCTCAGCATCACGACCCATTGGACGGCGGTCCTGACGATCGTGGTCCGATCCCCAAGCGACGCAGCGACACTCAGCCGCAACCCGCTCGGCCTCTACGTCCACGCCATCAACTGGTCCCAGGATCTTGGAGAATGATCATGCGCCCGTTCCCACTTGCTTCCTTGTTCGCCACGCCCTTGTTGCTCGCCGCTATGCCTGCGTTCGCGCAATCGACGCCGGCATCCGTACGTCCGGTCGCGGCCGCAACCGAGGCGGCTCGGGTCAGTCCCCGCGCTGCCGGTTGGCAGGGGGCGACGCAATTGTTCGTCTATGCGCCGGGCGGACTCTACCAGGTCTACGCGGCGGTGGGCCAGGTTACCGACATTATGCTGCAGGAGGGTGAGACGCTGTCAGACACCGGCGCGGTCGCTTCCGGCGACACCGTGCGCTGGGTGATCGGCGAGGCGGCGAGCGGCACCGGCACCGGCCGCCGCACGCATATCCTGATCAAGCCGACCGACCCCGGCATCCGCACCAATCTCGTCATCAACACCGATAGGCGCACCTATCACATTGAGCTCCGTTCGACGCCCGGCATCTATATGGCGAGCGTCGGCTGGTCCTATCCCCAGGATGAGCTGATCGCGGTGCGCGCCCGGATCGAAGCCGCGAACGCGGTGGCGAACACACAGGTCCAGACCGGTATCGATCCGGCCAACCTCGACTTCGCCTATCGGCTGACGGGAGCCAATCCGGCGTGGAAACCAGTCCAGGTGTTCGACGACGGCGCGAAGACCTACATCCTCTTCCCGGTCACGATCGCGCAGAGCGAACTGCCGCCGCTGTTCCTGATCGGCGAGAGGAAGAAGGCTGAACTGGTCAACTATCGGATGTCGGGCCGCTACATGGTGGTCGACCGGTTATTCTCCGTCGCGGAGCTGCGGCTGGGTACGAAGAAACAGCAGATCGTGCGGATCGAGCGCACGCGTGCCCGGGAGACCGGCAAATGAGCGGTCCCGACGATCGCCCGGTCGATCCGGCGGCGCGGCCGCCGATCGCGACCCGCGCACCCGCGCCAACACCGCGGCGGCTATCGCGCAAGGCGCTGGTGACGCTCACCGGGGTCAGCGCGCTCGGGGTAGCGGCGGCGCTCGGCTACAGTCTGACCATGAGCCGTCGCACCGACGTCACTCAGGAAACTGTGTCTGTTGAACGCCGCAATACCGACGCGCTTGCCGATGCGCCGAAAAACTATGGGGATTTGGCTCGGACTGCCGCCGCCGGTGTCGCGGTGCCGGCGACTGCGACCGAGCCGGTCACACCGCAGCCGCCTTCCGGCCCTGCATCCGGATCAGCGGCTCCCGTCAATAATGAAGCAGCGGCGGACCAGCAGCGTCGTCGACAACAACGCGACAGTGCGCGGTCGAGCAAGCTGTTCGCCGGCGCGGGCGACGGCGTGAGAGCCGTAGCCTCCGCACCGGAACCCGTCGCCGCGCTTCCCGGAGAAGCGCCCAGCAATGATGCGCGCGCCGGAAACGCCGATGCGCAGGATCGTAAGGCGGCGTTCGTGGTCGGTGGCGCAGCGCAGCCGATCGTGAACAGTGGCAGGTTGAACGCGCCCGCTGGTCGCTATGTGATCTCAGCCGGATCGACGATCGCCGCCGCCCTCATCACCAGGCTGTCTTCCGACCTTCCCGGCCAGGTCGTGGCCCAGGTGACAGAGGATGTGTTCGACAGTGCGACCGGCCGGAGCCGGCTGATTCCTCAGGGCACGCGGCTAATCGGCACTTATGATGCCCGCGTCACCTACGGGCAGACGCGTGCCCTGGTTGTCTGGACGCGGATGATCTTTCCCGGTGGCCGTTCGATCGATCTCGACCGGATGATCGGTACCGACCCGGCGGGTCAATCTGGATTTACTGACCGCGTGAACGGCCACACCGGTAAATTGCTGGTGGCGGGGTTGCTTTCGACGCTGTTCGGGGTCGGGGCCAATGCCGCGACGTCGCGCGGCGGCAGTAATAACGACATCGCTTACGCCATCCGGGAGAGCGCGGGCCGATCGGTGGAAGGCGCCGGCGACAAGATCGTCAGCCGCCAGCTCGACGTCCAGCAGACGATCACAATTCGTCCGGGCGCGCGGGTACGGGTTCTTGTGGATCGCGATCTGCTGCTATCACCATCGCCGTAGTGTGGGGTGCCTAGGGAGCGAGCGGACGGCTGATACGTCCGGCTTGCTGCTCGGAAATGATCCTCAACGCTTCAACGGCGTGATCGAGGTAGTTGACCACGATTTCTTCTTCTGGCTCGTCCAGAAGCGCTCGCGCAAGATCGATAAGCCGCTCGGCCTCCGCAGTGCGCTCGCAGGGTAAGAACAATGGCATCTGAGGTTCCAAGGTTGATCGAGGACGGTATGATCCAGCCATAACGAATAGGAACTATCGTTCCTAGAACGATCGTTCCGACACTGTGATTTAGTGTCGGATGGACCTGAAGGAAGTTTTATCGAACAATCTCCGACGGATTCGGAACGAGACAGGTCGGACCCAAGAGGATATGGCGCACCTTCTCGGCATCAGCACACGCTACCTCGGCTCGATCGAGCGCTCGAAGGTGTCGCCGAGCGTGACGTTGCTGGGCCAGATTGCGGATGCGCTTGGCGTGAGTCCGAATGAGTTGCTGACCCCGCCGGGTACTCAAAAGCGCAAACGATGTTAGCACGCTGCGTGCTTGCGCACGAGGGAAAGTAACTGATGACGCAGTGGATTGCGGTCGTTCCGAGGCCAGATAGCATCAATTCCTATTCGCGCGCCATCGTCGATTATTGGAAGGAATATTACTCCGTCGCGCGGGATCACGGCTGACGCGAAAGAGATAGTTGACCCAAGTCCCAATCTAACCAACTCAATCAGTGTACCACGTGAAACGTCGTGCAAATCGCAGTTGAATGGGCGATCCCCCATCCGTGCCGCAATTGCGCGATAAGCAGTGAGATCGCCACCATGCGAGCGCATCATCAGATGAAGGGAGGATAGGTTATCCCATGTAACACTTTCTCTTTTTGACAGCGCGTGAGTGGCTTGTAGGGCGACTACAATCGGCTCCATCCAGAGCCTTTCCCAATCATTTGTGCTTCCTTGTGCTTCAGATAGGTAAGCTGTGAAAATGATATCTAATGAACGTTCATTAAGTGCACGACGAAGCTCAGCTGGAGAAGACTCTACTATCTGCAATCCTACATCGGGTCGTGATAGGCGAAGCTCAGCAATCGCGTCGGTCAAAGGACCGAATGCGAGCCCCGCATAAAATCCGATCGACAGCGTGCCTTCATAACTCTGTGCTGTGGCAAGCGCCCGCTCAATCTGGTGGTCGACCGTGAAAAGCAGCAGTTTCGCTTTCGGCAGAATAGCGCTGCCAATGGGTGTGAGCGCCACCGGAGCACCTCGCCGACGCTCGAACAGGTCACCCCCATACAACTCTTCGAGCCGCGAGATGGTTTGGCTGACGGCGGGCTGGCTCACGCCCAACTGACGCGCCGCCTCAGCAAAGCTCCGCGTCTCAGCGACCTTAAGGAACGTTTCAAGCTGAGTGAAGTCCGGGCGTAGGTTCCGTCTTTGACGTCCGCTAGCGTGACTGCGCCCGATCACTTGGCCAACCTATTCCGTGCCGCCTACAGCCTTCGGATCTTGCACCCACGACATCTCACTCACGCAATCAAAGCCTTTGTCCGATGCGAGCTGTGGAGGGTAATTTTCGCAGTTTCTCAAGGAGCTCCATACCCCCCGAACCCAACACCGGTTGCGTAAGCAACAAGAACTTGTCGGCAATCTGATCTTGCGTGGGAAATGTTGCCGGTTCCCCTGAAGGGTCGGCAACTGTTCGATGAAACCGATGCGCGCCGACTTCAACCTCCAGCGTTGCCCCGAATGGATGCGGTGCATTTTCAAGTGACGTGTCGCGCTTCACAAAAATCCGATCGCAGATCGCATCCACTTCTGGCCGTCCCAAAAGCTCGTAATCGTCCCAGCCAAACCTACCGCGCAATAGTGTGACGGCAGCTGCGAAGGGCATCGAAAACTGCCCCTGAACGATATTCCGGGGTCGCCGCTTTTTGGCCATCGGTGCGCCAACAAGGGTGATCCCGTTGCTGTGCAGGCCAACCGTTACGGACTTAACGGCTGCTGGCGATATGTGTTCGGTTCGCATCAAGTTCAAAAGACCGTCCACGGCCGCGTGCGTGTAGCGGCAGGCGGGGTAAGGCTTCACTCCAATGCGCGTAGTTTCCCAGACATGACCTAATCCCGCTACCGCCAATTCCGGATCACTGGCGTCGCTATAGCCCGACAGGAAACCATGCTTCCCATCGATTCCATCGTCCGCCCCGACAAATCCTTCAGACGCGAGCGTCGCTGCAATGATGCCTTTCATGGCAGCCTCGCCGACCTGATAGCGCTTGTTCCAGGCACCATTGGCGAGAAACTGGAGCGAACCGGAGGCCTGGCTTGCGGCAATGCCAAACGCCGAGACCATCGCCTGGTCGTCCAGCTTGAGCAATCGACCCGCGGCGGCGCACGCCCCAAACACGCCGGCAGTAGCGGTGGGATGGAAGCCGCGTGCATAATGCGCTGTGGGATCGAGCGCATTGCCGAGACGACAGCAGACTTCATAGCCGATCACGATAGCGGTGAGCAGCTCCGCTCCGGTTGCGCCGGTCATCTGCGCGGCTGCTAATGCCGCAGGAACCACAGGCGCGCTTGGGTGAAGCGAGCTGTCAGCGTGTGTGTCGTCGAAATCGAGCGAATGGCCAAACGCGCCATTGAGAAGGGCTGCCGCCGCAGGGCCGTAGCGGCGGTCCAGTCCAAACACTGTGCAGAGCGGATCACCAGACAGACCCAGCCGATGAACCGTCGCCAGAATGGCAGGGGTCGATTCAGCGTCGCGGGCGGCGCGTACCGCTGACCCGATCAGATCGATCGTCAGGTCGAGCGCCCGCGCGGTCACATTGGCTGGAATGTCCTCGCTGGGCAGGGTCGCAGCGAACGACGCCAGTTCTTTGGTTCGGGGCTTGATCTGTGTTTTCACACCGGACGAAAAGCTGCAGACGCTCATGGATTCTCCGAGTGCTTTACAACATAGGCGGCAATCTCATCGTGCCGCGCAAACCAGACGCCGCCCGGAAGGCTGCGCGCATATTGGATGAGTTCCTCGACGATCCATATCCGCGACCTGTTCGTGATGACGTGAGGATGCATGGTGAGCTCAAACAGCCCACCGTCCGCGTGCGCGCCGTCCATTTCGCGCTTGAAGATGTCGAACACGGCTGACGGCGGGGTGTAGGGACGCAACCCACTGAAGCGATCCATGAGAAAATACACCGCATCGTCGCGCACCCAATCGAACGGAATTTCGACAATTCCGGTTGGCTCTCCATCCATTTCTAGTTCATAGCAGTCGTCGTCAGCACCGAGAGACGTATCGTAGGCGAGCCCCAATTCGCGGATCAGAGCGAGTGTGTTGTTTGAGAAATCTCCCGACGGTGAGCGCATACCCGTCGGTCGGTGGCCGGTGATCTTCTCCAGTGTCTCCATCGAGCGCAGCATCAGCTCACGCTCGTCCTCGATCTTCAGCTTTGAGTTGCGTTCGTGGATCCAGCCGTGCAGGCCGATTTCATGGCCGGCGTCGATGATCCTGCGCTGCTCGTCCGGATAAAGGAGCGCGGTGACCGCCGGCACATAGAAACTGGCGGAGACTTGATGTTGCTCGAGCACCGCAAGGATACGAGGCACTCCGACGCGATTGCCATATTGGCCCCATGACAGCCGGTTGATCGATTGCGCGCCATCGCGCAGTTCGTTGGTCTCGTGATCGGAGTCGAAGGACAGAGCCACGGCAAACCTGGCGCCTCCTTTCCATGTTTTGGGTCGCAACGCCCGACCCGCCCGGACGCGATTCACCAAGCGCCGCCATTCCTGGTCAGGCCACTGCCAGGGTTGATCTTGGCCTTGGTCGTTCATTGAAATTCTTTCCTTCCGTGCGGTCGCATAAACGATGTTGATGAGCCCCCGTCATCCTGGCTGAGAGGCCGGACTGTCCGCCCCCGAGCCAGCGTCATCCCCAGGCTCGGAGACGCAAGGACAGGCATCTCTCATGGCGGACCCTAAAGTCGGGCAAGGGTAGGAGTTGACATTTTGGGGCGTGAGCTGTTCGTCGGAAGACAGTGGAGCACGCCCGCTCTGCAATGCCTCGACGCGGGATTTCGGCAAAGCGTCGCGAGCTATCCGGCCGTTATGGCCCGCATGGCAAACCACGGTCTGATCCGCGCGAGGGCCTCATCGACCTCCGCCGTCGACAGCGCGAAACTGAATCGCATGTGGTGCCTGCCGTCAACGGGATCGAAATCGACGCCGGGAGCCGTCGCTACACCGGTATCGAGCAACATCTGGGTGCAGAATGCCACGCTGTCGTCGGTAAAATCGGAGATGTCCACATAGGCATAGAAGGCCCCGTCGGGCGGGGCGATCCGATTGAGACCAAGTTCGGGAAGCGCTTTGAGCAGCAGATCGCGATTGCGCGCGTAGGTGGCAAGGTGCGCATCCAGTTCGTCGCTGCAGTCGAACGCAGCCAAGGCAGCGTGCTGAGCGAGTGAGGGCGGTGTGAGAAAGAGATTGCCCATCCGGGCGCGCGCAGGCGTTATCAGATGATCCGGCACAATCAGCCAACCCAGACGCCAGCCAGCCATGCTGAAATATTTGGAGAAGCTGTTGATGACTAGCGCGTCCGGCGCAAATTCCAGCATGGAGCGCGCCCGTGAGCCGTACGCGAGACCATGGTAGATTTCGTCGGATATGATTGCGATGCCATGGCGGCGGCAATGGGCTGCGATGGCTTCGGCTTCCTCGGGCGCGATGATGGTGCCGGTCGGATTGGCGGGCGAAGCAATGATCAGGCCTGACGGCTGGGGATCGAGCGCGCGAAGCGCAGCTTCCGTTAGTTGGAACCGTTGCGCCGGCCCGCATTCCAGTTCGACAGGATCGAGATACAGCGATTTAGCGGTGTTGCGATAGGCGACATAGCCGGGGCGGGCGAAAGCGATCCGATCGCCAGGTTCGAACAGACAGGAGAGCGCAAGCACGAGCGCGGGCGACGCACCGCAGGTCAAGATGACCCGCTCCGGGTCGACGCTCACTGCATAACGATCGGCGTAAAGGCCGGATATGCGCTGTTTCAGGGCCGCGCTCTCCCAATATCCCATGCCGTCGTTATCGAGTATGCGATGCGCGGCAGCGATGGCAGCGGCGGGCGCGCCCGTCGCAGGCTGGCCAAACTCCATATGAATGATCGAGCGTCCCTCGGCCGCCAATTTATGGGCGAGCTTGCTGAGTTCGACAGCGTAAAACGGTTCGATAGTCGCGACCATAACCAACTCGCCAAGCCAAGCGAGTTCAGATCGAACCCACCATCATTTGCGCGCCCTATGTCGGTTAAAAAGGTCTCGTTTTGCCGACTGGGGCAGGTCGTGTCTCGCCGGAACAAATGCTGCGCAGTCTATACACTTAGGCGGGAGACAATCTCGCCAGCCTGAGGAGTGGCCCGAATGGTCGGAAATTTTGACCCATGGATCGCATAGCATGAAGCCGATTTCGTCGCGATCAGGCGGGATCTGCATGCCCATCCTGAACTTGGCTTTGAGGAGACGCGTACAGCCTCACTCGTCGCTGAAAAGCTGCGGCAATGGGGCATCGAAGCCTTTGAGGGAATAGGCGGCACCGGCGTCGTCGGCGTCATCAAAGGAAAGCGTCCGGGGTCGCGGGCCGTTGGTCTCAGAGCCGATATGGACGCGCTGGCCATCCACGAGGAGACAGGCCTGGCTTATGCATCGGCGGTAGAAGGCAAAATGCACGCGTGCGGTCACGATGGCCACACGGCCATGTTGCTGGGTGCGGCACGATATCTGGCCGAGCACCCCGACTTCGAGGGTCAGGTCAACCTCATTTTCCAGCCTTCGGAGGAGAATGTCGAAGGGGCGCTTGCAATGATCGGCGATGGCCTGTTCGAACGCTTTCCTTGCGATGCCGTCTACGGCCTTCACAATACCGCCGGGATGCCAAACGGCCATTTTGCGACGCGCCGGGGCGCGATGATGGCGGCAGGCGATTTCTGGAGCGTAACGTTTCGGGGTGTCGGAGGCCACGGGGGACTGTCGCCCCAACTGTCGACGGACATCACCTATGCGCAGGCCCACTTCGTCCTCGGACTTCAGGGCATCATCGGGCGCAATGTGCCGCCGCTCGAACCGGCGGTGATCAGCGTCGGTTATATCGGCGGCGGGCAGCTCGCGTCGCCCAATGTCATCCCGGCCGAACTCGTCTTGGCCGGCACCGCCAGATCCTATTCTGACGAGGTGCGTGACACGATCGAGCGGCGGATCGCCGAGCTTGCCTACAGCACCGCCGAAGCATGGGGATGCGGCGCGGAGACGCATTATATTCGCGGATCGTGCGCACTCATCAATCAACCGGCGCAGGTCGACATCGCAGTAGCGGCGGCAGAGGCCGTCGTGGGGGCCGAAAATGTCGACGATGCCTTGCGGCCAACGACCGGCAGCGAGGATTTTGCCGAGCTGTCGCGCCGCTGCCCGGGCGCTTTCATGAGGATCGGGAATGGCGCCGCGGCGGATGGCGCGTTCCATGCACCGCATACGCCCTTTTACGATTTCAACGATGCGATCATCCCCGACGGCATTCGCTACTGGGTCAATATCGTCCGGCGCGAGCTGGGTCATGCGAGTGATAGCGCCCAGGTGCCCGGTTAGGGTCGTCCTGCCGTCGATGGATCGTGCCGCGATGCGGCTCTAACCGAAGCGGTCTGCACGAAAGGGGACCGGATCGATTTCCAGTTCTTTGCCCTCGATCATATCGGCGAGGATCTTTCCCGTTGTCGGTCCCAGAGTCAGGCCGTGATGGGCGTGGCCAAAGGCGAACCATGCGCGCCGCTGCCCCGGCGCCGGGCCGATAACAGGCAGCATATCGGGCAAACATGGTCTGGAGCCCATCCACGCCTTTGGATCAACGGGCTCACCGAGTTTCGGAAAGAGATGCCGCGCTTTGGGAAGGGCCCGCGCTATCTGCACGGGATGCGGTGGCGCATCGCGGTGCGCGAACTCGGCGCCTGTCGTTAGACGAATGCCCTGACGCATGGGAGCGAGAATGTAACCATTCTCCGCGTCGAGGATAGGACGACCAAGCCTGCCCTCACCCGGGGCGAAATGCCGATGATAACCGCGCTTTACGAAAAAGGGCGCAGAATAGCCGAGGATCTGCGTGACAACCGGCGACCAGGGTCCGAGCGCAACCACCACATCCGCTGCAGCCATCGGACCCGCATCCGTCACGAGCCGCCAGCCGGAGTCGCACGTCAAGGACCTCGCATCCCCTTGCAGCACACTTCCCCCGTTGCGTTCGAACAGATCGACATAGGCCTTAGTGAGCGCGTAGGGGTCCGGCACCGACAATGGACCAGGCCAATGAATTCCACCGACAAGATCGCGCGCGAGATCCGGCTCGTGATCGGCCACAGCGGCCGCGTCCATGGCGACGAAGGGAATGCCGAGTTGCTGCGCTTCAAGCTCGGCTTCGGCTATCGCGCTGTCCAGCCGTGCCTGTGACCGGAATATCTTGCTCCAGCCCCCCGCGCGCATCAAGTCCATTGCGCCGGCCGCCTCGGCCAGCTCGCGGTGATCGGCTATGCATCGGTCAAATAGCGGGGCCCTATAGCGCGCTATCGCAAGTGCGCGATCTGGGTGAGAATTGCGCCAATAGCGGTAGAAGGGCGCGGCCAGCCCGGGCAAGGCAGAGGGCTGATAGGCCGCATCGATCGACCGGTTACGCGCATAACGGAGGACATCGGCGATCGACCGGGGAAAAAGATAGGGCATGACGGCTTCATTCTGGATGAGGCCAGCGTTGCCGAAGGACGTGCCCATCCCCGGCTGGGACCGATCGAGCAATGCCGTATGCCGGCCCCGCATCTGCAAATGCAGGGCGACACATACGCCGACAATGCCCGCTCCCAGGACAACAACGTCGAAATTCCGGGTCATATTCCCACTATTCCTATGGACGGCGAACGGGTGTGAAAACCGATATCGGGGCCACGCTCGATCAGCCGAGGATCAGCAGCGGCGTCTCGATAAGTTCACGAAGCGCCTGCATGAACTGCGCGGCCACCGCGCCGTCGATGGCGCGATGGTCGAAACTCGCCGTGGCTGCCATGATGGTCGCGAGCGCCATGCCGCCATCCACCTTCCAAGGTTGCTTGACGCCCGCGCCGATGCCCAGGATCAAAGCCTGCGGCGGATTGATCACCGGGAACATCTCATCGATCCCGAACATGCCGAGGTTGGATATCGAGGCGGTCCCGCCCTGATAGTCTTCGGGCGCCAGCTTGCCGTCTCTCGCTTTTGTCGCAAGGATCTTGCTGGCCTGCGCGATCGCCGAAAGCGACAGCGCTCCGGCATCCTTGATGACCGGTGTCACCAGTCCGCCGTCGATCGCGACGGCCATGGAGATGTCGACCCGCGAGAAGCGATGGAGCTCCTCGCCGCCGAATTGAACATTGGCCTCCGGCACCGCAACCAGCGCCAGCGCCAGCGCCTTGATCAGCATGTCGTTGACGCTGAGCTTCACGCCACGCGCTTCGAGAGTTGCATTGAGCTCTCCCCGCAGCTTCAGCAGCGGATCGATGTTGCAGCGCGCGGTCAGATAGAAATGTGGCACCATTTGCTTGGATTCGGTGAGGCGACGCGCAATCGTCTTGCGCATAGCGCTCAGCTTGATCGATTCCACCGGCACACCTGCTGGCGGCGCGATCGTCGCGGGTGGCAGCGGCGGCATGAACATTTCCTGCGACACCGCCGGCTGCGACTTGACGAGCGGCGCGATGCCAAGGTCCGCGCGGACGATCCGCCCGTGGGGACCGGTGCCGACAATGCCGTCGAGAACCATGCCCTTGGCTTTCGCGATACGCAGAGCAAGCGGGCTTACCTTGATACGGTCAGCGGGCGAGGGACGCGGCCGCGGTGCCGCCGGTTCGTCTGATGGCTTTCCGGCTGCTGGCTCTGCGGGTAACGCGGGAGGTGGTGGCGGAGCAGCCTCGGTCGGCCCTGCGATGGCCGGCGCCGCTTCTTCAAGTGCCGGCGTCGCGATCA
Organism: Rhizorhabdus phycosphaerae; assembly: GCF_011044255.1. NCBI lineage: Bacteria > Pseudomonadati > Pseudomonadota > Alphaproteobacteria > Sphingomonadales > Rhizorhabdaceae > Rhizorhabdus > Rhizorhabdus phycosphaerae. The sequence continues at coordinate 1,331,120 of NZ_CP049107.1, forward strand.
CAGCGTCCGTATCAGCGAGGAGCGCGATTACCGTGCCGACCGCCACGTCGTCGGTGCCCGCAGGGACCACCAGGCTGGCGATGCGCCCCTGATCGACCGCCTCAAATTCCATGGTAGCTTTATCGGTCTCGATCTCTGCGATAAGGTCGCCCGGCTTCACCAGATCGCCCTCGGCGACCAGCCAGCGGGCGAGATTGCCCTTTTCCATCGTCGGCGAAAGCGCCGGCATCTTCAGTTCGATTGCCATGTCAGTGTCCCAGGAAGAATTCGGCGGCAGCTTCGATGATGGACTCGGCATCAAGCCGATAGGTCTTATAAAGGTCCGGCAAGTCACCGGTCTGGCCGAAGCGGTCGGTGCCGAGCGGACTAACCCGCATCCCCTTGACTCCGCCGAGCCAGGACAAGGCGCCGGGAGATCCATCGATCACGGTGACAAGGCCTGCGCCGGACGCCAGTTCGGAAAGGAGCGTGTCGGCATGGCTGCGCGTAACCGCATCGTCGGTCCACCGGGCAGCGTTCTGCGCGGACCAGCCGCGGTGCAGGAGGTCGGGCGAGGTGACGTTGAGCAGGCCGATGCCGGGAATGTCGTCCGAAAGCTCCTCCCATGCCGCCAGAGCTTCCGTCGCCACGGTTCCTGTAAATATGATCGCGGCCTCGGCACCTTGGGCCGGGCGCCGCAGCCAATAGCCTCCCTTGAGCGCGTCGGCTTCCCAAGCCTCGTCTTCGCGCGCGACTTGCGGGATCGCGCGTGTCGTCAGGCGCAGATAAACGGAGGCGCCGTCTGGCTTTTGCATGTGATCGAAGGCCCAGCGCATCATCACGGCAAGTTCGTCGGCATAGGCCGGCTCGAAATAGGTGAGATTGGGCTGTCCCATGCCGATCAATGGCGTGTTGATCGACTGATGTGCGCCACCCTCGGCAGCCAGCGTGATGCCCGAAGGCGTGCCGACCAGAAGGAATCGGGAGTCCGAATAGCAGCCATAGTTCAAGGCATCGAGCCCGCGCGCAATGAAAGGATCGTAGACGGTTCCGATCGGCAGCAGGCGGGTGCCGAAATGCGGCGCGGCAAGGCCAAGCGATGTCAGCATGATGAAGAAGTTATTTTCGGCGATGCCCAGCTCGATATGCTGGCCGGCCGCGTGCTGCGCCCATTTCTGCGCTGACGGGATCTTCGCTTTGTGGAAGACGTCGGCCAGCTCCTGCCGCCGGAACAGCCCGCGTTGATTGACGAAGGCGCCCAGATTGGTCGTTTGCGTCACGTCAGGCGCGGTCGTAACGATGCGATCGGCGAGCGGTTCGCCCGACTTGGCGAGGTCCAGCAGTATCCGGCCGAAAGCCGCCTGGGTTGACTGCTCCGCGCCCTCGGGCGTTGCAAGGCGCTGGGGCACCGGGACCATTGCGGCAACCGGTTCAGCAACCTTGCGAGCGATCGGACTTGCCTCGACGAAGGCCTGCAACTGAACCGCCGCATTATCGCCGAGCCCGCCCCATGGCTCCCATTCCCTCCCTTCGGCTATACCGAGATTATGACGCAACTGCTCCATTTGAGCAGAATTCATCATGCCAGAGTGATTGTCCTTGTGACCGGCCAGCGGCAGGCCATATCCCTTGATCGTATAGGCGATGAATAAGGTCGGGGTGTCATCATCGGCACTGTCGAAGGCTTCGACCAGCGTTTCGACGCAATGCCCGCCCAGATTGGTCATCAGCGCCGCCAGCGCCTCGTCGTCATAACCGTTGAGCAGTTTCTTTACCTGCGGCTTCGCGCCGAGGTCCTCGATCAACCGCGAACGCCAAGCCGAACCGCCCTGATAGGTCAGCACCGCGAAATCGGCATTAGGGCAATTGTCGATCCATTCCTCAAGCGCCTTACCGCCCGGCCGCTTGAACGCTTCGCGCTGCCGCTTGCCATATTTGAGCGTAACCACCCGCCAGCCGCATGTCTCAAAAATGTCGTCGAAACGGCTGAACATGCGATCGGCCGTGGTCGCATCGAGCGACTGGCGATTATAGTCAACGATCCACCAGCAGTTGCGGAGATCGTGCTTGTAGCCCTCGATGAGGCATTCGTAGATATTGCCTTCGTCCAGTTCGGCGTCGCCCATCAACGCGATCATGCGCCCGGCATCTTCCTCTTTCACCTGGCCGTGGGCGATCAGATAATCCTGCACAAGGCTGGAGAAGGCGGTAACGGCAACGCCCAGACCGACCGACCCGGTCGAGAAATCGACGGGGATCTTATCCTTGGTCCGGCTTGGATAACTCTGCACGCCGCCAAGGCCGCGAAAGCGTTGCATGCGATCGAGCGACTGCTGTTCGAGAAGATAATGAATGGCATGGAGGACCGGCCCCGCATGCGGCTTGACCGCCACTTTGTCCTGAGGACGCAGCGCATGGAAATAAAGCGCCGCCATGATCGCGGTCATCGAGGCGCAGCTTGCCTGATGCCCCCCGACCTTCAACCCGTCCCGTTTCTCGCGAAGATGGTTGGCGTTGTGCACCATCCACGAGGACAGCCAGCGCAGGCGCACATCGATCTGTTCCAGTGAGCTGATCAGCGTGGGTCGATCATCGGAAACGGTTTGGTTCATCATAGCCTAATCTTGATATCGCGCGTTTCATCGCCGCGCCGAGTGCTGATAAACGCTAGCCGAGGAGCGGCGACATTGTTGACCAATTGCGTCACGCTGTTGGCATTGTGGGACGCGAGACGGCGGGCTGTCTCGAAGATTTCAGGCGATGACGGCACCGCCCGCTTCACTTCGAGAAAGGAGCGCGCGGGCGCGAATGCGGACGGGCGCGTCGACCATCTGTTCGCCAATCTTCACCGCGCCTTCCTCGTCGGCAGCGAGAACCTGACGTGCCCACTCAACTTCCTCGGGCGTTGGCAGAAACCCCTCGAAGACCGCCGCGACCTGTCGTGGATGAATGAGCAGCTTGCCGCCAAAACCGAGCGACCGTGCAGCGCGGGCGTCGTCCCGCGTCGCCGCAGGGTTCGAGATATCGGTGGTTACGCCGTCCAGCGGCGGCGGGAGCGCGCCAAGCCGGGACGCCAGTACGAGTTCGCTCCGTGCCGCGAGAAGCGCTTCCGGTAAATGATCGCACCCGATATCCGCCGCAAAATCAATCGAGCCAAAGGCTAGCCGCGCAAATGCGCCCGATTGCGCCAGCGCACGCACGTTGGCCAGGCCTCGGGCCGTTTCGACCAGAGCGATCACCGGCGCGATGGCGGCAAGGGACGCACCCTCTTGTTCACGCTCGGCTTTGGGCAGGATGATCGCTGCGATATCGAGCCCATCAAGCGCCGCAACATCGTCCTGATGCCAGGGCGTCGCAGCGCCGTTGATCCGCACGATCACCGGAACGTCGAGAGCGGCATCGCGAAGCTGATCACGCGCGGATGCCTTATCGGCGGCCGGCACCGCGTCCTCGAGATCGATTATGACGGCGTCGGCGCCGCTCGTGGCAGCCTTGGCGAAGCGTTCAGGCCTGTCCGCCGGGACAAAGAGCGGCGCGATAAGCGAGGCGAGCAGGCTCATGTCCAGCGCGCCTCTGCGCGCATCGCGACCGGGCCATCGGCCCGCGCCGTCCAGAGCGACATAGAACCATCAACATGTTCGGTGGCATTCAGATTTACCTGATCGCAATCGTATAATGTCGACAGACTCTGGAACTCGAATGAATCGGGAACACGCCTTCGAATATCGGCCGCTAGCTGCATGAGAAAAGTCGCCTGGAGCGGGCCATGAACCACCAGGCCCGGATAACCCTCAACTTGCGTTGCGTAAGGCGCGTCATAATGGATGCGATGCCCATTGAACGTCAGCGCTGAGTAACGGAACAGCAAGGGAGGCGAAGGATCTATCTGAGTAACCACCTTGCCGATCGGCGCAGCATCGCTCGCCAGCGCGGTCGTAACGCTTTGAAGCGCACGGTAGACGATGGACTGGCGATCGGTGACACGCGCTTCTCCAGCGACGCTGAAAATGTGGTCCACCGTGACGAAGCATAGCTTTCCGGTCCGTCCGTCCTTAACGACGACGTCGGCAATCGTGGAGCGGCGACGCACAGTGTCGCCGATCTCAAGATCGCCATGGAACAAGATATTGCTGCCGGCCCACATGCGTCGCGGCAGCGGCACAGGCGGCAGAAATCCGCCTCGCGCGGGATGACCGTCATCGCCAAGGCCCTCCATCGGAGCGGCCGGTTGGCAAAGGCAGAAATGGATCAGCCGGGGCGCCTTGCGATCGGTCTCCGATGGTTCGTCGGACCCTCTGATCGTGGCCCGAAACCGGGCAACTAGCGAGGCGCTTACGGTATCGTCCGCGATCTCCTCGGCTCCGATCCAGCGGCGTAATTGTGCGATGTCCAGATCGGCACTCATACCGGCGAGCCTCCCAGGGGCGGAACCGGGCCGTAGGATCGTGCGCTGCCGACCGTAATCGGCGCCGGCGCCGGCATGGTGATCGGTCCGGCTGGAGTATCGATCGTGATCCGCCGCAGATGCGCATGCTTCGCCAACGCCGCCATGTCATTGACCTTGGCAAAGGCTGCATCGGCGGCAAGCAGGCGTGCTTCGGCTTGCGATGTCGTCATTCCAGCGAAGGCCGCCGCGACTAAAGCGTCTGTTTCCTTGCGGTTGGCGACGCGCACCACGTTGGTCTTGAAATCGGGATGATCCCCAAGCCGGGCATCCCCGATAAAATCGGCGGCGAAGCGGCGCCATTCACGATCGCTTTGGATAGAAACCAGCCATTGGCCGCCATCCTGCGTCTCGAAAACGCCGTAAGGCGCGATCGAGGGATGGGAGAGACCGGCCCGTGTCGGCGTCTTCCCACCCTCGTGCGCCAGCAAGGGGACGGTCAGCCAGTCGGCCATGACGTCGAACATCGAGATGCGGATGTCGGCGCCGCACCCGGTGCTATTGCGCGCCAACAACGCTTCCAAAATAGCGGTCTGGGCCGTCGCGCCTGTGGCGATGTCAACGAGCGAGATGCCAACGCGCGCGGGCATGTCCGGCCCACCGGTAATCGACGATAGCCCGGACTCTGCCTGGATCAACAGGTCATAGGCTTTTCGGTCAGCCATCGGACCCGTCTCGCCATAGCCGCTGATCGAGCAGATGATCAGTCTGGGATGCTTCGCCAGCAACTGCTCCGGTGCGAAGCCGAGCCGCGCGAACGCCCCCGGTTTAAGATTTTGAACGACGACGTCTGCGCCGGCGATACGTCGAGCAAGCTCGGCCTTGCCTTCGTCCGTGGCGAGGTCGAGCACGACCGACGTCTTGCCGCGATTGAGCCAGACGAAATAGCTGCTGAGGCCATTGGCGACATCGTCATAGCCGCGCGCGAAATCGCCTTCCGGCCGCTCGATCTTGACGACGAGGGCGCCTGCATCCGCTAGCCGTGAGGTACAGAACGGTGCGGCCACGGCTTGCTCGATTGCGACGACCGACAAGCCTGCGAGAGGAAGCGCCGTTTCCATCAATAGGATCTCGGCATGCCCAGCACATGCTCCGAAATATAGCTTAGGATCATGTTCGTAGATATCGGCGCTACCTGATAGAGCCGGGTCTCCCGGAACTTGCGCTCGACGTCATATTCCTCGGCGAAGCCGAAACCGCCATGCGTTTGCACCGCGGCTTCCGCAGCTGCCCAGGACGCATCCGCGGCCAACATCTTGGCGATGTTCGCTTGCTCGCCGATGGCGTCGCCCGCCTCAAACATTTCAGCGGCATTGTGTACCATGAGTTCAGCGGCGCGCATCTGGGCATAAGCTTTGGCGATCGGGAATTGCACACCCTGATTCTGACCGATCGCGCGTCCGAACAGATGGCGCTCATTGGCGTAACGCCGCGATCGCTCGATGAACCATTTGGCATCGCCGATGCATTCCGCCGCGATCAGAATTCGTTCGGCGTTCATGCCCGACAGCACGTAGCGGAAGCCTTTGCCTTCTTCCCCAATCAGGTTCTCGGCGGGAACTTCGACATTGTCGAAGAAAACCTCCGTGGTGGAATGGTTCATCATCGTGCGGATGGGGCGGATTGTCAGGCCGCCGGCGGCCTGCGCCGCGTTCATGTCGAGGATGAAGATCGATAGTCCGTCCGTTCCCTTCTTGACCTGATCGCGCGGCGTGGTCCGCGCCAAAAGCAGCATAAGATCGGAATATTCGGCGCGGCTGGTCCAGATTTTCTGGCCGTTCACGATGTAGCGATCCCCGTCGCGGACGGCGGTGGTCTTCAGCGCTCCGGTATCTGTACCGCTGGTCGGCTCGGTGACGCCGAAGGCTTGCAGTCGGAGTTCGCCGCTGGCGATGCGCGGCAGATAGGCTTGCTTCTGTGCCTCATTGCCGTGGCGCAGCAGCGCTCCCATGATGTACATCTGCGCATGACAGGCAGAGCCATTGCATCCGGCGCGCTGCACCTCCTCCAGGATCGCCGCCGCCGCTGAAAGCGGCAGTCCCGATCCGCCATATTCTTCGGGAATGAGTGCAGCGAGATAACCCGCTTCGCTCAGCGCGCGCACGAATTCAGCTGGATAAGCCATTTCGCGATCGAGCTTTCGCCAATATTCGTCGGGGAATTGCTCGCAAAGCTTCGCGACTTCCTGGCGTATTTCGGGATAGTCCGTGCCTTGAAAATTCGTGAGTGCCACTGTTCGTTCTACTCCATTAGCCAGTCGGATCGAGGCGGTGCAAACTGGCTCAGCTGAGCCAGTTCAGCGCTTCGGTCGAAAAGTCAGGGAAATCGACATGCCCGCTGCGAATCTTCTCCAGCCATGCGGGGTCCTGCAGCAAAGCCCGGCCCACGCCGACGAGATCGACCTCGCCGCGCTCGAGGCGAGCGAACAGCGGATCGAGCGAGGCGTGCTTGAAGGTTTTGCCAGCAAGAGTTTCGTAGACATCCCCGGAAAGCCCGACCGATCCCACCAGTATGGATGGGGCACCCGTCAGCTTCTTGGCCCATCCGGCGAAGCTCAGTTCGTTGTCGTGTTCGGGGAACGCCGGCTCCCAATAGCGGCGCTGAGAGCAGTCGAACCCGGTCGCGCCTGCATCGAGAAGGGCGGTCAACCATTGCTCGAATATGTCCGGCGTGTCGGCAAGCCGCGCTGTGAAATCATGCGGCTTCCACTGCGAAAGACGTAGCAGGACGGGAAAGTCGGGTGTGACCCGCTGTCGGATAGCTCGCAGGATTTCCATCGCGAACCTTGAGCGCGCGAGCAGCGTCTCTCCACCGTAGCGATCGGTACGGCGGTTCAGATCGGAAGAAAAGAATTGGTTGATCAGGTAGTTGTGGCCGCCATGAAGCTCGACGCCATCAAACCCTAGCGATTCTGCGTCTGCTGCCGCTCGCGCAAAGGCGTCGATGATGTCGGCGATGTCGGCCTCGCTTAGCGGGTCACCATCCGGCTCGCCGTTCAGTGCGAGACCCGACGGGCTCTCATAGGGTGACGGTGGGACCCAGTCTCGACCGAGATTGGAGCGCTTACTGCCGACGTGCCACAACTGCGGCATGATCCGCCCGCCGGCCGCATGCACCTCGTCGACCACGCGCTTCCAACCGGCCAAGGCAGCCTCGCCGTGGAAATGCGGAACATCGGGCTCGTTGATCGATGATGGCCGGGCGACGCCGGTCGCTTCGGTGATGATTAGGCCGACGCCATTCTCGGCGCGGCGGCGATAATAGGCCGCAACGTCGTCGGTAGGAACGCCGGAGGGTGAAAAGGAGCGGGTCATGGGCAACATGACCACGCGGTTCGGAAGCTCCACCTTGTTCAGGCGAAACGGGCTCAACAGGACTTCAACCCCATTCATTCCACTGTCGTCCTTCGAACTCTTGCGACAACTATCATAGGCGGACCGAAATCCCGTGATTTCGGTCCGCATAACATTCAGAAAGTCTTTCGGAACTGCACGGTAAAGCTGCGCGGCTGATCGCGCGCGACGATGAAGCTGCCCGGGCTGCGGGGAAGGCCGGTAGCCCAATGGAAGGTCTTCACGTCATTCACATTCTTGGCGATGAGCCCGACTTCCCATTGGCCGGGGCCGCTGATGAGTTTGGCCGACAGATCGAGTTGCACATAAGCGTCCTGCTCGGTGTTGGGATCGTTGTTGACTGCGACCTGGAAATGGTCCGTGAACGAAAGCTGGGATCCTAGTGCGAGCCGGAAATTGTCGCTGATGGGCGTCTCGTAATCGATGGTCCAGAGACCGCTATAGCTCGGCGAATAGGCGGTCGGCTTGCCGGAGAGATCCTGGACCGTGGCACCTGGCGCGGTTGAGCCGAACACGCATTGGCCGACGATTTGCTGACACGCAGTTGGCAAAGCACCAGGGAAGCTCTTGTAGTGTGCATCGAGCAAGCTCAACTGCAAGCCTGTCGTGAGGCCGCCCGTCACACGAAGATCGGCTTCCACCTCGATACCCTTCGACACGGAACTTGCCGCATTGCTCACGACGTTGACCGGGCCATTGACCGTCTGGCGATTGCCGCCCACCTGAAGGTTCGAATAGCGGCTGGTAAACGCGGTCACGTTCAGTGTCAGACGACGATCAAAGAGACGCGATTTAAACCCGATCTCGAAAGCATCGACCTTCTCGGGCTGGAAAGCGACGCCGATCTGTTGGCCCGTTGCAGGGTCGACCGGCCCGCTCGCCGCCATGTTGAACCCGCCGGCCTTGAAGCCGTTCGCATAGGATGCGTAAGCCATCAGGTCAGGCGAGAATTTGTAGCGGATATTCGCTGATGGAACGAGTTTGCTATAGCTGTCCGAATAGCGCCATTGGCCGGCCGGGCCGAGATTAAGCGCGACTCCCGTAGCATTGTATGCGGCGGTCTCGATCGGAGCGACGTCGGCGAACCCTGTGGGCGCTCCGTAGTAAATGCCCTTGAGCAGCCGCTTCTCGACGCGTTGCGCACGCAAGCCACCGGTGATCGTCAACTTTTCGGTCAGATTGAGGCCAAGCGAAGCGAAACCCGCGTAGATCTTTTCATGCTGATCATAGGTCAGAGCCTGAACGATCGGTGGGTTTAGGAAATAATATCCAAGGTCCGTGCGGCCGGTCAGGTGATCGCTCTGAAAATATGCACCAACCGTATAGTTGAGGAGACCCGTGTCGCCCGATGCGATCCGCAATTCCTGGCTGAACTGATCATATTTTTCCGGCAGTCCCGAATAGGCGCTGTTGGTCGATGTGAAGTCGAGATCCCATACAGATTTGTAATTATACCGCAGATAAGCCGTTGTGGACGTGAGCGTGGCTGCACCCAGATCATAGTTGGCAGTCAGTGCGACTTCCTGGTTTGACAGGTTGGCATGGCTGCCGGGGTTGGTGGAGCGCCTGCTGTTGAAGACAACGTCATCACCGTTCGCGAGCGCTTGCGCGCAATATACGCCCGGCCGCGCAAAACCGTCTTGTGTGGGGGTAGCGAGCACCGGGGGGCACTGCGTGATCTGCCCAAGCAGGCCGCCGCGCTGGTTGAACCGGCCAGCCTCCCCCTTCAGCACCATCGACAGCCTGTCATCGGGCTCCCACTTGAGCTGGACTCGAACGGCGCGATCGTTGGTTTCAGGGATCTTGCCGCCTGCAGTGGTATCAGCGACCCAGCCGTCGCCCGACCCCAACAGCACCGACAGGCGGCCGCTCAGGGCCGGCGTGATCGGCCCGCTTACTGCACCTTCGACAACATATTGATCGAAGTTGAAATTGTACGAGCCGTAGGCATAGCCCTGCAGCGTGTCCGTGGGCTTTGCGGTCGTCACATTGACGGCACCCGCGATCGCGCTGTTGCCGAAGAAGGTCGACTGCGGTCCTTTTAGAAATTCCGACCGCTCGATGTCGAACAGGCCCGACGCAGTTCCGCGCGAACGACCATGATAGACATCGTCAATGAACGTCGCGACCGCCTGGTCGAAGCCGGCATTGTCACCCGAACCGATACCTCGGACGAACAGGCGACTGGTAGGACCGGCGGGCAGGATCTGGATTCCCGGCAGCGCGCCTTTGAGGTCTTGAAGATTGTGGATGCCTTTGTCCTGGAGCGCCTCGCCACCAAGCACCGCCACGGAGATTGGGACGTCCTGCAAGCGCTGCGTACGTTTCTGAGCGGTTACGACGATATCGCCGGCATCTGATGGAGCGTCGGTGGCCTGCGCCTGTCCAGACGCCACGGATGTTTCCGTAGGCGTAGTTTGTGCCTGCGCCAAAAATGGCCAGGTCACAGCCGCCAGGCAGACCCCGGTCTTCAAGATGATGCTGCGCATCAAGAACCTCCCTTTCATCTATTTCGGACGCTGGCCCCCTTTGACCAAACCCCATTCCATCATGGGGCGCAGAGTGGGTTAGATTGCGCAAAACGAGGCACATAGTTGATAGATTGGGACAATCAGTGACGGCAATGACGCCATGCGCTTTCAGAACTCGACAACGATTTTTCCGAAATGGCGCCCTGCTTCCTGCAGAAGAAATGCTTCGCCCAAATCTTCCAGCGCGAATGTGCGATCGATGACTGGCTTGATACCGGTCGTCTCGAGTGCGCGGATCATGTCGATCTGATGGGACCGACTGCCCACGATCAGCCCCTGGAGCCGTGCCTGTTTCACGAGAAAGGCAGTAAGGGGGACATCTCCCGACCTGCCGGTTAACGCCCCTATAAGAGAGATATGGCCGCCGATCCGGACTGCGGCGATCGATTGCGGCAGGGTGCCGACACCGCCCACTTCGACGACGTGATCGACGCCGATGCCGCCCGTCCAATCGGTTGCGGCGCGTCCCCAATCAGGTGTGGCTCGATAGTTGATCGTATGTGCAGCGCCCAATTCTCGCAGCCGCTCGAGCTTTTCGTCCGACGACGATGTAGCGATCACATGCGCACCCATTGCATGGGCGAACTGCAAGGCGAAGATCGAGACGCCGCCCGTACCCAGTGTCAGCACGATGTCGCCGGCCTTGAGCTTTCCGTCGACGACGAGCGCTCGCCATGCGGTCAGCCCTGCCGTCGTCAGAGTAGCTGCTTGAGCATGGGTAAAGCCTGCCGGCGCATGAGTGAACCAACTTGCGGGCCGTACCACAACCTCACGCGCGTAACCGTCGACACCATCGCCCGGCGTCTGCGCGAAATCTCCAATTCGCGCCGGCCCATCGGACCATTGCGGAAAGAATAGCGACACGACCGAGTCTCCGACCGCGAATGCTTCGACCCCTTCCCCAATTGCTTCGACTACACCGGCGCCATCGGCCATCGGGATTCGCCCTCGCACCGCTAATGCCTCGCCATTGGCGATCCGGTAGTCGTGATAGTTCAAAGAGGTCGCGTGAATCCTCACCCGGATTTCGCCCGCTTCCGGAAGTCCGGGATCGGCTATCTCCACGGTCTCGAGACGATCGAGACCTGCTGGCGCGCCTATGCGAACGGCCTTCAAGTGCGTGCTCCACGCGTCGATATTCGGCGGTCAGACAGCGGCAAAAACATCTCGAACCTCGCAAGATCGAACTGTCCCGGACGACGCGGGATCAGCGTCAGATGTCGGCCTACCCCGGTCCCGGTTGCCCCAAGGTGGGGCCGACACGGCTCGTGTATCCACGCGCGACATTTTAGACTTGATACTTAGAGGCGGGCGGTTGACATATCGGGACGCAAGAGGAGTCTTATGCACGAAAGAAGGGTAATTCGGCGCGCAACATTGAATGGCTATGCGGAGGCCGCGCAGGCGGCCGGGTTATCGCCGGCGGCCATGCTCCGGGAAGTCGGTTTGGCCAGCGGCAATGCGCAAGACCCTGATGAGCTCATCTCGTTCGATGCATTCGTGAAGCTTTTGGCATTGTCCGCGGAGAAGACCGGCCTTATGGACTTCGGCATGCGCGTTGCTCATGCGCGCGGCATACCGGATCTTGGTGCGGTCAGCCTGCTGATGCGCGAAGCCGACGATGTAGAAGCTGCGATCCGGCTCTACTCATCGCACATGCGCCTCCACTCCGATGGAACTCTCGTCCATCTGCAGACCGGCTTCGACTATCCGATCATTGCGGTGGAAATTACGGGCAACACGATGCTGGAGTCGATGCAGGTCACCCAGTTCGGGATTACTGGCATCCTGATGCAGTTGCGCTGGCTGATCGGCGACGATTATCGCCCTGAACTGGTGACCTTTACCTTCCCGCCTCTTCCCGACGGTCAGTTCGCGCGTCGGATTTTCCAATGCGAAATCCTCCACGAACAAACGCTGTCGGGCCTCGTGCTCGACAAAGCCTTGCTCCGCCGCCCGCTCGTGACGTCGCCGCCGTTCCTACGACGCCTCGCGATCAAGCAGTTGCAGCCGCTGCTCGAGCGGGGACAGGACACGATGGCGATGCGAGTCACACGCATGATCAGTCAACGGCTCGAAGATGGTGATTTCTCGGCGCAAGCGATTGCCGACGAATTATGGATCGACCGCCGCACGCTGAACCGACGCCTCAATCGCGAAGGCACCACCTATCAAGCCTTGCTGCATGACCTGCGCCTGCAACTTATTCAGCAGGCGATCAGCAATCCCGGACTGTCGCTGACCGAGCTGTCATGCTCGACGGGGTTCAAAAGTCTCAGCGCCTTTTCGCGATGGTTCCAGACCTCCTATGGACGCAGCGCGTCGACGATGCGAGCAGAACTCGGCCAGGCCAGAGTTACATCAGCAACGGGGCGTCGGCGACGGCGATAGCCGCCCGAGAGCTGTCGCATATTGTAAAATGAATGCCCCCGGATGTTCACTGCGATCTGCCTAGTCTGATATCTGAGGGATGCTGGCGCGCTGCGGTGATCAGCGCGTGCCCTGCCTGCTCGGTCCATTCCCGGGAGAAAAAGATGTCCGACGCGCATGTCTCGGCGCTGGAAAGAGAGCATGGCTATTGGAAAGGCATTTCCACGCCACGGCGATGGTCGACGCTTGGCTTTCTCTTTCTTGCGGCTACGCTCAATCTCCTCGACCGTCAGGTCGTCAACATTCTCGCCGAGCAAATCAAGATCGATCTCCGGCTGAATGACGCAGAACTCGGCCTGCTGACCGGTACTGCGTTCGGTTTGATGTACGCCTTCTTCACAATCCCTATGTCGCGCCTGTCGGACCATGTCAGCCGGACGCGGCTGATCGCCGCCGCGATGTCGATTTGGAGCATCCTTACAATTTGCTGCGGACTCGCTGCGAATTTTGTTCAATTGGCACTGGCTCGAATGGGCGTCGGTATCGGCGAGGCGGGATCACAGTCAGCGTCGGCGTCGCTCATCGTTGATTGCTTCCCGCCGCGGCAACGGGGCTTGGCAACTGCGATCTTCTATCTCGGTGTGCCTGTGGGCGGATGCCTCGGCATGCTGATCGGCGCCGTGGTGGCGACCTCATTTGGCTGGCGCGCCGCGTTTTTGTTTGCGGGCGCTCCTGGGCTTTTGCTGGGCCTTTTGATGTGGCTCGCGTTGCGCGATCCGCGGGCCGCAACGGGCCGGAATTTCGCCGAGGTGATCATGTCATTGCATCTCGGTCATGCGATCCGCCGCTTGGCAGCCATTCGCGCTTACCGCCTGTCGGTGATCGCGAGCATTGCAGGCATTTCTATCTATTATGTCGTTCAGGCTTGGCTGCCGGTCTATTTTGTGCGTGTCCACAGAATGTCGATGATTGACACCGCCTTGTGGATGTCGATCGCGATGGCGACGGGCGGAAGCGTCGGTTCGATTGGCAGCGGCTGGGCCTGCGACCGGCTTCGACCACATATCCAACAGCCGGAATGCGTGATTCTGATTCTTTCACTGCTCGCCGTGGGTCCAGCGCTCGCCCTGACCACCCTGACATCGAATAAAACGGTCGCGATTGTCGGCCTGTGTCTCACCTACCCTTTTGCCTTTGGATTCCTGACACCGGGCACGCTCTTGATCCAGAAGGCGGCACCAGAGAAGTTGCGCGGTATCGCCATCGGGTTGTGGGCGTCGGTCACGAATGTGATCAGTCTCACCATTGTCGTCCCGGCAGTGGGTCTGACGAGCGACATATTGAAACCGGATCACGGTGTTCGCAGCCTCGCCCTTGCCCTTGCCGCCAGTTCGGTCGTCGCAATTCTGGGAGCCGGAGTGATGATGATGGCCAAGCGAGAATTGAATAAATCGGGGGATGCATCGAATGCGCATCCGTTCGCGCCAACTCAGGTCAAGTCGTGATGCGGGTGCTGGTCGCTGGCTTCAAGCACGAGACAAACAGCTTCGCGCCCAATCTGGCCGATTGGGCTGCGTTCGAACGCGGCGAGTTGCTTCCTGCCGCCAGCCATGGCGCTGTGATGATCGATCGCATCTCGCGCGTGAACGTCTCGCTCTCAGGATTTCTTCGTGTCGCTCGCGACAAGGGCTGGACTATCATGCCGAGCCTGTGGTGCGGCGCGGTACCGTCCTCCTACATCACCGCCCAAGCCTTCGAGTTCATCTGCGACACAATCATCGCAGACGTGCGCAAAGGCGGCTTTGACGCGATCTATATCGATATGCATGGCGCAGCGATGGCCCACAACGCGGACGATGCCGACGGAGAGCTTCTTCGCCGCATCCGGGGCGTAGTTGGCGATGATCTGCCGATCGTCGCCAGTCTCGATCTTCATGCGAACGTGACCAAGGCCATGCTCGATCTGGCTGACGGGCTCGTCGCATTCCGCACCAACCCGCACATCGATTATGTGGAGACCGGCGAACTGGCGGCTGAGTTGCTCGATCGCAGGATCAGGCAAGGATCGCGCGAAAAGCTGTCGCATACGCGTCTACCATTTCTGATTCCGGTGAACGCACAAAGCACGACGACCCAGCCTGCAAAGAGCATCTATGAACTGCTCGTGCGTCTCGACACCGACCATGGCACGATTTCGAGCTTCTGCATGGGCTTTCCTGCATCAGATTTCGAAGAATGCGCGCCCATGATCTGGGGCTATGGCGATGAAGCAGCGTTGACCGTCGAGAGGCTCGCGTCGGCTGCGCTTGACGCGGACCGTTGGAAGCTCGAAATCTATGAGCCACGCGCCGCTGTCGCGCAGGCCATCGCGCGTACCACGCTGACCGGCAAGCCTGTCGTCATCGCGGACACCCAGGACAATCCGGGGGCCGGCGGTACAGCGAGCACTACCGGCATGTTGCACGCGCTTCTTGCGGAAAATGCAGGTCGCCACTTCCCGGGCCAGGTTACGATAGGGCTGCTATTTGACGAAGCAGCCGCAGCCACAGCCGTGGCGGCGGGCGTCGGCGCCACAATCGAGCTGGCGGTTGGCGCATCCGGGCCGACCTTTCAAGGTGCAAGCGATCCGCCTGTCTTCGGCCGCTATAAGGTGAGGGCGATCGCGGACGGTCGCTTCACCTTCAAAGGCCCCAAGATGACTGGCTTCGTAACCAACCTCGGCGCCTCCGCCTGCCTGGAGATCGAGGGCGTCCTTATTGCGGTGACGAGTGCGCGGATCGGCGCCCAGGATCGCGAACTGTTCCGCGGCTTGGGAATCGCCCCGGAAGCCATGCGGATTATCGTCGTCAAGAGCACCAACCACTTCCGGGCCGACTTCGCTCCACTGGTCGAAGACGAGGACAGGGACATTTTGACAGCGAAAGCGGCTGGAGCGATGGCGGCCGATCCGGCGGACCTGCCGTGGACGAAATTGCCGCCGACTATCAGACGTCGCCCATGATCCCGAGGTCCTTGGAGTTGAGGTCGTAGCGCGCTCCAAACCGACGGAACGCCTCCCTATGTCAATTTTGTGTCTCATTCTGTAAACAGCATTTGATGATCATCGGCAAATTCCCTCTCACTGCTCGCTGCGCAATGGCGGGCTTGAATGGAGCCAAAGGGGGCCAATATGTCCGTTAAATCGATCTTGATGCTGAGTGGGTGCGTAACCGTCCTTGCATGGTCGGGTCCCACGCTCGCTCAGACAACCACCGTACAATCCGGCGCGCAGCAGGTCGATGGCGAGGGCGGCATTGGCGAGATTGTCGTAACCGCGCAGCGTCGTCAGGAAAGTGCGAACAGCATCCCGCTCTCGATCGCGGCAATCAGCGGCGACGCTCTCAACCAGCGCAACGTCAATTCCACCGCCGACCTGGCCAAGCTTGTGCCTGGATTCTCGGCTCAGGAGACCGGCTATGACGCGCCGGTCTATACGCTGCGCGGCGTTGGTTTCTTCGATTATTCGTTGACGGCCGGCACCACGGTCAGCGTGTATACCGACGAAGTATCGCTTCCCTTCTCCGTGATGACTAAAGCGGCCGCGCTGGACCTTGCGCGCGTCGAGGTTCTCAAAGGACCGCAAGGCACGCTTTATGGCCAAAATGCGACAGGCGGCGCGATCAACTACATCGCCAACAAGCCGACCGACCATTTCGAGGCGGGCCTAAGGGGCAGCTATTCCCGCTTCAATACCGCCGACCTTCAGGGCTTTATCAGCGGCCCGCTTGCCGACAATCTGAATGGCCGTTTATCGGTGAGGACCACCCAGGGCGGCGATTGGCAGAAGAGTTACACGCGCAACGATTCACTTGGCGAAACGCATGTCGTGCAGGGTCGCGTCCTCCTCGACTGGAAGCCCACCGAGAGCCTCAAGTTCACGCTCAACGTAAACGGCTGGCTCGACAAGTCAGACACGCTGGCCGCACAGGTGATCAAGGTTTCGCCCCTGACTCCGCCCACTGATCCCAATGCGATCAACGTTCTGCAGGGCTATCCGCTGGCGCCCGAAAACAATCGCGCTGCGGACTGGACCCCAGGAAAGCCGTTCAAGCGCGACGACAGCTTCTACCAGTTCGCTCTTCGCGCTGATTATGAGATTGCGCCATCCGTCACCCTGACCTCGATAACCGCCTATGAGCAATATCGCGCCCGCTCTCAGGTCGATTTCGACGGTACGCGTTTCCAGGTCGACGACGTCATCAAGCGCGGCCAAATCAGGACTTTCTCGCAGGAAATGCGCGCCCAGGCCGATCTCGGTAACGCCAAGATCATCGTCGGCGGTAATTACGAGCGCGATACCGCCTCAGACCTTCTCGTCTATGTTCTTCCAGAAGAATCCAACGCTGCTGCGATCTTGCCCGGTACGCTGATCAGCCAGACGAGCAATCTGGTCCGCAACAGGATCTCGACCTATGCTGGCTTTGGCAACATCGATTACAGCTTTGGTGAGCACGTCACCGTCCATGGCGGAGTCCGCTACACGCAGTCCAATCGAAATTTTTATGGCTGTCTCTTCGATGGCGGCGACGGCAATTTGGCCGCGGCTTTCACCTTTCTCGACGGCCTTTTTAACGGCGCCGGACGCCCGCCACTCAGCAGCACACAGTGCCTGACCTTCAGCGCAACGCTGCAGCCTAGTGCGATTGTCTCAACGCTGAAGGAAAACAACGTCTCGTGGAGGGCTGGCATCGATTATAAGACCGACAACGGATCGCTTTTCTATCTGAGTGCAAGCAAGGGCTACAAGTCCGGCAGCTTCCCAACCCTCGCGGCGTCGAGCTACACGCAGTTCTTCCCTGTCACGCAGGAGTCGGTTCTCGCCTATGAGGCGGGCGTCAAATTGCCGCTTTTCGAGCGCAAACTTCAGCTTAACGCTGCGGCCTTCTACTATGATTATCGCAACAAACAGGTTCAGGGCCGATCGCCCGATCCGATCTTCGGCCCGCTCAGCGCGCTCGTGAACATTCCAAAGTCGCGCGTCGAGGGTGCCGAGGCCCAAGTGATAGCGGCGCCTTTCGCAGGGCTGCGCCTCAGCGGTTCCGCAACCTATTTGAAGACGAAGATCATCCGCTTCACAGGTTATGATCAGGATGGTTTGCTGCAAAACTTCGCCGGAACCGAGGTTCCGATCTCGCCAAGGTGGAATGCTGCCGGCGACGCGCAGTATGACTGGGCTGTCGGTGGTGACTTGACGGCCTTCCTCGGCGCAGGCGTGACCTACACGAGCAGTTCCTTCGCTCAGTTGGGTGAAAATCCATTGTACCGCATCAAGTCTGCCGCGTTGCTCGACCTTCGGGCAGGCATCAGGGGGCCGAACGACAAATGGCAAATCCAGGTCTGGGGCAACAACGTCACCAACACGTACAACTACTCGAACGTGTTCCGCGCATTTGACACCATTCTGCGGTTTCCGGGTAAGCCGGTTACCTATGGTATAACCGCGAGCGTGAAATTCGATTGATCCTCGACGATCGGCAATCCGGGGGAGTGACGAGATTTATGGCAACTTTTGTTTTCGTGTCAGGCGCCTTCCACGGAGGATGGTGCTACGATAAAATCCGTCCTGCCCTGGAAAGTGCTGGCCACAATGTTCTCACACCGACGCTGACCGGCGTCGGGGAAAACGCCCACCTTGCGTCGCTCGGCGTGATCAATCTCGATACGCATATCGCTGACATTGTCGCGCTCTTTCGTTGGCACGATCTTCAGGACGTGATTTTGTGCGGCCATTCCTATGGCGGGATGGTCATCACGGGTGTTGCCGACCAGTTGGCGGATCGGATTACGACGCTCGTCTATCTCGACGCCGCCTTGCCGAAGGACGGTGACTCGCAATTTTCGCTGTTGCCCGTGGTCATCGCCCCGTTCGTTGCCAATGCCAGCGAAGACGGCAGTCTCGTGAAGCCGCTGCAAGCGGCGCAATTCGGCTGCGCTGAAGAGCATCACGCATGGGTTGATTCCAAGCTCACGCCACATCCGATCGCTTGTTTCATACAGAGCATTCGTCTGACTGGCGCCTATCGATCGATCGCGAAGCGGCTGCTCGTCTACAACACGAAGGACATCGGCATGCCCACGCCAATGCCCGGCTGGTATGAGGCCGAACGGCTTACGCCCGGCAACCATGTCTATGCGCTCGACGGGGGGCATGACCTCATGATCGACAGCGCAACCGAACTCGCCGAGATACTGCTCGAACACGCATGACTGTGCGGCCGGGGAACGGCCCTTCGAGCCGCTTTCGAACTCAAAATGCCAAAGGAACTATTATGGGTGATGGCGCCATCGGAGGCGATAAGGGGCATACCGGCGCGGTTACCACCGCACATCCTGGTGTCGGGACCTGCACTGTTTGCGCGCAGGAAGGTATTCTGGGGCCAACCGATTTATGGACGGTGGAAACAGCTGAGCCGCCTGCCCATGTCCGCAAACTCTATGATCAGGCCATGGTCATCGATGCGCTTGCTACCCCGAACACGTTCAACGTCTATTATCCACCGGCAGGACCGCGCTTTACCGCCGAGCAACTCGCCAATGCGCGCCGTTCCGGGATCACAGCGGTTAATCTGACCGTCCATGGTTCGAACGTTGCTGAAAAGCTGAATCGAATCAGGGAGGTCAAGGATGATATCGCGGAGAACCCCGACAAGCTGATGCTGATCGAAAGGCCGAGCGATCTTGTCCGTGCCAAGGACCAAGGGTTGCTCGGCATCATCTTCGGCTTCCAGGGGCTGGAGTTCATGCAGGATGACCTGACGCCGATAGATCGGTTTGCCGATGAGTCCGTGCTCATTATGCAACTCACCTATAATGGCGAGAGCAGGATCGGATCGGGCTGCCTGGCCACCCAAGCTGCGGCCGGGCTCGGCGAAGGAGGACACGAGGCAGTCGGTCATATCAATCGCCGCCGCGTGATCGTCGATCTGGCGCATTCACATCCGCAAACCGCCCTCGACGCAGCGCATGCATCGAACACGCCTATCATCGTCTCGCATAGCGCATGCAGGGCGGTCTATGACCATCCTCGCAATCAGCCAGATGAAGTGTTGCGCGCGGTGGCCGACGGCGGCGGCGTCTTCGGGATCTATATGATGCCTTATCTCGGCCAGGATCCGCTCTACGCGTCGCAGGCTCTATTCAACCGCCACTTGCTGCATGCTTTGAACGTTTGCGGCGAGGATCATGTCGGCATCGGTAGTGACAACTCGACCACACCGGTTGTGTTTGACGACGGGTACAAGCGTGCTCTGAAGGATATGGTTTCTGGGCGCGATGAGAAGGGAATATCTGCACCGCTCGACGGCATCGGCCCGTTTATAGTTCCGGGCATGAATACGCCGCGACGGCTGGAGGTGGTTGCCTGGGATCTGTCCAAGGCAGGCTATGCAGATCGTGTCATCGAAAAAGTGCTAGGCCAGAACTTCCAGCGTGTATTTGCCCAGGTCTGGGCGGAGTGATGCGGGCCGCTTGGTATGACCGGCCTGGTCCGGCGGGCGACGTATTCGTAATCGGCGACATGCCCCGTCCTTGTCCCGAGGCGGGCGAAGTGCTCGTGCATATCAAGGCATCGGGCATCAACCCTTCGGACTACAAGCATCGCGGTAATTTTGCCGGTAACGGCATTGCGACGCGGATGGTGCCGCACAGCGACGGCGCCGGGATCATCGAGCAAGTCGGCGCCGACGTTCCGAAGAGCTGGCTGGGCAAACGGGTCTGGTTGTGGAATGCCGTTTTCCGCCACGGCTATGCGCCGCCGGGACCGCGCGAAGCCGGCACGGCAGCCGAATATGTGGCGTTGCCACTTCAGAATGTCGCAGTTCTTCCAAACAATGTTTCATTTGAGATCGGCGCATGCCTCGGCGTGCCCGGCTTCACCGCCTACGCGGCGGTATATGCCGACGGTGATCCGCGCGGAAAAACCATATTCATCCAAGGTGGCGCTGGCGCAGTGGGCGAACTAGCCGTTCAACTGGCGTCTTCCGCCGGCGCTACGGTCGTAGCGACCGTCAGCAGTGCACAGAAGGCCGAGCGCGCACGCACGTCCGGTGCGCATTATGTCATCGACTACCGTGAGCAAGACGTTGTGAAGGTGATGTCGGATATTTTCCCGAGTGGCGTTGATCAGATTATAGAGGTGGACTTTTCCGCAAATATCGAAATGGATGTGAAATTACTAAAGCATTATGGTCTGATCGTTTCTTATTCTTCTACGTCTAACAGGTTTCCTTCGATTCCCTATTATGCGCTTCAATTCAAAGGTGCATCTATCAAGACGCTTCAGATATTTACGCTTCCCGATATCGAACGCAATGCGGCTGTTAAAACGCTCTCCGCTGCTTTGAAGGCTGGCGGGCTGAGACCGACTATTGCCAAATCCTTCCCGTTAGACAGGATCGCCGAAGCTCACACTTTTGCTGAGCAGGGGCCGGACGGAAACGTTGTTTTGAGCGGTCCGGGCGAGGAGTTTATCTAAAACTCGTAGAGAAAATCGGCGAAGCTTCGGAAACCTTGTCTCGCGGACGTCGAAGTAGATATGCTATCGAATTTTGCAATGTGAGATGCCGTAACTTGCTCAACCGGTTCGAGGCTTAACATTACTGAGAATTCAAGCTCGGAGCTGGCTCGAATGGGGGCACTTGCTGAACATAGGTCACATAGGCAAAGCGGATGCGATTCCATTTTGGCATCGTCGCGCGCTTTACGAAGCCCTCTCGGTTAGGAAGTTGCATGATCTCGCTAGCCAATGTTACTTCTTCAGTTGTTCGCTTGCTCTGCATTGAGGTTGAGCGCGAGGTGTAACGTCCGTGTGTGCGCGATCGGCTGACGTCGTCGCGTTCAACCTCGCGGCTGCCAATCAGACCGGAGGCGAGCTCCGCAGTTCCACCGCCCTCACTGAGACCGGAACGAAGCAGCAGCAGATTTCCGCAGTTCTCTATAATGGTATGAGCCCCCTCACCATAGACGGCTTTGACCTGCGCCGACGACTGGAAGCCGATGGCGACGCAACCGCCGAATTTCCTGAGACGAGCCTGCGCATCCTTCAGCCCCTCGATCCGGCCCAGGGCGTCCAACTCGTCGATGTGGAACCATATTCGCCGGTCGCGATCGGGAGGCAGCGACAGCGTCTCGAGAATGGCGATATTCATCCAGCAAGAGATCAGTCCGCGCAATGCTGCCACCTGGTTGGCGGTATAGGGCAGCCAAAGCGAACCCGCGCCTGAACGAACCCATTTCCGGACGGAAAACGGTTCGCCGTCCAACGCCGCGAGGAAGCGGAGGTTTGCAATCGCTGGCGCCAGCGTGCCGAGAATGCTGGCGAGCATTTTCTCACCACCGGGCTCGAAATAGCGCGCCGCGGCTGTGCCTTGGCACAGGAGCTTCAGCTCGGCGACGGAGCCGGACGCGAGCATTGTGATGAGGTCGTTGGTCGTGCCGAGCCCCAGCCGCCCAAAGTTCTCCAGTGCCGCGGCGAGAAGCTGCTGGGCATAGGTAATCCACTGATCATGCTCGCCGATACCTAGGTGGGGCAGTAGCGATTGGGCGAGAAAGGCTTGGTCGCCTGGACGCTCGATCTCGGCGAGCAAGTCCCAGCGCGCGCAGCGTGGATCGAATGGATTGAGGATGACGTCACCGGCTTTAAAGAAAGCGCTCATCGCAGAGCCGTCGGGGTCGGCTACCACCTGGCGATCGCCACGCCGGATCGCATCCGCCATCAGCGCGCGCAACGCCGTCGACTTGCCCGACCCGGTCGCACCGATCGCCGCGACATGCATGGTCTCGTCCTCTCGGGACAACGGTACGCCCGCCAGTGTCACGCCACCCGTCAGCCGGGCCTTGAGCCGCCCCCCACGCTGGCCGGTGAAGACCCCCACTCGTGTTCCGCGCAGATGCGTGACCTTTCGCGGACTAGCGGCGAAACGTGCGGCGATGGCGCCGCCCAAAAATCCGAAAGCGGCTGGCATCATCACCGCGAGTGGCCAACTGTCCGATTGGAAGCTGGCGTAGAGCCAATATCCCAAGACGCTTCCGCCGAGCCAGCCGATCGGCGCATGCACGAGCGGCGAGAATGTCCGGCGATCGACACCCTGGACGATGGCTGCGGCAAGCGTGCCAGGAAGCACGGCGAGCGCGAACCAGAGATGATAGCCGTGAAGTGCGAGCCACGCCCAGCGTTGCTCGAGCCACGGCTCGAGCGCGTGGCGATGCGCCCAATGCTCGCGCGCGAGATCGGCGAACGCGAACCGGTCATCGACCGGCACGATGTGGCAAACAAGCGGCCAGCATGCAGCGATCGCAGCAAAAGATGAGAGAAAGGCAATCTGCTGGATAATGGGTTCGGAGCCCCGAACATCGCCGCCGCCGCCGTTACCGGGCGCGCTCACCGCTCAGCCCCATAATCTTTATCGCGTGCGGCGGCGGGCGCCTTTTTCGCGGCAGCCATCGCTTCGCGCATCGATTCCGGTGTCTGACGAGGCGCGGCATTGCGTGCCGCCATCATCGCGCGGAGGGCCTTCGCCTGATCGCTGTTCGCCGAATCGGCGTTACGGCCAACGTCCGCCGCCTTGGCTGCGGATACGGCCCGGGCGTTGGCACCCTCCTGAACCTTCCCGGCGTCTAGAGCCGCTACGCTCGCTGCCCGCGTATTCACCGCGCTATCGGCGTCCCGCGCCAGCACCGGCGCAGACGTGCGCTCGTCACCCGTTCGGCCGAGCATGCGAGAAACCAACGCGACCAGACCGCGCGGATTTTCGCGAGGTGTGCTCGATGCAGCATTATCCGCCGCACGCGCTGTGGCCGCAGGCTGCTGCTGTCCCGGAGCCGGCACAGTCGGTCGATCATAATCGAGCGCCATATCCTTGGGGCGCTCGCGCCCGAGCGTTTGCCGAAGCGTCTTCTCGTCGGCAAAATCGTCACGCCCATAATGAAGCGCAGTGCCGTCGCGATGACGGCTGAGCGCGACATAGGAGGAATGCGCGTCCAGCCCGGGCGTAGCCAGCACATGGGTGCGATCGACGGTCATGCCCTGCGTTTTGTGAACGGTGGCGGCGTACCCATGATCGACGTGCGCGTAACTCGTGAGATCGACCTCGATCCGGCGGCCGTCGTCGAGCCGTACCGAGAGATTGTCCGGCGCGGCTTTCTCAATGGTGCCGAGCGTGCCGTTCTTCACACCGAGATCACGCTCGTTCTTGAGGAAGAGGATCCGGTCATTGTCGGCAAATTCGCGCAAGCCGCGCTCGGCGCGGATCGCCACGTCCGTTCCGAGTTCGCCCTGTGCATGGAGCCGCTCGCGGGCCGCACGATTGAGCATCTGAACCTCCTGGTTGGTATGGGTGAGAATGATGCGCGAGGCGGCGGGCTCATCCCGGCGCTCTGTATCCCAGCGATCGATGAGCGCCGCGCGGGCGGCATCGCGCGTGTCGGCAACATGGAGCATGCCGGCTTGGTTGTAGGCGGCCAGCGCCTCGCCGGTTCGACCGGTTGCGAAATCCCGGGTCACCTCGCGCATCCATTCGGCGGTCTGGCGGCGGACCTCACCGATCTCGGCGGCACCGTGGCGCTCGGCGAGCAGACGAAATGCCGCGCCCGCCTCGATCGCCTGCAACTGCTGCGCATCGCCGACCATGACGACTTTGGCACCAGCGCCAGCGGCCTCGGCGAGCACGCGCTGGAGCTGGCGAGTCCCGATCATGCCGGCCTCGTCGACCACCAGCACGTCGCGGGAATTGAGCCGATCGCGGTCGCGTGCCCAACCATGTTCGAAGCTCGCGATTGTACGGGATGCAATGCCCGATCCGCCTTCGAGATTCTCGGCGGCTATACCCGACAGCGCGGCACCGCGCACGGTGTAGCCGGCCGCTTCCCACGCCTCGCGCGCGACGCCCAGCATCGCCGATTTGCCGGCGCCGGCATAGCCGACGACAAGAGCGAGACCGGGCTTGCGTAGTACATGATCGAGTGCGGCGCGCTGTTCGGCGCCGAGCCGCATTCCGCGTGCCTGGGCGCCATCAACGGCGCGGCCGATCTCTGTTCGCGAAACGGCATGATCGCGCATCTCCGCGAGGCGCTCGGCGTCGCGCACCAGAGCCTGCTCCGCGCTCAACATGCTGGTCGTAGTGAAGCGCTCAGCGCCGTGACCGTCGCGCCCGAGCGCGAGCACCGTTTCATGATGACGCATGGCGGCGAGCACGCGATCGAACTGCTCCTGCCCGTCCGAATGGCGATGCGCGAACATGGCAAGGTCGCGCACCGTGAAGGTCGCCTGCTGCCTGGTCAGCGTCTCCAGCCCAACGCTTGGATCAGCGATGATCGCAGCGCCATTGTCGCGCGCGATGACGCGATGGTCCTGGGCGCGTTCGGCGTCCTCGCCTTTCGCTTCGCGGCGAGCGCCCGCGGCACCGATCTTGTGCTGCGGCTCCAGCTCGATGCCCTGCGCGTCATAGCTGCAGTGATCGATCCGCACTTCGATGCCGAGCTGCGCCAGGCGATCGTTGACGTGGCTCGCCCAATTCTCGCGCCAGCTCTGCAGCAATGCCGTGGCGTTCCACTCGCGCACCTTTGGCCCAAACCCGTCCGGGCCAACCTCGCGCATGGTCAGCATGACATGCGCGTGCGGCTTGGCCTCGCCGTCGGGGCCGATATCCCAGTGCACATTGAGATCGGCGACCATGCCGCGCTGGACGAACTCACGGTCGACGAACTCGCGCGCGAGCGCGATGCTCTGCTCGCTGGTCATTTCGCGCGGGATTGCAAATTCCACCTCGCGGGCGAATTGCGCGTCCTTCCGCTTCTCGGTCGTCTCGACCTCGTTCCAGAGAGTTTCGCGGTCGCAGAGGCGTACAGGCGCGCCTTCGGGCAACATCACCTCGGAATGGACGACGCCTGCCTTGTTGGTGAAGTCGTGATGGCGGCCGAGCCGCTCGTCGTGGAGGCGCGAGGCAGAGCGATAGGCAGCAGACGCCACCGCGCTGCGGCCGGTGCCGCGCCCCATGATCTTGGCCGAGAAGTGATAGATCGCCATCGCGGCAACCCATTTACGCCTGAACTCGCGACGTCGGTACGACGTATAAGCGCGCTCTCATGCGCTAGAGCACGCCTGAGAGATTTGAGGCGTTGAACTCAAGGCTAACCCGCCCAGCTAAACCGCATCGACAGCGCTAGTGGAGATGCGACGATGCGAAAGGTACGGGATTTCGATGCCGAGCTGAAGGCACTCAACGACCGGGCGAAGCTGCTCAAGCAGCGCAAGATCCAGCAGTTCGGTGAGCTGATCGAGGCGACGGGCGCCGATGCGCTCGAGCCCGACCTCCTTGCCGGTGCGCTCCTTGCGGCAGTGGAAGAGAAGGAGAAATCGGTCACGACGAAGTGGAGCACGCGCGGCGCGCAGTTTTTTCGGGAAACAAGCCGGCGATCCTCGCGCCGCGCTGGTGACACTGGTGCGAGCGGCAAGGCGGCTGAAACAGGCGCGGAACAGGCTTGAGGCCGCTCGGGCGCGCAGCGACACGAGAGCCTGGGTCGTGGCACGAAGAGAACGCACCAAGCATCTGATCGAGCTTGGGGGGCTCGTGCAGAAAGCCGGACTTGTCGCACTTGCCGACGACGACCGCGCCTTGCTGTACGGCGCGTTTCTCGATCTCGCCATCCGTCTCCAGGGCGATGACGGCGCGCAATCGAAGCTCCTGTACCGACGGCGCGGCGCACGGGCGTTTGCGACAGAAGCCGAAGAAACCGCTCGCGCCAAATTGCCGAAATCGGCGGCCAACATTGGTGACGGGTAACGATCGGCGAATACTCGCTTGGATGCGCCATCAGATCCGTCACCTCGAGCGCGCATGCACAGAGTTCAGCTGTCGAAGAACGGCGGCCGCGGTGCAGGCCAATCGCCCGTCTCCATCGGCCGCGCAAAGTCGCAGTCGCTGTGGCGCCGTACCGCCGACGCCGCAATGAACTGGACGCCAAGTGCGAGCTGTACGACGTCCAGTCGAGTCCGGCCCGCAGGTTTGTAACGGCTTCCCACATAGGCTGGCATCCGTGCGACGATGTGGCCGATCAGCGCATCGTCGCGATGTGGCGTCTCAGTCGCGAGCCGACTGCTAAGCCTCTTGAGATCGTGGCCTTCCGCTCCCTTCTGTCCAAAGCTTTTTGGGTCGGCGCCGCTGCGCACCAGAGCCGCCTTCATCGACAGCTCGGCAACCAGACAGATCGGCTGGAGCACGGAGTCCACGCTGAACGCTGTCGGCAAATTGTTCGCGGCGTCGGCGAGATTGGATGTTGCCATCTTCCACAAATCGAGATCAGGGCCGGTGCCGCCTTTCAGCTCGTCGAGCCCATAGGTTAGATCGAGCAGATCGGCGAAGGCGAACGCTGTCCCAGCGGCCATCCGTTCGTCTTCGCGGCACCAGGACCACCAAGCCTCTTTGGTGGGAAAGCCAAGGGCACTCCACGCTTCAAGCGCCTGCTCGCCGAACACGACGGGGACCGTCACCTTGCGCACCTGATCAACGACGGCGGCCAAACCGATTCCCATGCCGGGCCATGAACTGTTTACCTCCGGCATCATGGCCTCGTAGGCCGCCATGATCTTTTGCACCTCGGGATTTCCGCCGACACCCATCGAGAAAGCGGAGCCGAGGATTTCGGTCGCAGCGCGGAAGGGCCGCTGGTGCATGTGCACGCCCTCTTTCGCGTATTTGAGATCGAGGCCGCGCAATGTGTCGAGATTCCATGTCGTCATATTCGTGAGATAGCGCATCGCATCTTAGGGTCCAGCGGCGCCCGCAGCTCGCGCCTCGGCGATTCTACCCAGGGGGAAGAGCCGATCAACGGTAACCGGACGGCCGGTTGTCGATACCTCATTGGCGACAGTCGGTGTCGCCTTCTGTGAGGGACCACGCACGAGGAAAAGACCAGCCTCCTGCCATCGCGCCGGACCGACGACGGGGCCGGCGACGGGGCTGCGTGCGGAGGCTCCTATCCGCTGGACGTATGCTATGGTTTCTGCCGGCAGCGCCTTCGAACCGCTGACGTAGCGCTCATATCGTCCCGGGCCAGCGTTGTAGGCCGCGATAGCGCCTGCCAATCCGTAGCGGGCGGTCAGTTCCGCGAGATACATAGCGCCGCCGATCATGTTGCGGCGAGGATCAAACGGATCGGCGCCGAGACTGTAGCGGGCGCTCAGATAGGTCCAGGTTGCCGGCATGATCTGCATGCATCCCATCGCCCCTTTGGGCGATACGATCCGGGCGTTGCCGCCGGACTCCGCCATCATCACGCGCAGCACGATATCGACCGATAGGCCGGAGCGGCTGGCGGCTTCTGCGGCATACCCCGCGCAAACGTTGCCCGTCCGAGGGCGAGCCGACTGTGCGGTGCTGGATATGCCGCCGGCGAGCAGCACGATCGCGCAGAGGCACCGGAGAGACCCGGCGCTCATGACCAGGTCCACAGCGGTAATGCGCGCCCGACAATCCGGCGGCGGTCGACCGCTCCGAAATAGCGACTGTCGAACGAATCTCGCCGGTAAGGTGCGATCAAAAACACCTCGCTTGCTCGCAATCGCCGGCATCCCGACCACGCCGGCAGCGGGCGGCCGAAGCGATCGCGCGGCAGCGCGGAGGCGACGGGCCGCGCGTCGATCGTGACGCGCACGCCGATGCGGCACACAGTCGCGCCGCTTGCGGCGGCGACGGGCTTGATCAGCAGTACGTTGGCTTCGACGTAGCGCCGCTCGGCCATGAAGCGCCCGAGGGCGGGCGACGGTCGCAACGCGACGAGATCGCCGACCCGCGGGGCAGCACCCGGCTCGATACGGTAGAGCCCAAGCGGCACGCTCGCCGACGCGTTCCAGACCAGCCGCAGTTGCGGACGGTGAATGGTGGGCAAGAGCAAGAGAGCGAGCGCGCCGCCACCGCAAGCAAGCAAGCAGGCGCGCAGCGGATGGCGAAGCGAGCGACGCGGCGCGGTAACCGCATCTGCCGAACTGGCGGGAACGCGTTCCATCAGCCCTGCTCCGGCGCATGATCGCCGGGCCGCCGCGCCGCTGGCGGCACAGTGCCGTTGTTCGGGTCAGACGTGGATGCGCACGCGCCGCGGTCGGCCCAGGCGCGCAAATCCTCGAGCGTGTAAACGACGCGCCCGCCGATCTTCCGGTAGGCGGGACCGGTGCCGTAGGTGCGATGCTTCTCGAGCGTGCGCGCCGAGAGGCCGACATAGTGGGCGGCCTCCTTGGTGCGCAGATAACGTGTGTCCTTGATGATATCGGGCATGACCGGGCTCCTGGCTCGAGGAAGCGAGGCGCCTGCCAAGCGCCTCGCGAACCCGGTCATCATCGGCGACGAAAGAAGACCTGTGGTGGCCGGAAAGATGGGGTGTGCGTTCCGACCACATCGCAAGCGAGCGACCGGCTATGTTGGTGGGCGTGGTCCCAACAGTCGTCTATATCCTTGTCCGATCATCTCCCTGCCCACATCGAGCAGGCGGCGAAGGTCCGATCGTTCGGAGCTCGTCCGCCAGTCGGGCGGCATCGGATCGAGCAGCAGTTCGGCAATGTCGCGGAGCGACGCGCCCTGCCGGGACAGATCGTGGACACAGAGCATGGCCGCGTGACGGCGAGCATGGGCAAACGGCACATAGCGAAGCGGGCTGCCGTGGCCAATTGCGCGCCGGAAGTTCGTGGCGGCCTGAACGCGCGCCGTGTGCCCGTTGTCTGGATGAAGATAAATGCCGAAGCCGCCGCCTCTGGCAGGGGCAAGGCCGGAAGGCAGCCAGAGCGATAGCTCGGGCGCGCCGCGTCGGCGGATTAGGAGGTGCGTTCCGCCCGGCGATCCGATCCGGTACACGCGCTCGCCCCAGCGCTCGAACAGGAAGCGGAGATCGCTGATGGGCCGCGCCCACGGTACGGGGCGGACGATCGTGAGGACTGAGGTATCAAGCTCGGGACTCCAGGCGACCGCCGGCGCCTCGACTGCGCCGGTGTCGGGATCGGGCGCGAAAGGTGAGCCCCCATTGGGACCACCTCCTTGCCAGCGGGTGCTGCGCGATCGTGATGAGCGTTCGGGCGGATCGCCGTGCGATCGCTTCGCCGGTTGTTCTGGCGCGTCGTGCCTGCGCGGCCGCCGAGCAGTAGAGGTCGCGAAACTCAGAATTACGCCGAAGCCATTCCCAGGCGAATCCGCGTGCATCCAATGCGGTCAGGACCTGATAGTCGGCGGGTAAGCGTAAGCGATGATAACCTGGCATCGTAATCTCCTCGATGCCCCCTGCGACCATAAGCTATGTGGCCAATGTTGCAGTGCGCAATGAGGCCACGCCTTATCGGGAAATAAGCGTCCGCTTATCGCAAGTGGTTAATAATTAACGCCAAAATGGATCAAACGAAAGCCCCGCCCGGTTGATCCCGGACGGGGCTTGGTGGTCCGGCTCAATCGCCGTTGCGGCGGCCGGGGCGCGACCAGATTAGGTTGAAGGTCTCGCCGTCCTCATCGTCGAAGAGGTTGGCGTAGATCGGGGCGGTGAAGCTCGGATCGTCGAGCTTGAGGCCCAGATAGTCGCGGCCCTCGTTGGACTGCTTGGTCCAGGCGGCGCCGATCTCGGCCCGGCCGACCATTACCCGATGCGAGGGAGCATTGTCGTTGGCGCGGTTGCTGTCGGGAACGATGCGGACGCCCTTGGCCTGAACGCTGAGAGTGACGATGTCGCCGACGAACTCGTTGTTGGCGGTCTTCTTGAAGGTGCCGATGGTAGCCATGTTAAGTCTCCAGTCTTGATCCACGAGGTCCGTGCCCATCACGGTCTCGATGGCTTGGGACATGACCGGGGCTGCCGCGGCCGCAGTCGTCAGACCTGAAGCGTCAGCGGAAGACGGCGGCGGGGCGCTTTTTTGACCCGCGAGGAATGCCGGCGCAGCCGGCAGGGGAAAAAAGTGACCCAGAGCCGTTGCGGCCATGAGCGGCAGAGGCGAAGCCGGTCCCGATCATCAAAGCCATGAAGAGAGGCCGTTTGGGCACTGGCCTGGATCCGCCAAGGGAGACGTGGCGCCTTTCTCGGAGCCCTTCCAGAAGCCCCTCTTCCCGATCGTGGTTTCGGATACCGACGCTGACAGACAGGACGGTCACCCTGTCCTCGTGCCCGCGCCGATAACACTGCCGTTCCGGCGAAGAGCGAGGTCTCCGCGAATCAGCCGTCCATCAAGGTCACATGAGGGTTGCGTTTATGGGTGACGCCCTCTTTCCGAAGCGCCCAACGCCGACGGTAGGGGATTGCGACACAGCCAATCGGCGCCTCCTCCCGGCCATGACGAGAGATGCATAAACAAGCCCCGCCCGGGATCGACTGGGCGGGGCTTGTTTTGAAGTCTGCAGGGTTCGAGGATCAGAGCGCGGGGCGGAGCATCCGCTGGGCGGCAATTGCGGCGCACGGGACCGCAGCAACCACGCCTGCGACAATGCCGGTGGTGCCGACAAGCACGCCGAGTGCGTGTGCGAGCGAATAGCCCGCAAGCGCCGCCGGCAGGGCGAATAGAACGGCCAGCGCGATCCGGGCGTGCGGGTTGGTGAGCTTCAGTGCCGCCGCGCGGCTCGCAGCGATTACGCCCATGAAGGCGATGACGCCCACGGCGATCGAGGCGAAAGCTGAGCAGCCGAGCTGGTGGGCGGAAAGGCCTACGGCGACGCCGAGCGCGATCGGGAGCGCCAAAGTGGCGCCCGCGAAGAGCTGGTAGATCAGAAAGCCGAACCCGATCAGGGAGAGAGGCAAGAGAATCGGCATGGCGTCAGGTCCTTTTCACAAGGGGTTGACGCGCTTCCACCAGCCACCACAGCGCGTCAAAATGATAGCAGAAATGACCCGCCAGCGAAACCGTTGGCGGGATCATCAGGTCGAGCCGAATTGTTGTATCAGCTTGCGTAGACATCATATTCTCGGATCACGCGCTCGACGTCGCCGTCATATTCGTCGCTCGGCATCGCGTTGTATCCATCGTCAGTCTCGATCAGGATGATGATGACCTTGAGGGTGCAGGCGAGGTTCCAGGCGTAGCGCTGTGCGGCTTCGAGGCTCATGATCGGCTCCCGTCGTTGGGAAGCGGGGCCACTCCCCGCTCGACAGGCGCCGACGCATCCGGGCGCGCGACCGCGATCACCGCGCAGGGACAAAGGCCCAAGCGGCCGCATGCACAGCATAGCGGACCCCTTGAGGGTTGATCGTCACAAGGTCGCGGGCCCGGGAAGGACTAGCGCCTCAAAGAGCGGGAGTGACCCTGCGGCGTAGTAGTGAACAGGCGCCGCAGGTCTCGCAGCTCCGATTGGCACCTCACCGAAATGGAAGCTATTTGGTTACTTTGATGGAGCGTTCAGCAGGTGCAAGCGGATGCGCTGGACGGCGACGGATGGGACATACGGTCATTTCTGCCGCAGGCGCGGAACGGCAGCTTCCAACATAAGCCGTCTGCTGATCACCGTGATTGAGATCGGGCGTCTTACATGCAACAAACACCTTCGACGGTAATCACGCTCGGGGGGGGAAGTGGCGAGCTTAGTCCATCAATGGGGACCCGACGATTGGGAGGAATTCTCCCATAGCCTTTTGCAAAGTCGGCATGGCGTATTGAACGTTCACAAGGTCCCCGCGAACCATAGCGGAGATCTCGGCATCGACTATTACTGTCTGATCGAACGCGTTATTTATCAATGCTACGCGCCAGAAGAGCCTCTTGATATCGCGGTCCGCGCTGATCGTCAGAAAAGCAAAATGACGACCGATCTCGGCAAGCTCATCAAAGGAGCCGCCGACGTTTCCAAGCTCATGCTCGGTCAGAAGCTAAAATCCTGGGTACTCCTTGTCCCCAATCATGACAGTAAGGATTTGAACCTCCATTGCGCGAAGAAAACTGGCGACCTGCGTAAGCTAGGGCTGCCGCTGCTCGACGAAAATTTCGAGGTTTGCATCCAGGATCAGACCCATTTCCCCGGGAAAGCGGTGCAGGATGCGATGGCTGGACTCACCAACCTGTCGCTGAATGTCGCTGCACCCAGCAAGGAGGAATTGAAGAATTGGGAGGCGGGTTCTGCCGACCTCGTCGCCAATGCCACCGTAAAATTAGGGAAACGAGCCAGCGGTCCAGCTTTGGGCGAGGTCGTGGCCCACGGAATAGAGGCGTTCCTACGAGGAAATGGGCTCATTGATGCTCTACGCAACAACGCGCCGGATATGCACGAGAAGGTCGCCGCCGCGATCCAAGTCCGTGCGCGCACCCTCACGTTCGCTGGACCGAAAGGGGGCACCTTGCCCAGCAGCATCCTGAACACCGAGATCGCCTCGCTCACTCAAGCCATCAAAACCGCTGCTCCGACGTTGTCGGACGATAACGCGCATGAAATTGCGCTTGGCACCATCTCCGAATGGATCATGCGCTGCCCACTCGATTTCCCCGATGCCGCTTGAAAGCCTGTTCCTCGAAGCGCTGCAGGGCGCCAACTTCTCCTTCACCGCACGACCCGAGCCGGTCGCCGGTGACCTTCGCATGTCATGGGGAATTTCGGTTGTTCTCCTTAGTCTGCTCCACAGCCGCGGCAGAAAAGCGAGTTTCCTCAAGCTGCAATTCTTGGCGCACTCGATCCGCACTGAAGGCAGCCGGAAGCAGGTCCACGCCGTGCTGCGCGGCGAACGAAAGACCAGCGAAGTTCAGGTCCGGGTGGAGCCCTGGCTTAACCGGGCTGTCGCTTTGGCGCATGGCCTCAAATATGTTGAAGTAAGCAAAGGTAAGACGATCACGCTGACGCCGTTAGGACAAAACGTTGCATCAGCGATCGACGCCAAGTCCGATGTGCTTCAGCATGAGCGCGCCTTTCTGACCATCGTAGCCAAACGAGCCACTGAAGAGATCGTAACCCGCATCTGGCGTATGGAGACGCTGCTTTGACCCTGCGCCTTAGACACCTGCGATTGCGCGCCCTTACACAAGACGGTCTCTACGGGGCCGATTTCCCGTTCCAGGCGGGCCTCAACGTGATTTGGGCCGACAACACGAAGGGTAAATCGACCAGCATGCAGGCACTGCTCTACGTGCTTGGCATGGAGAAGATGCTCAGCCCGAGTCGGGAGGTGCCGGTACCTCACGCATTGACGACGTATTTGCTGAGGGATGACGAGAGCGAACTCCCCGTTACCAGCTCGTTTGTCGAGCTCGAAATTGAGAATGGTGCCGGGACCATCGTCACGGTCCGCAGACCGATCAAGGAACCTGGCATCGACACGCGCCTTGTCACGGTGTGGTTCGGCCCCATGCTGACCGAACCGTCCGCGAGCGCTTCTTCACGACAGTTCTTCGTTCGCGATCCAGGCGCTTTCCAGCGCGAGGATGGCTTCCTGCACTTCCTCGAAGCCTTCATCGGCTGGGATATGCCGGTCGTGCGGAAATATGAAGGCCCCGAGGGAAAACTTCCGCTGGAAACTGTGTTCCCGCTCTTCTGGGTCGAGCAAAAGCGCGGCTGGTCCACAATCCCTGCCGCTATCCCGACATATCTGCGCGTCCGCGATGTCCAAAAGCGCGCAGTCGAATTCATTATGGATCTCGACGTCCACACGCTCGAACTTCAGCGCCAACGATTGAAGGAGAAAATCGAGGAGAATGCACGCAACTGGACAGGCGTGGTCGATGAGATGATGCGCGTCGCGCGGCGCGCTGGCGGCACATTAAGCGGCCTTCCTCCTCGGCCGACGATGGACATTGACAGCCTCGAACGGTGGACAGTCTCCCTAGTACAGGATGACGACGACGTAGTAGTCGAAACGATATTGGCCGCATTACGAGGCCGGGTCGCTGCTCTGACCGAGGCGAAGGTCCCTGAGGTCGGCGAGACGGCGGATGCCCTCACGGCAGAGCTTGAAGCGCTTGGAAAGGACATCGACGCGCGCAATCAGAAGCGCCTCGAAATTCATAAGGTGCGACAGCTAAAGGATGCCGATATCGTGTCTCTCGAGCGCCGTATCACCCAGCTAAAAGAGGACCTACAGAAGAACCAAGACGTTCAGAGGCTTCAGCGCTACGCCGGAACCGCTGGAAATCTAACACCAGAGCAGTGCCCCACCTGCGAGCAGAGCCTCGTTGATGCCCTGATCTCCCAGGAAGTCCTTGAGGCGGTAATGCCGATCGAGGACAACATCGAGTACGTCCGGTCACAGCTCAAGATGTTCGAAGATATCTTGAAGCGGGAGCAGGCCGAGCAGCGGCGCCTTGAGGATCTGAGCGTGGTCGCCGCAGGGGAGATCGCCCAGTTATACACGCGCGTTCGAACAATACGTACGGACCTGCTGGGTCCATCTAGTGCACCCTCGGCAGCGGCCGTCGAGGAGCGCGTACGCATCGAAGCCCGCATTCGCGATCTTGAAGGCCTGATCGCATCACTGGGTGATACAGCAAGCCGCCTCCACATATTATCTGCAGAATTCACAGAATTGTTGAAGGCGGGTCGGCTGCTTCCGTCCGATAAAATGACTGCGGATGATAAGGATAAGCTCGACGCGCTCACAGGCTCAGTACGACAATTAGCACAGGCCTTCGGGTTCACAACCTTCGCACCCAAGGACCTGACGATCGACGAAGACAGCTATCGCCCGCAGAAAGAAGGCTATGAGATTGGCTTCGAGACATCAGCGAGCGACGCCATTCGCCTAAAATGGGCGTACCAACTTGGACTCCTAGAGCTCGCTCGAAATTACACGACCAATCATCCTGGCATGCTGCTGCTCGATGAGCCGCGCCAACAATCTTCATCAAAGGTTAGTTTTGGTCATTTGCTTGAGCGAGCAGCAAGTCATCGTGGAACGGGTCAGCAGGTGATCGTCTCCACAAGCGAAGACATCGATACATTAACACCGATTCTTGCACGCCTTTCGTGCAAGAAGATCATTTTCGATGGCTATGTGCTGCAACCAGTCGAGACCCATGCGCCGGCTTGATAGATCAACTCATAGTTCGGTCGCGTCGGCGGTCGTCGTGAATTTGCCACAGATGATCCAGAGAACCCATGTCGGCGGTCGGCTGAGCGGCCTCTGCTCTTGTGCAAAGCAACCGTTCGTGTCCCGGTCCTTGAACGACGGACCCTGATATCAGTCTGTCCGTCTGCGGAAATCCCATAGCCGAATGCCCATCTTGCGCGCCTTGTCGGCGATATTGTCCTGGATGCCGGTGCCCGGGAAGATGATGACGCCCCTCGGCATTTCCTCGAGCATCGCATCGTTGCGCTTGAACGGGGCGGCTTTTTTGTGGCGGTCCCAATCAGGCTTGTAGGGCTTCTGTGGGACATTGCGGTCGCGTGCCCAGCAGGCGGCGATGCGTTCGGCTCCGGTGGGCGTTGCGCCATGCAGAAGGATCATGTCGGGCAATTGCGCATGAACCTTGTCGAGCGTGGCGTAGATCAGCTTGTGATCGTTGAAGTAAGCCCCCCCGGTGAATGCGATCCGGACGCCATCCGGATTGAGGACACGGGCGTCCTGATACGAGCGTTTGTCGATCTGCCGACGGCTGTCGAGAACGGCTGATGTCAGCATCTTGCGGTTGACCATCGCACCCGAGCGCGGGAGCCAGGCCTTGCGAATGTGGGTGCGGAACTGGTCGGCGGCCGTGTCGCGGAGAAATTCCATGGTGTCGCGGCGTTCGAGCATCGTGATCCCCTCGGCGATCCGGCGTTCGAGCTCGACCGATCTGACCTCGCTGCCGTCCTGTTCGCGCTGGAGGCGCTTCTGCTCCCGCTCATTGTCGTCGAGCTCGCGTTCGATCCGCTCGCCGGCACGGTGGAAGACGTTGACGATTCCCCAGGCCAGATCCTCGAGGTCGGGTTCGATCCGCGTGTCGATCAGCGAAGATACGATGGCATCGAAGATGTCGGCGATCGCGCCGCCGGCAATGCGGGCATCGGGCAACGGGCGATGATCGGGTTCGTCTTCGAAGGGCCGATGGCCATAAAGCTGCATCTCTTGCAGAAGGTAAGCGGTGGAACCGGGCTGCGGTTCTTGCCCGTCGGGATCGTTGTCAGTCGTCATGCTGGCCTCCGTCGTTTCAAAGCCGCGCCTCTCGCGGCCTTCCTGGCGACGACCGGCGGCGGGCGGACCGGGCCTGCACCGCGCGCATGCGCGGCCGGAGCGCGAGCGGAGGATGGCGGAGGAAAGGCTATTTTGATTCGCGCTGCAAAGGGGCTTCAGCCCCGGCGGAAAATAGCCGTGAGCGAAGCCATTGCCGGCCCGGGCCGGCTGCCGCAGTCGCCCTCTCGAGGAAGGCCGGGCGTGGCGTCTCTATACGAGGGAGGCCTTGCGGCCGCTGCTCGTGTGCGATCGGGAGCGCTGAACTTAGCCGTGTCTCAGCGGACGCTCGGCATCCTCGGTCCGAAGCTGGGCGCGCAAGCTCGCCGCCAGTCGTTCCCGGCCGAAGGCGCGAAGATCGCTGTTGAAGTCATCCAGCTGCGGTTCGAGCGGTACGATGTCGATTCCGGCCTCGGTCGCCCGTTCGGTGAGCGTCATCAAGGCGCCCGTGCCCGCGGGATCATCGTCGCGTGCGATATAGAGGCGCTGGAGTCCGGCCGGAAACCGGACTGCGGCGAGGTGGGCGGCCGACAAGCCCGCGATCGCCGGTGCGGCAACGACCTGACGCAGCGACAGCATCGTCTCGATGCCCTCGCCGGCGATCATGATCGGGGACGCGTTCCCGAAACGCACACCCATGCCGAGGAGGTCGCCCATCGCTCTGCGCGGCGTGGCGACGGGTGCCTTGGCTGAGCCGTCAGGTGCGAGCCATGTGCGGTGACAACCGGTAATGGCGTGATCATTGTCGGTGACGGCGGCGATCAGCGCGGGAAAGACGCTCGGCGTGCCTGGCGCGTCTGCCTCGGACGGGCGGTACCAGCAGCGAGGATGAAAGCGCAGCCAGCGTTCCATGCGAACATCTAAGATGCCGCGCGTGCGGAGATAGCGTTCGGCAAGCGTGCCCGCGATCGGGCGGGAGGCGGCAAAGAGACGCTGCGCAGCTTTGCGCGAACCCGTCGGCACGGCCGGCTGGTCGGGGTCGAACGCGGGCGTTTCACGCGGCAGTGCCAGGAAGCGGCGCGCCTCGTCGAGCGTGTCCGAGAGCAGGCGGTGACCGCAGTTGAGCCTGATCAGATCGAGCAGGTCGCCGTGATCGCCAGTGGCGGCGTCGGTCCATTTGCCTGCCGCTCCTTTGCCATGTTCGCCGCCCTTCAGCCGAACATAAAGGCTGCGACCCTTGGACCCATGGACATCGCCCGCGATCCAGTAGCGACCTTCGCGGCGGCCGGCAGCGAGATAGTGACGGCAAACCGCTTCCGCACTGCGGGCGAGTAGCTGGGAAAGGTCGGACGCGGTGCCGGCCATGGGCATCTCCACGAAAAGAACCGGGGCCTGCCATGCGACAGGCCCCGGATAAGAAGAAGCTATTCAGCCGCGACGGCGAAATGCTCTTCGCTCTCGCCGCCATCCTGCTCCGGAGTCGGTTCGACTGCCACAGCCGGTTCGCCGTCGATCGCCGCCGCTTCTTCGACCGGTTCGACAGGCGGAGTGCGCAGTGGCTCTGCCAACCAGCCGCTGCCCTCAAGCAGGCGTTCGGCCTCTTTCGCCATTTCGGGCTTCTTCAGGCCGGTGAGGCGCCCAGCGGCTTCGGCGCCCTTGGCATCATCGATCGCGCTCAGGATGCGCGCCTTGGTCACGCGGCCGAGATAATTGTCGACCGTAGCGGTCCAGCCGGCTGCGACCATATCGAGATTGGCGGCACGGGCGAGGACGTGGCTGTGCTCGATCCTGCCAGAGACGGTCCGCGCGGAGACGCGGCCGTCATTATAGCGATTGGCCGGTTCCCAGACCGCGTTGATCCCGAACGACGCGCAATGGGCAAAGAGTGCCGCCTGGTCATCGGCGCTGAAGGCGATGAGGAAATCCCACAATTCGGCAGGCTGATCGGGGAGACGCTCGGACCAGCCTTCATGCCGCTCGTCGATCGCACGCGCCGGCGCGCTGTCGTTCAGCCCCGGCGCATGGACGCCAAGACTGCCGCCCCGGACCGAAATGCCCACACAGCTTTCCGCCGAGGAATAGCTGTAGAAGGTCTCGAGCGTGAGCGCGTGCAGAACGGCCGCGAAGGCGACCTGCGGGCTGTGCGCCACCGCGTTGCGGAGCGCGAGCGTGCGATAGGTAGTCAGCTCCGTCACGAGGCGGTCCGGAAGCGGACGCAGCATGTCGTCCTGGTCATCCTCGTCATCACCAGTTTCGGTGCTGACCGCGCCGCCGACCGAGACGACTGCGGCGCCCGAATTGCCGCCATCATCGCGCTGGGTCGGGTCGGTGAACGCATCTGCGCCCTCGTCGTCACCCCCGGTCGACTCCTCGGCGGGTTCGTCTTCGGGCCGGACATAGCCGCGCTCGACATAAAGCGAGCCATCGACGTCAATGCTGACGAACACACCGGCACGCGCCATCTCCGTCGGCTGATAAACTAACGGACGTGAGACGATCGCACTGATCTCCTCGTCGATCGCGGTGACGCGGGCATCGACCTCGTCCGGGATGTCCCCCGCGCCCGACCATTCTTCCTCGAGGGCCTCGGCTTCCTCGCGAAGCGACGTGAGCCTGGCCTCGTCGGCGTCGGTCATCTCGGGCTGGTCGCCGTCGATGACGCGCATGCCGTCGTCATAATCGTAGGGAAAGTCGACCGCGACTGCGACCCACTTCCAGCCTTCTTCCCCGACCCGAACGCCTTCGGCCTTCAATTTCTCGTCGACCATGCGATCGAGCAGGGTCACATCCTGCAGCCAGCCGCCCTGATCCTCCTCGAACAGGTCGCGGAGCACATAGCCGCCCGCGGCGACATAGGCGTGGAGCCCGACGAAGCGGACCCGCTTGTCCGTCGCTCGCACGGCCTGCTCGGTCAGCCTGGAGCGGATCATGTAGGGCTGCTGGTTGTAGCTGGACTGAAGCAGCTCCCAGACCTGCTCCTGGCGCTCATGGTCTTCGGCGACCGAGAAGGCCATCAGCTGTTCGAGGGTCATGCCGTCCTCGGCATAGACTTCGTGCAACTTGGGCGAGACGGAAGCGAGGCGCAGCCGCTGCTTCACGACGGCGGGGGTCGTCATGAAGGTGGCGGCGACGGTCTCGATGTCGGTGCCTTGCATCACGAGCTGCTGCATAGCGCGGAACTGGTCGAGCGGATGCAACGCCTCGCGATGGACGTTCTCGGCGAGCGAATCCTCCTCGGCCGAGATCTGATCATCGTCGCGCACGATGCAGGGCACCGGCTCGGTCTTGGCCATCCGGCGCTGCTTGACCAGCTTTTCGAGTGCGCGGAAGCGGCGCCCGCCGGCCGGCACTTCGAACAGGCCGGTCTCGTTGCCTTCCGCATCGCGCTGGGCGCGGACGGTCAGGCTCTGCAACAGGCCGCGCCGGGCGATGTCCGCGGCGAGCGCGTCGATCGAGACGCCCGCCTTTACGCGGCGGACGTTGGCCTGGCTCAGCACCAGCTGATTGAACGGAATGTCCCGCGAACCGCTCAGGACGATCTTCACATGCTTGGTCATGGGTCTTCTCCATGACGGGCGGCCGGGAGACTCTCTCTCGACCCTCAACCCGTCATGGAGCCGGCGCAGCCCTCTCCCTCTAAGAGGGTGAGAACCGCGCCAACAGGTGAGGTCCGCGCCATCAGTCTGGCGGCGGCTCGCCAGGTGGCGACTGCCGGAACAGGGTCTCGGTCCAGAGGATCGAGCCTGTTCGGCGGGACCATGTTGCCCACACCGAGAGGGGGACGTCCGACTTGAAAGCGGCGTCGATCTCGATGCCCATGCCTAACGGCAGGCGGACCGCGGACAATTCGCTCAGCGACAACGGGCCGATCTCCGGACATCCAAAGCCAAGGTCAGCCAATCCCCAGAGCGCATCGCCATCCTCGGCGAGCTCGGTGGTAAGCCACATTTGGGCTCCCAGCGGATTGAAGAACTTGATCAGCGGTGCCGGGTCGGGCTCGGACATTTCGCGCTCGGCCGCCGCCCGGCGATTTATATGATTGGCCCGCAGTGCGTAGCGGGCGATCGGTGGCAGAACGATCATGAGACCGCTCCTTTCGATAGGGAGGTGGAGTTTCGCCGATCAGGCCGCGGTGAGGAGCTTGGCGGCTTTGCCTTCAAGCTCGAGGCGGGTGTCCTGATGCGGCTTGTCGCGCGCCACCGCGGTGATGCCCTGGACGAAGTCGAAGATCGACGCCGGGGGATGGCCTTCCTCTTCGAGCACGGTGGCGATGATCCGATCGGTATCGCCCTTCGAGAAGCCCCGCTTGCGCAGGAAGGCTTGCCGATCGTCGTCGGTCCGGGCGACTAGCCGTTCGCGCGCGGCCTTGATGCCGGCCATGAACGGCACCGGCGACGAGGTCGCGAAATTCTCCAGCGCGGGCGCCGCCTCATGCGCGAAGCGGTTGGCAGCGAACTTGCTATGCCGGATGCTGATCTCCTCGAAGCCTTCGGCGCCCCAGATGTTGCGGTTCATGCAGACCGCCCGGAGATAGAAAGAGGCGATACCGAGCGTTTTGGAGCCCACCTCGCTGTTCCAGGCATAGAAGCCGCGGAAAAACAGGTCGGGGTCGCCATTGGGTAGCCGGCCGGCCTCGATCGGATGGGCATCATCGACCAGGAAGAGGAAGACGTCGCGATCGCTCGCGTAGAGCGTCGTGGTATCCTTGGTCACCTCGACGAACGGGTTGTGAGTCATGGTCGACCAGTCGAGCAGGCCGGGCACCTTCCAGCGCGTGTCGCCGGTGCCATCGCCCGCGATCTTCATGACCGCCGCGACCAGCTCATGATCCCAGATGCGGCCATAGTCCGGACCGGTGACGGCGCGCAGTTCGATCCGGCCATCATCGGTCTCGAGGGTCTTCATCAACTCAGCGCGGTGCGAGAGCAAACCTTGCTGCATGTTTATGCCCGCCAGCGGCGCGGGCAGCTGGCGGAGATAGCCCGCCGGGGCGCCCACAAGACTGCACAGCTGGCCGAACGACCAGTGGGTCGGCATGACCGGCTCGTCGCGGCCGGGCACGAGCAGCGCCAGGCGTTCGGCATCGTCGCGGCTGGCCTCGACCTTGACGTCTCGGGTCTCGACGGTGCGCGCCGTAGCGCGTTCGGCCCGCGATTTGACAGCGGCGTGAAGCGAGGACAGCGACAGGAAGCGCTCGTCGTCCGGCCGGGAGAACCATTCGGAGGAAACGCGGCCGATGCGCTGGCCGCGTGAGATGTCGACCTTGTAGCCCGCCGAAACCGGCCGGGACGTGTCGGATTGCATGAGGATCGTCGCCATGGGAAATCTCCACGACGGGCGCCGAGAGCCTCTCTCTCAGCCTTTACCCGTCACGGGAATTTCCGCTTTTCTTTCACTCTAGGGGG
Organism: Rhizorhabdus phycosphaerae; assembly: GCF_011044255.1. Classification (NCBI taxonomy): domain Bacteria; kingdom Pseudomonadati; phylum Pseudomonadota; class Alphaproteobacteria; order Sphingomonadales; family Rhizorhabdaceae; genus Rhizorhabdus; species Rhizorhabdus phycosphaerae. The sequence continues at coordinate 1,373,256 of NZ_CP049107.1, forward strand.
CGTTGCGGGGGCGGAGCCGCCCGCAGAAGGGGTCCGTCGCGACTCCGGCGCGCCGGCAGGGGAAGACTTTCCCCTCCAACAGCGCAAATTACGCCGAAGCTGCTACGATTTGACCCCTATACGCCGATATTACGTTTGGCCGATCTGACGCGGCGTAATATGCGTTTTCCCCCGGAGGGGTAGTCTAAGTCTCTGACTTCATGCGGGAGAATGGTGCTGCCGAAGGGGATCGAACCCTTGACCTCAGCCTTACCAAGGATGCGCTCTACCACTGAGCTACGGCAGCACTGCCAGCATGTTGCGGGCGACCGGGGAGCTAAGCCCCTGCGGTGTGGCGGGCCTATGGACAATGCGGAGGCGTCCGTCAAGGCGGCTTGCCTGTTATTTCGATCCGGCTATCGATCCCGGACATGAGCGACGACAAAACCTCCCCCGCCCGGTCCGCAGCCGAGGAGCGCGCCGAGCGGCTGGCGCAGGCGCTGCGCGACAATCTGCGCCGCCGCAAGGCACAGGCACGTGCGCAGAAGGACGAATTGGCGCCCCCGGCCGGCCCCGCTTCGGGCGAGGATCAGTAAGGCTTTTCGCCGATCACATTGCCGCCCTCGAGATAGCGGCAGACGAGCACCTCGTCCTGATCGTTGCTCGCGATCGCGCAGCCGACCTGCGTGGTGGAGCGCCAGATGAGCTGGGTATAGTGGCCGACGTCACGCCACTGCCCGGTCGTGCTGTTGCGCGGGAACGGGCCGTTGATGAAGATCTTGCGCTCGTCGACCCACAGATTCACCATCTGCTCGGGCGTGTAATAGCCCTTCGTCCCGCGCCAGAGATTCTCGCCCTCTTCGCCGTCGGTGGGATCGGCATAGTCGGCCGAATCGCTATGCTCCAACCCGTCGATAAGCGTCAGCTGCTGGGCCCACTCCATCGACTGGCGGGCCAGCTTGTCGCTCCATACAAGCGGGGGAATGCCGAGGCGCACCCGTTCAGCATTGTGCGCGGCCAGTAGGCGCTGGTTCACGTCCTGGGGCGTCCACAAGGGAGATGCGGCGGACAGCATCCCCCCCGCGAGAGGAAGCAGCACGAGACGCGCGAGGCCATGCAGCCATCGGTCCAGATATCGCGTCAGCCCAACCCCCTGCAAAGCAACCGGACCCCACAATCCGGCCGTCCGCAGTCATGAGTCGCGGCCCGGCGGCGAAGTGTTAAGCCTCGTTATCCATCCTTTCAAGCAAAGGCGCCGTTGCCCGTGTCAGCCAGTCGGCGGCATCGCCCTCCAGCTGCGGACCGACGACCGCGCGGACCTGCGCATGATAGGCGTCGATCCAGGCGATCTCGCCCGCATCGAGCATGGCGGTATCGATCAGGGCCCGCTCATAGGGCGCAAAGGTCAGCGTCTCGAAGCCCATCATAGCCTTCTCGCCACCCTCGATCGCCCGCTCCTCGACCAGGATCAGATTCTCGATCCGGATCCCATATTCTCCCGTCTTGTAATAGCCGGGCTCGTTGGACAGGATCATCCCCGGCTGCAGGGGCTCGTCGCCCCCGCCGAAGGTGGCGATGCGCTGCGGCCCCTCATGCACCGACAGATAGGCGCCCACGCCATGCCCGGTGCCGTGCGCATAATCGAGGCCCGCCGCCCACAGATGCTGGCGCGCCAATATGTCGAGTTGGCCGCCACGCGTCCCCCTCGGGAAGACCGCGCGGGCGATGGCGAGGTGGCCCTTCAGCACGCGCGTATAGCGGTCGCGCATCTCGGCAGTCGGCGTCCCGATCGCGACCGTTCGGGTCACGTCGGTGGTACCATCCTGATATTGGCCGCCCGAATCCACCAGATAGAGCGAATTGGGCTCGAGAATGCGCTTGGTCTCGTCGCTTGCGCGATAATGGACCACCGCGCCATTGGGCCCGGCGCCCGAGATCGTGTCGAACGACAGGTCGCGGAGCAGCCCGGTTTCGGCACGGAACGCCTGCAACCGATCGGACGCCTGGATCTCGTCGAGCCCGCCCTTGGGCGCCTCGACCGACAGCCAGTGGAGAAAGCGGCTGAGCGCCGCGCCATCGCGCGCCTGCGCGGCCTTGTGGCCGGCGATCTCGACCGCATTCTTGACCGCCTTGGGCAGTACGACCGGATCGCGCTCCTCGATCAGCCTCGCGCCTGCGCCCGACAGCGCCTCGAAGATCGCCGCCACCGCCCGCTCGGGATCGACCGCAACGGTCTTGCCCGCCATCGCCTTCAGCGCCGGCTCGAACGCCGCGCGGTCGTGCAGCCGCACGCCATTGCCGAGATGCGCCTTCACCGCCTCGTCGAGCTTGTCGGGTGCAACGAACAGGTCGGCGGTCGCATCGGCGTGGACCAGCGCATAGGCCAGCGCGACCGGCGTGCGATCGACGTCCTGTCCGCGGATGTTGAACGCCCAGGCGATCGAATCGAGCGCCGAGAGCACCGCCGAGTCCGCTTTCTTGCCCGCCAGCCAGTCGGCGATATTCGCGCGCTTGGCGGCCGAGGATTGCCCGGTCAGCGCATCGGGCTGCACCACCAGCCGCGCCGCCGAGGGTGCGGGCCGGTCGGGCCAGATCGCATCGACCGGATTGGTGTCGACCGCGACCAGTTCCGCGCCCTTCCCCGCCAGCGCCTTGCGCGCCGCCTCGACCCAGCCTTTGGTGTGCAGCCAGGGATCATAGCCGATGCGCCCGCCATCGGGGGCATGCTGCTCCAGCCACTGCGCGGTGCTCGTCTGCGGCACCGACTGGTAGCTCCAATGCTGGCCGTCGACCTGCTCGCGCACCTGCAGCGTGTAGCGCCCGTCGACGAAGATCGCCGCCTCGGCCGGCAGCACCACCGCCGACCCCGCCGAGCCCTGGAACCCGGTCAGCCAGGCGAGCCGCTGCGCATAGGCGCCGACATATTCGCTCATATGCTCGTCGGTCAGCGGCACGACGAACCCGTCGAGCCTGCGCCGCGCCAGCTCCTCGCGGAGCGCCTTCAACCGATCTTCATAGCTGGACATGGAACCGAAACCTTGATGCGGACAGAGAGCCTAGATAGGCCCCTGCCCGCATTGCGGCAACGGTTGCGAATAAGCGCCACCGAGCGAAATCAGTGCGAATCCGACCGCCGTCGCTCCCGCCACCAGGAATGGAAGAAAATGACCCAGCACAAGGCGATCCATCCAAGGATCGGGACAGGCTGATGGCCCGCCGCTCCTGGAGATTCGATGAGCTTGATACCGATGGCGAGGATCGTCACCACCAGCAGCAACAAGCCCTGTTTCTTCAGCTTCGAGGTCATTTTTCCCCCTCGGATTCGCGCAGTTTCTTCCAGGCATTCAAACCCGCCAGGGCTGCGCCTCCGATTCCGTCGATAACTCTGACCGGTGCACCCGCCACCGTCGAGCCAAGAGCGATCCCCGCTAGGTCAGTCACGACACCCTCCTTGTCGATCGCGTTGCTCGGATCGAACCTGTCCCGATCATAAGCGGGGTGCAGACGAGGCGGCAATTCAAGCGAACTGCGCTGCCGCCGGATGTAGCGATTGCGTCCGGGATCTGCAGAAACGAACCCCTTGGGATGTCGTAGGCTTTGTACCGGGTGCCCACGCCTATCTCCCGATGTCGAGATCAGTCGGCTCTCGCACAAAACCCTACATGGGCGATTGTGTGTTTTACAAACTACTTTGTCGCGCACCGCACTTGAAGGCCCTCAAAAATTTCTGCGGCACGCTTCACCTGCCGACCTCGATCGTTGAGAAACAACCGGCATCCATTGAACGGAATGACCGATATGTGTGCCAAGCGTGCTTGTTGAAGCTTCATGCTGAGTTCCTGGACATCAGCGTAAGACACTCCCGCTTTTTCAGCGATTGCTTGATACAACCGCCCGCGATCATCGGAAAAGCTCTGTAGAATTTTTCGCTCTATTGATCTTAGAGACAGCACGAAGTCTGCCACTTCTTCATCTAGAAGTGGTGGAAGATTCATTCCAACTTCTCCAGTACGGGACTTTGCTTCACCATCTTATTGAGCTTGCCCTTAAAGCGATGATCATCGTCGCACTCAAGGGCGCAGTCTGCTTCCTTTAACTTGTCGAGTTGGGATTTGATTTGGTCTGCCATGCCGCAAACATAGCACGGAATCGACTCCGCAAAACTATGTGATATCCGTCTCGCATGGGATGGGAGCCGCCGAGCGAGTCCGACTTCAACGATCATTGGCTGACAGTCGCGGCATATGAACGCATAAATAGGGCGGTCGTTGGCTACACGCGCCATAAATCTCTCATTGCCCAATTAGCATCAGGGCTTGTTGTCGCAGTAGCCCGAACCGGTCCAGACGGCCCATTCCCGCTGATCCGCCCCGTTCTTTGGAACGCTTGGCCGGAGGATGGGGATACCCATTTCTGGTCAACCGGTCAGGCGAAGTTTGACGACCACTGGTACTTTGATGTCCGGTTCGACATTAACAGCTTTGACGGCAAAAGGCATATGCCTGCGGAGTTCATGGGGCCTCCACAGCCGCAGCCCATCGCTCCTCCCGCTTCTATTGCGCCAGCGTCAGACACGCCGGCCCCAGCTTCGTCGCGATCCAAGTCCGATCTTCCCATCGGGGAATATGATCGACTCGGCAAAGCAATCGCTGCCGGATGGGGAATAACGATATCAGAAGATACTGCATGGGCGCGTGCAAAAGCGATATTCCCAGATCACAATGTCCGGAAACGCGAATTCTTGGCGTCATTCCGGCGTGAAAGAGGGCATAAAAATCCCGGAAAACAGCCATCACGCCAGAAAGACTAGCGTAATTTCGGCGCAATTATGTTTGCTATTGGTGGCGCAATTCGATCCCGCGATGATCCCGCCATCGGCAATCACGCCGACTAGGGAGATGCGCAATGCGTAAGAAGCGGAGGCGGAAATCCGAATGCTCTGCGTGCCACTGACGAGGGCGCGGTGAGGGTAAAATGAACGAAGCCGCCAACCCCTGCACGGGCGGCGGCTTCTAACCGGTCGTAACATGCGATCCCAACCGGTGGCGACCTTATCATGGTCGCCGCCACCTGTGTATCACTTTCACTTCCCATGCCAGCACTGGTTGTGTGGTTGCTTGGCTGGCTTAGCAGTGGGTGCACTGCTCGTTAGCGCGCGGTTCCTGCCGTGTTCCGCGAGGTTTGCCAGATACGCGATCGCTCCGGCATTAAAAGAGTAAGTAAGGAACAAATAATTAGTCAGCCCTTTTCTCGGCTTCCGCCAGCGCCTGCTTATGCTTGCGCGCCTCGACGACATAGGCGGCGACGCCCTTCTGGTTGTTCGCCATCTCCTCGGGGGTCAGGTCGCGCATGTAGCGGGCGGGGCGGCCGCTCCACAGCTGGCCGCTCGGGATGCGCTTGCCGGGAGTGAGCATCGCGCCCGCCGCCAGCATCGCGTCGGACTCGATGACGCAGCCGTCCATCACCAGCGCGCCGAAGCCGACGAAGGCGCGGTCGTGCAGCGTGCAACCGTGGACGGTCGCCATATGGCCGATCAGCACGTCCTCGCCGATCACGGTCGGGTGGGTGCCGGTCGAGATGTGGATGACGCTGCCGTCCTGGACATTGGTTCGCGCGCCGATATGGATATAGTTGCCGTCGCCACGCACCACGACATTGTACCAGAGGCTCGCTTCGGCCCCGATCCGGACATGACCGATCACGCGCGATCCGGGCGCGAGGAAGGCGCTGTCGTCGATCTCGGGCGTCGCGCCCTCATAGGTCAGGACGGTGTGGTCGTAGTTCATTGCGGTCTTTCGATGTTGTAGGTGACATGGGCCTTCAACCGCTCGTCGAGGCCCGGCAGCGGATGATCGAAGTCGAGGTCATGGCGGCGCGTCATGCCGAGCCGCTCCATCAGGCCCCAGGAGCGGACATTGGCCGGCACGGTGATCGCCCAGATGCTGTCGATGCCCTTGGCCGAGCCCCAGTCGAGCGAGGCCTGCGCGGCTTCGCGGGCATAGCCCTTGCCCCAATGTGCGCGGGCCAGCCGCCAGCCGATCTCGGTGCGGCCCTCGACCGGCGTACCCGCCACCCCCGGCTTGAGCCCGCAAAAACCGATGAACGCTCCGCTCGCCCGCTCCTCCAGCGCCCAGAAGCAATAGCCGTGCGTCTCCAGCAGGTCCTTCTGTCGCGTGATTCCCGCCGCGACATCCTCCGCAGTTTGCAGCGGGCCGAGATAGGCCATCACCTCGGGATCCTGCCCCATGGCGAGGAAGGGCGCCGCGTCTTCGTCGCGCCAGCCACGCAGGACCAGCCTTTCGGTGTCGATCATGCGCCCATCAGGCGCGCGGCGTGGAGAGCATGATAGCTCAGCACGCCCGAGGCGCCGGCGCGCTTGAACGCCATCAGCGTCTCCAGCACCATCGCGTCGCGGTCGGCCGCACCGGCCGCGACGGCATGCTCGATCATCGCATATTCGCCCGACACCTGATAGGCGAACACCGGCACCTCGAAGCGCTCCTTCACCAGCCGGACGATATCGAGATAGGGGAGCCCCGGCTTCACCATCACGCTGTCGGCGCCCTCGGCGAGGTCGAGCGCCACTTCGCGCAGCGCCTCCTGCGCATTGGCGGGGTTCATCTGATAGCCCTTCTTGTCGCCCTTCAGCAGCCCGCGCGTATCGACCGCGTCGCGGAAGGGGCCATAGAAAGCCGAGGCATATTTGGCGGCATAGGCCATGATCTGGACGTCGACATGCCCCCCGGCCTCCAGCGCCTCGCGGACCGCGCCGATGCGGCCGTCCATCATGTCCGACGGGGCGACGATGTCGCTCCCGGCTTCGGCCTGGACCAGCGCCTGCCCGACGAGGATGTCCTTGGTCGGGTCGTTGAGCACATAGCCTTCGGCGTCGATCAGCCCGTCATGGCCATGGCTGGTATAGGGATCGAGCGCGACGTCGGTCAGCAGGCCGATATCGGGCACCGCATCCTTGATCGTCCGGATCGCACGACACATCAGATTGTCGGGATTGAGCGCCTCGCGCCCATCGTCGCTGCGCTTCTCGCGCGGGGTATTCGGGAACAGGGCCAGGCAGGGGATGCCGGCCTCCCGCGCTTCCTTCGCCTTCGCCGCGATCTGGGACAGCGGCCAGCGCGAAATGCCAGGCAGCGAAGCGATCGGCTCGACCTCATCGCCATTGGCGATGAAGACCGGCCAGATCAGGTCGGCCGGGGTCACCACATTTTCGGCGAACATTTCGCGGCTCCAGCCGTGGCGGCGCGTGCGGCGGAGACGAAGGGCGGGGAAGGATGCGTGAGTCATGACACAGCTTTAGACCCGACGCGGCACGGTGCAAAGCCGATGGCGTCGGGGAGAGAAACGAAGCTCCCCTCCCCATGCGCCGTCAGCCGACCTTTTCGGGTTCGGGCGCCCAGGCGACGCCGTTGATGTGCGACCCGCCATCGACGAACAAGGTGTTGCCGGTCAGATAGCGGCTGCCCTCGCTCGCGAGGAACAGCGCGACCGGGGCGATATCCTCATCCACATCGCCGGTCCGCCCCATCGGGTTGAGCGCGTCCATCGCGGCGGCATTGTCCGGATACTCCGCCTTGAAGCGCAGATAGGCGGCGCTGGCGGCACCGGGGCAGATGATGTTGGCGGTGATGCCATAGCCCGCCCATTCGCGCGCGGCGGTGCGGGTGAGCGCGCGCAGCCCCTCCTTGCCCGCGTTGAAGTCGGCCGAATAGATATGCGCATTGACGCCGTTGAGCGAGCAGATGCTGATCACCCGGCCCCAGCCCGCCTTGCGCATATGCGGGAAGCACGCCCGCATCGCCCAGACGCTTGCCATGATCGACATGTCGAAGCTGTGCGCGAACTCCTCGTCGGTCTTGTCCTCAAGGCGGCGGATGTGGCCGCCGCCATAGGCATTGTTGACGAGGATATCGACGCCGCCGAAGCGCTCGCCTGCTGCGGAGACCGCGCCGAGCAGTTGCTCCTTCTTCGTCACGTCGGTCTGGACGAACAGCGCCGAGCCGCCCGCCGCCGCGATCGCCTGCGCACGCGCCTCGCCCACCGCCGGATTATATTCCGCGATGACGACATTGGCGCCCTCGCGCGCGAAGCGGCTGGCGATGGCCCCGCCGATCCCTTCGCCGCCTCCGGTGATCAGGGCGGTCTTTCCTGCGAGTGTCTGCATGATCATCTCCTCCCTGTTCACTTGCCGAAGCGGTAGCGGATGTTGAGGCCGTAGGTGCGCGGCTCGCCATAGAGCGCCGCGTCGAAACCCAGCGCCGAGGCGAGCGGATAGCCGCCGACGATATATTTCTTGCCGGTGATGTTGTTGGCGAAGACGCCGACGTCGATGCCGCGCCCGAAGACGTCGGCCCAGTCGAGCCGCGCGTTCCACAAGGAATAGCTGGGATAAGTGTCGAGCGGCGTGTCCGGATCGGACGTCGTCACCCGGTCGGTGAAGCTATAGTCGCTGGTCAGCGTGACCGAGCCGGCATCGCCCTCGAACAGGACATATTGGCCGTTGATGCCGGCCTTCCATTCCGGCTGGAAGGCGATCTGCCGGCCCACGCGGCAAGCGGTGCCGACATTGGTCGCGCATTTCGCGTCGAGATAGGAGGCGAAGCCGCCGATCGTCAGGTTGCGCGACGGCTTGAGCAGCACTTCCAGCTCGCCGCCCTTGTTGGTCGCCTTGCCGGCATTCTGAACGAGGTTGATGAAGGAGCCGTTCGCCAGCACCGGCAGCGAGATCTGGATGTCGCGATATTTGTCGATGAACAGCGACAGATTTGTGCGCAGCGGAACGCCGATGTCCCAATCGGCCTTGAGGCCCACTTCCCAGTCGTCGACTTGCTCTTCGCCGAAGGTGGCGAACTGCGCGGCCGGCGCCGGAAGGTTGAACCCGCCGCTTTTATAGCCCCGCCGATAGGCGACATAGCCAAGGATGCGGTCGGTCAGCTCATATTGCAGCGTAGCATCGAAGGTCGGCGCGCTGAAGCTCGCCTTGCCCTCGACCGGGCATTCGATGCCGCCTGTGGCAGTGTTCGTCTGGGTGCAGTTGCCGGCGTCGTCCGTGACCGACGAGGTCAGGAAGCGCTTGTCCCAAGTGTAGCGGAAGCCGCCCGAGAGCTGAAGCTTGTCGGTGATCTGCCACTCGACATGGGCGAACAGCGCGTCGCTGCTGTCGCGATAATAATTGCCGGTGTTGCTGGCCGCGCCGAACACCACCGAGCGATAACTCTGGTCGATGCCCGGCGTCGTCTTCTCATGGTAGAAACCGACGACATAGCTGATCCCCGCATCGGGCAGCTTGCCCTGCAGCTGCACCTCCTCGGTGAACTGGTTGGTACCGCGGACATAAGGCGGGTTGCTTCCGGTGCCCGGATATTCGCCATAGGCATAATCGAGGCCTGCCGTGATGTCGGTGGTCTCCGCCGTGCGGCTGCGCCGCAGCGAGATGATGTTCTTCAGCGTCAAATTGTCGGTCAGCTCGATCTGGGTCCGGTTGGTGACGCCATAAGCCTTGTTGCGGTTATAGACCGGCCGCCGGCTGAGGTTGCGCCGGACGCCGATCTGCCGCTGCAGCGCGAGTGCGTCCTGGAATTGCGCCGGCGTCAGGCCCGACAGGCTGAAGCCGCCATTGGCGCCTGCGACGAAGGCCGCCACCGCCCCGCCGAATGGGCCGGTCGGACAGTTGGGCAGCGCCACCGACAGGCAAGCGATCGGGGTCGGCGCGCCGGCCAGCAGCGGGATGCTCGCGGGCAGGCCGAAACCCTGCTGCAGGGCATCGGGCACCGGCAAGGCACCCAGCTGCGCGCCGGGATTGATCGCCCGCAGGATGAGGCCGTTGCCGGTGTTGTCGCGGAAATTATAGTCGACGATCGTGTTGCTCTCGATCCGATCGTTCGGGCGGAGGAGCAGCGACACGCGGAAGGCGTCGTGGTTGCGGCTGTCCGCGCGCTGCCCGGTATAGATCGATTTGGTGAAGCCGTCGCGGCGCGACCAGGAACCGGCCAGACGCAGCGCGACACGGTCCTCGACGATCGGCAGGTTCACCATGCCCTCGACCTCATGATAGTCGAGATTGCCAACACTGCCCTTCACATAGCCTTCGAGGTCGAAGGTCGGCTTGTTCGGCTCGAACAGCACGGCGCCGCCGGTCGTATTGCGCCCGAACAGCGTGCCCTGCGGCCCTTTCAGCACCTGCACATTCGCCAGGTCGTAGAAGACGCCGGAGCCGGCGATGGTGGTGGGGACCTCGGCGAAATAGGTGGCGACGCTGGTGAAGTTGCGTGCGCCGCCGCCGATGATCCCGGGCCCCTGCCCGCGAATGTAGAAGCCGGCCTCATTGCGGTTGTTCTGGAAGATGTTGAGGGCCGGCGCGGTCTGGCGCAGCGCCTCGGTCGACAGGATGCCGCGATCGGCCAGCGTCTCGCCCGACAAAGCGGTGATGGCGACGGGCACATTCTGCAGCGCCTCGTCACGGCGGCGGGCCGTGACGACGATATCGCCCAGCCCTGTTTCGGCGGTCGCCTCCTGCGCGGTGGTGGCGGGGGCAGCCTGCTGTGCATGTCCCGGTGCGGCGACCATGATCCATCCTGCAGCCGTCAGCCGCAGGACGCTCTTCAGCGTCTTCATCTTTCTCTCCCTCTCCTCGCCGGTTTGATGCCGGCTTGTGGTGGAGAGCGGGACCGACGCTGGGGCGTCGCGGCAAAGCACGGCCCCATCCACTGATTGCGGGCTTCTCGCCTGATGATGGTCCATGGCCATCATCTTTTGAGCGAATCACCACGCAAAGTCTCTCCAAGAAGTTTTCATACTCGGCTAATGCGTAATATGTATATCACCATTCTACGCTTTCGTATCATCCAGCGATGCCGATTGCGCGACGGGTGCCGATAGGAGACAAGATGCGGCGGGGAGATGCCATGGCCGGCGATGCCGATTTCGCCTTCGATGCGCTGGACTGGAAGATCGTCGATCTGCTCAAGGCGAACGGGCGCATCTCGAACCAGGAGATCGCCGAGCGGCTCAAGGTGACGCGCGCCTCGATCGGCCTGCGCATCCAGAGGATGACCGACGCGGGAGCCTTGCGGATCGTCGCCGCCGCAGATTTCGGCGCCTATGACTTCAGCGTCCTGATCGCGCTGGCCATCAAGGTATCGGGTCGTGCGCCGCAAGCGGTGGCCGAGGAACTGGCCGCCCTCCCCGCCATCTTCGCGGTGCACCTCGTCACCGGCACCCACCATGTCGAGGCGCTCGTCGCGGTTCATGACTTCGCCGAGTTGTCCGACGCCGTGATGGGCTCGATCAACGGGATTGCCGGCATCGCCCATGTCGATGCCTGCATCGCCACCGACGTCGTCTTCTACAATTTCGACGTGGGAATCGCGCGGTGAACCGGATCGATCTGGATGAGACCGACCGGGCGATCCTCGACCTGCTGGGCGACGATGCGCGCTTGAGCAATCGCGCTATCGCGCGCCGGCTCGAACTGGCAGAAGGCACGGTGCGAACGCGGATCAAGCGTCTGACCGACCGGCGTCTGCTGCGCTTCACCGCGATCACCGACCATCGCCAGCACGGCAATCCCGAATTCGCCTTTCTCCGCATCCGCGCAGACATGCGGCAGGCAGGCAGGATCACCGAAGCGCTGCGCCGCTATCCCCAGCTCCGAACGGTCATCATGATGCTCGGCAATTTCAACATATTGGCGGTCGGGCTTTTCGACAGCCGCGAGGAGATCGGGACGATAACGTCCGACCTCCTCGATGGCGTGCCCGGTGTGCTCGACGTACAGGCATCGATCGTGACGCAGTCGATCAAATATAATGAGCGCATCGCCAAGCTTTGACCAACCGGCGACAAAAAGCGTTGGGGACATTGCGCCCGAAACGATCCTGGTGCGTTGTGGCTGCGCATGACACAGCCAGACGCCCCCCGCTCCGCCATCATGATCGTCAACGCGATGTCGCGTCAGGGCCGTGACCTCTTCGACAGCGCCTGCGACGGATTGAAGAGGTCGGGCGTCGAGTTGATCGACGCGATCGCGGTCGACGAGCCCGGCGCACTCGACCGCCATGTGCGCGAAGCGATGGCAAAACGTCCGCCGATGCTGATCGTCGGCGGGGGCGACGGCACTTTGTCGGGCGTCGTCGACGCGATCGTCGGAACCGATACCGTCTTTGCAGTCCTGCCGCTCGGAACCGCCAACAGCTTCGCACGGACGCTGTGCATTCCGCTCGATCTGGACGGCGCGATTGACGTCATCGCATCCGGCACGCCCCGCCGGATCGACCTCGGCATGATCGACGACGATTATTATTGCAACTGCGCCGCGATCGGCCTTTCGACCAAGATCGGCGGGCAGATACCGCCTGTCCTGAAGAAGAGCCTCGGCCGCCTCGGCTATCTGATCTGGGCGACCTGGCAGTCGATGAAGTTCCGCTCCTTCCGTCTGATCGTGACGCAGGATGGGGTCCGGCACGAGATCGACGCGCTGGAGGTGCGGATCGCCAACGGCCCCTATCATGGCGGCGTCGAACTGGTCGACGACGCGGATCCGCAAAGCGGCGAGATTGTCGTCCAGGCCGTGGTCGGGCGTTCACCGGTCCAACTCGGCTGGAGCTGGTTCACCAGCTGGCTGCGCCTGCGCGCGCGCAAGGACACCACCGTCGAATATCGCGGTCGCGCGCTGCGCGTGGAGACGGTGCCCTCGCTGCAGGTCTCGATCGACGGAGAGGTTCTGGCCAAAACCCCCTTCACCGCGCGCGTGGCGCCCGGCGTGATCACCGTGATGGCGCCGGTGGACTGCGTACGGCCGGACTGAGTAGAAGCTCGGGCTCGACCGACCGCGAATACAGCGTATCGGCCGACGTCCCGGAGTGTTCGTGCCAACCTGTCGGGTAGCCCGGCGACCAACGCTGGTCGAGTGCCCATGACGAAGATTGGACGGTTCGCATTTTCGATAGCGCTCCTCGCCTGCGCTGGCTCCATAAGCCTGCCCGCACGCGAGAAGCGACCGTCCGTCTGCGAAAAACGGGCACCCTATGCGGGGCCCGCCATGCGCACCCTTTCCATGCCACAGGTCGCCGCCATCCTACCCGACGGCGATATGAAGCCCGATGCGGCTCACGCGCTGGATAGCGCATTCTCCAAGATCCAGGATCGCCTTGCCGCGCCCGCGATGAGCGCAGCTGTGCTGATCCCCGACAAAGGCCTGTGGCAGACCACTGTCGCGCCTTCGGACACGCCGCTGTTGTTCTGGGCGAGCGCGGGAAAGATCGCGACGGCGGTCGTCGTCCTGCAACTGGTCGACGAGGGCAGGATCGGCCTCGATGATCGCGTTTCAGGCTGGATCGAAGGCGTTCCGAACGGCGACCTCATCACGATAGGTGACCTTCTCGCCCACAGGTCGGGCCTGTTCAGCGCGAACGAAGACGAGACCATAGCGCGCGATCCCCATTTTCTGGACCTGCCCGAACAGCTGACAATCGTCCGCCGACATGGGCCATTATTCTGTCCCGGCGCGGCGTGGCGCTATTCCAATACGGGCTTCAGCCTGCTGGGCGAGATCGTCGCAAAGGTCGACGGCATTCCCATCGAGGAAGCGATCACGCGCAGGATCATCGAGCCGCTCCATCTGCAAAAGATGCGCGCCCTGCGGCCGGGCGGGCCTTCGGAGGGCGTCGCGCCGCCCCACCCCGCGAAGGGCGCCCTGATCGATCCCTCCTGGGCGGGTGCCGCTGGCCCGATCGTCAGCGATGCTGCGGACATGACCCGCTTCCTCGGCGCTCTGCTCGGCGGCCGCCTGCTGAAGACCGACACCATGGCGGCCATGCTGCATGAGCTCTACCCCATGTTCGACGCCGGCACATATTACGGCCTGGGACTCATGCTGTTCGAGGTCCCGGACGGAGATCGGACCTTACGCTGGATAGGCCATGCCGGCGGAACCCCTGGCGCGAGCGCTGTGGTGGCCTTCTCGCCAGCCGACAACGCAATCGTCGCAGTCGCCTTCACCGGAGATGGCTCCGCCACGGCATCCGCCAACTATTTGCTCAAGACGCTCCGAAGCACGCCCTAAAATCAATTCGGGGACAGTATACCAATTTCCGGGTCGTGAAATGGCGATGCGCAACCCGATGGCCCACTCCATCCATCCGTAGAAATTAGTATACTGTCCCTGATTAAAACGCGTAACCGCTAGCAGCCCAAGGCGGCTCTGCCGAGCATTACCGCGCCGAGCGGGCCCGCGTCGCTGCCGAGCCCCGGTGCCACGATCAGCCGGTCCATCGCGGCCTCGTCGAGATCGTCGAGATAGTCGTTGAGCAAGGTGCCCGCATGGTGCCGGATCACCGGTAGCAGGCCCGGGCGCAACTGGGGCACCCCGCCGCCGATCACGAAACGCTGCGGCGACAAGGCTAGGATTAGCATCGCGGCCCATTCGCCCAGGTCCATCGCGACGCGTCGCCACAGCAGGTCATCATCCTCGACCTCGGCGAGCGGGCGGCCGGCGCGGGCCATGAGGCCGGGGCCGCTGACTAGCCCCTCGATGCAGTCGCCATGGCTGGGGCAGCAACCGGGGAAGTCGTCGCCCGCCTGCCGCCGGATCCGCATATGGCCGGCCTCGGGATGCATGCGGCCATGGAGCGGGCGGCCGTCGATCACAACGCCCAGCCCGACGCCAGTCCCGACCGTGGCGTAGATATGGGCGTCGCAGCCCTGCGCCGCGCCCCAATGCCCTTCGGCGAGCGCTGCGCCGTTGACGTCGGTGTCGATCGCGATCGGCAAGTCGAACCGCTCCCGGAAATGCCCCGCTATGTCGGCCCCGGCCCATCCTGGCTTGGGCGTACGGCCCATATGGCCGAAGCGCGGATGCGCGGGGTCGAGCATCAGCGGGCCGAAGCTTGCGATACCGATAGCCGCGATCGGCTCCTCCTCGATCCAGCGCGCGACCTCGGCCGAGATCAACCCGAGCGTATCGGGCGTGCCGGTCGGCCAGCGTTCCTGCCGCACGATGGTCCGTCCGCGCGCAAGGCTGGCGATGCACTTGGTGCCGCCCAGTTCGATCCCCGCGATCAGGGGCTCGTCGGTCATGCGACGAAGGCCCGGTCGCCCTCCAGGCGCAATATGAGTTCGGGAGACGGCATCCCCCCGAAATGCGCGCGCGCCTGTGCCGCGTCAACTGGTGGCTCGGTCAGCCCCACCATGTCGGCGAAGCTCTGCACCGTCAGGTCCGGCAGCACGAACCAGCTATAGGACTGGAACGGCGCCTCGGGCGGATTGGCGAAGACCAGGCCGCTGCCGTTGATCGGCCGCCACGGGCCCGCCAGACGATCGGCGACCATGCCGTAAAGGCCGTTGGGGCCGGCCTGCACGTCGGGGGCGAAGACCTTCTTCTGGGTCGACCAGAACATGTAATAAAGGCTGCCCCGGACGAGCACATGGGGGCGCTCCAGCTCATTGTTCACGCCCTCGGCGTCGATCACCGGGGGCAGCAATGTCCAGCGGCCATCGGTTTCCCGGCGCGCCGCGCCGACATTGCCGTTCCAGTTCGACGTCGACCGCGGGTTCGACCCGGCGAAGAAGACATAGTCGCGCCCGTCGGCCGGGTCGCGGAAGAAGGAAGGGTCGCGAAACGCCTTGATCGTTCCGATGCCGCCGCCGCCCTCCATGTCGCGGACATAATGCTCGCCATCGGGCACGACCATCTCGCGAGGCTCGGACCAGGACGAAAGGACGATCGCCTCGCCATCGACGCGCAGCGCAGCTTCGGTCTCGAAGAGGCGCTGGCTGAAGCTGAGACGCTCCTCGCCGCGATGGCCGGCGACGGTGTAGTAGAGGGTTACCCGGTCATGTGCCGGCGAGATCACCGCCGAGCCCGACCATTCGCGGCTGCCGGGTGAAAAACCTTTCGGAAAGAGCAGTCCGAGATCCCGCCATGCGCCGTCCTTGCGATGGAGAAGCCGGAGGCGGGCCAGGCCATGCCGCGCATCGGGATCGGGCTGGAGCGGCGCCGACAGAAAGATGAAGAGCTGCCCGCCGGCGATATCCGCCTGACGCCCATCCTCCTCCTGGACCGGCCAATAATCCCACAGATCGACGTCGGGCAGGATCGGAGCAGGTCGGTCGATGACCGGCGCAACCGCCATGTGGAGGGGATCGAGCGCGGCGAGATGGTCGGCGGTCCAGCGGCAGGCCATCAGAATCTTTCCCGGATATCGTGCATGAAGAAGAAGGTCATGGCCCCGCCGAGACAGGAGGGAGCGGCGGGGCCATGGGTCCAGGCGCCGGGCGCCTAGAGCTCGTAGCGGATGGAGGCCGAGATCGTCCGGCCATTGATCGAGCGCGCACGGACGATGCCGTTCGCCGGGATCGCGCCCTCTTCCGCCTCGGTGAAGCCCTTCACGTCGAACAGGTTGTTAGCGTTGACCGACAGCATCACCCGCTCGATCGGCCGAACCGTCGCGAACATATTCACCTGGGTGAAGCCCGGAAGCTTCAGCTGGTTATTGTCCTGCGCATAGCTGCTCGACGTTCCGACCACGTTCGCGCCGACCGAGAAGCGGCCGTCGTCATATTGCGGGGTCAGCTGATAGATGAACTTCGCCTGCCGGCGCGGCTTGTTGCCGACGACCGCCGGGTTGAGCACGTCGGAGGCGATCTTCGCGTCAGTATAGGTGCCGCCTGCTGTCAGGCTGAACGCGCCCATGCGATAGCCGCCCTCCAGCTCAAGGCCGGTCGCCCGATAGGTGCGGTTGAAGAAGGTCTGGGTTGTCGCCTCGAAATTCTGCTCCTCGGTACGGGCATGGAACAGCGTGGCGTTAACCGTCAGCCCACCGTCGCGGAACTTCACGCCGCCTTCGAGCTGGCGGACATAATCGACCGCCGCGCTCTTGTCGGTCAGCTTGCCCGTGGTCGTATTGACCGCCGGCCCGAACAGCAGGCGATCGGCATTGGCGCGTGCGCCACGGCTGTAGCGGGCGAACAGCGCCACGTTGGTCGACAACCGGTAATTGGCGCCGAGCGAGTAGGAGAAGTAGTTGTAATTATAATCGACCGGCGCTGCGCTGCCGAGCGGGATGGCGCTGACCTTGGTCTCGGGGATCGAGATCACGCCATTGCCGTTCATGTCGCGGCTGATCACGCCGACCCGACCGCCGCCGAGATCCGCACCGGCCACCGATCCGTTCGCGCTGCCGAAGTCGTAGCGGATGCTGCCGTCGAGTGTCAGCTTGTCCGCCGCCAGGCTCAGCGAGGCGAAGGGGGCGTTGGTGTCATAGCGGATATCGTAGCTGCGGCGGCAGCAATTGCCGAAGAAGGTCGCGCCATAGCCGAAGATCCCGCCCTGGGTCAGCGCCTGGCCCGCGCCGTTGGTGAGGTTCACCAGCGCCGCATTGCCGCCGCCGGTGACCTCCAGCAGCGATGCCGTCCACAACCAGTCGGTGTCGATGGTCTGGCGCGACTTGTAGAAGCCGCCGGTGAAGGTCAGCTTGCCGAGGCCGGTCTCGAAGTCGCGGCTGAGGCGGATGTCGTTGGTGATGTTGTCGAGGCTGTTGAGCTTGACGTCGAACAGCACGATCTGCGCCAGATAGGCGCTGGGCGAGAAAGCCTGGCCTGCACGCGGTCCATTGGCATAGGTCAGCGTCGAACCGGCACCGCCCAGCGAGGCAGCGATCGCCGCACCCGTGTCGACCGACGCCGGGAAGGGCGAGGTGAAGCCGCCGGAAATGTCCGAATAGCGGAAGCGTTCGGTGACGTTCCAACCGCCGCCGAGATCGAACTGCGCCTCGAGCCCGATCGCCTTGACCAGCGGGCGCTGACCGTCGCGAATGTCGCGGGTGACCGGATTGTTGTTGCCGTCGAGCGTGACATTGTCGCGATAATAGCGCGAATGCAGCGTATCGCCGTTGATGCTGAAACCCGGCAGATTCTGGTATTTGGGATCGCCATTGGTCCCAGTCACCAGCACCGGGTTCGGCAGATAGCCGATCGCGCGATCGTTCAGATATTTGCCGTAGAGGCGGATATAGCCGCTATCGAATTCCTTGGTGACGTTGAACTTGATCTGGCCGCCCTTGTTGGCGTCATAGCCCGCTTTGCGCGGACCTTCGCCCTGGCGGTAGAAGCCGCCGACGTGGAAGCGGACGGTATCGCTCAGCCGGCCGCCATAATCGAAGTCCATGCGCCAGTCGCGATAGTCGACGCCGGCGGTCGCCTGGATGGCGCCGCCTTCCTGCTCGCCGGTCTTCGAGATCAGGTTGATCACGCCGCCCGGCGCGTTCGAGGCGAAGGTCGAGGCGGAACCGCCGCGCACGGACTCGACCCGGCCGACGTTGAAGTCGGACCGCATGAAGATGTCGGCATTGCCGAAGGTGATGTCGCCGAACTCCAGGACCGGAAGACCGTCTTCCTGCAACTGGAGGAATTTGGAACCACCCGACGCGACCGGCAGGCCGCGCACCGAGATGTTCGCATTGCCTTCGCCACCCGAGGACTCGGAGCGGATGCCCGGCAGGTTGCGGAAGATCTCCGCCACCGACCGCGGGGCGACCTTCGCAATCTCGGCCTCGCCGAGCGAACTCACGGTGACGCTGGTGTTGAGCCGGTTCGAGCTGCGCGCGACCGCCGTGACGACGATGTCCTCGCCGGACACGGCCTCATCGGCCGGGGCCTCGGCCTGCGTCTGCGCCGAAAGGGGGGCCGTCGCGATCAAGGCGACGGAGCTGAACAGGACTGTCCGAAGATGCCTCATAATCTCTCTCCCACGCCGATCTGAGCTCGGCCTGAACATAGGATGCACAGAACGGAAATCGATTGCAACAACAAATTGCAATCGTTTGCAGATGGGATTACAAATCGCTGACGGGCCATATAAAACCAAGTCCGATTGGATGGAGAGGACGGGCATGCACGCTTCCATGACGACCAAGCCGCGCCTTTCGCTCGGGCGAATCATCCAGATGAATCTCGGCTTTCTGGGGCTGCAGTTCAGCTTCGGACTCCAGCAGAGCAATATGGGGCCGATCTACAGCTATCTCGGCGCCGACGAGGCATCGATGCCCCTGCTCTGGCTCGCGGGGCCGATGACGGGCCTGATCGTGCAGCCGATCATCGGCGCGCTCAGCGATCGCACCGTCACTCGCTTCGGCCGCCGGACACCCTATTTCCTGATCGGCGCCGTCCTGTGCAGCCTGTGCCTCTTCGCTATGCCCTACAGCCGTGAATTGTGGATGGCCGCGAGCCTGCTGTGGATCCTCGACGCGGCCAACAATGTCACGATGGAGCCCTATCGCGCCTATGTCAGCGACCGGCTCGACGAGGAGCAACGTCCCTTCGGCTTCCTGACCCAGAGCGCCTTCACCGGTCTCGCCCAGACCCTGTCCTATCTGTCGCCCTCGCTGCTCGTCTGGTGGGGCTTCGACCTCAACGCGCTCGATCCGAACGGCATTCCCGTCGTCACGCGGATCGCCTTCGTCATAGGCGCGGTCCTTTCGCTGTCGACAATCCTCTGGTCGGTCTTCCGGGTGCGCGAGTTGCCGCTGTCACCGGAGGAAGTCGCGGCGATGCGCGCAGAACCGATGTCGGTGCAAACAACGCTCCGCGACCTGAAGACGGCGATCGTCGAGATGCCGACGCCGATGCGCCAACTGGCGGTCGCCATGCTGTTCCAGTGGTATGCGATGTTCTGCTACTGGCAGTACATCACTTTCGCCCTCGCCCGCTCGCTGTTTGACACGGCCGATCCGATGAGCAGCGGCTTCCGCGAGGCGGTCCTCGTCAACGGGCAGGTCGGCGGCTTCTACAATTTCGTGGCGTTCCTCGCCGCCTTCGCGATGATCCCCCTCGCCCGCCGCGTGGGTGCCCGATCGGTCCACGCTGCGGCACTTGCGGCCTCGGGCATCGCGATGGTCGCCCTGCCCTATACGCCCCATGGCTTGCTGCTGTTGCCGATGATCGGCATCGGCATCGGCTGGGCCAGCATGATGGGCAACACCTATGTCATCCTGGCCGACAGCATTCCGCCCAACCGGACCGGCATCTACATGGGCATCCTCAACATGTTCATCGTCATCCCGATGATGATCGAGAGCCTGACCATGCCGCTGATCTATCGCCCCCTGCTGGGCGGCGATCCCCGCCATGTGCTGGTCCTGGCGGGGCTGCTGATGGCGGCCGGCGCCATCGCAACGCTGGCGATCAGGCAGCGTCGTCCGGTCGAGACGCCAGCGCTCGCCTGAACTGTCAGGCGGAGCTTGTATGTATCGCAAATGAGATACATACTATGACGTAAGGAGAATCGCATGACCGCTCGATCTTCGATGCTCCACGTCCGGGTAGACGAAGCGCTCAAGGTTGAGGCTTCGGAAAAGCTGGCCAATGTGGGTCTGACGTTGTCGGACGCTGTACGCATCCTGCTCACCCGGATCGCTAAGGAGGGCGGGCTTCCGCCGGGTCTTACGTCCGACCCCGCGTCGCATGACGCGTGGTTCCGCGCCAAGGTGCGTGAAGCGCTGAACGATCCCCGCTCCACGATTTCGCATGACGAGGTGATGGATGACGCTCGCGCTCTGATCGCCGGGAAGCGGCGTGGCCAAAACGAGGCTTGAGTGGCACGCGGCAGCGCGCGCCGACCTGTTGGCGATCGTCGACTACATCTCCGACGACAATATCGATGCGGCACTGGCGCTGCTGGACGATGTGGAAGCGAAGCCTGCTCAGCTCGCAGACAATCCCAAGCTGTATCAGGCTGGGCGCTTGCCCGGCACCCGGGAGATGCTGGTCCGCAGGAGT
This sequence comes from Rhizorhabdus phycosphaerae, assembly GCF_011044255.1. Classification (NCBI taxonomy): domain Bacteria; kingdom Pseudomonadati; phylum Pseudomonadota; class Alphaproteobacteria; order Sphingomonadales; family Rhizorhabdaceae; genus Rhizorhabdus; species Rhizorhabdus phycosphaerae. The sequence continues at coordinate 1,394,022 of NZ_CP049107.1, forward strand.
TACATCGTTGTGTATACTGAAGATGAGCAGGTCGTAACGATCTTGCGGATATTGCATGCCGCGCAAATGTGGCCGCGCTGATCACCGCTCTCCGCCCCCTTTACAAAGCGGCTTACGCTACTCCTTGTGATCAGGAGATTTGGATGCCCCCTCGTTCCGCCGCCAGCGCCTCGTCGGCGAGCGAGCGCTTGCGCCAGCCGCCCCGTGCATAATAGGCCCAGGACAATAGCGCCACGACCAGCGAGCTGGCCGGGAAAGCCCACCACAGCGCGTCGAAGCCCAGCCAGCGCTGCGCCAGCACCGCGAAGCCGAGGCGACAGATGACCAGTCCGACGATCATGATGATCAACGGCGCCATGACGACGCCATTGGCGCGGACCGTCGCGAAGAAGACCATCGTCATGCCCGAGAAGAGGAAGCTCCACCCGGCGATGAGCTGGATCTCGCGCGCGATCGGAATGGCGGGGCTCTCGGCACCGAGGAACAAGCCCAGCACCGGCCGGTCGAACAGGGTCAGCAGCAGGACCAGCACACCGGTCAGCAGGAAGTTGTAGAGCAGCCCGCTGCGCGTGATCGCGCCTACCCGATCCCAGCGGCCAGCGCCGATATTCTGCGCCGCCATCGCGCTGACCGCCGAGCCGACCGCGAGCGCGGGCATCTGGACGTAATTCCACAGCTGCACCGCGACGCCATAGGCCGCCGTGGCGATGACGCCCGCATGGTTGACGAGACCGATCATGACGAGGCCGGTGGCCGTCAGCACGAACATCTGCAGCCCCATCATCACGCCCTTCGACAGGATCAGGCGCAGCAGTGCCCATTGCGGGAGAAGGTAGCGGAACTCCGCGCCGCGCAGCCGCACCGGAAGGTCGCGCCAATAAACCACGGCCAGCATGCCCGTGAGCGACACGCCATTGGCAATCAAAGTCGCTATCGCCGATCCCTCGATGCCCAAGGCTGGAAAGGGCCCGATGCCGACGATCAGCAGCGGGTTCAGCCCCGCGTCGATGATCGTCCCCGCGATCATGAACCACAGGGGCGTCATCGCGTCGCCGACGCCGCGCAGCGACATCATCAGCAGGACGACCAGCGCGCTGAACGGCAGGCCGAGCATCATCATCTTGAGATAGGCAGACGCAAGCGGCGCGGCATCGGCAGGCGTACCCAGCAAGTGGAGCAGCCGGTCGGTGAAGCCGACCCCGACCGCGACCATTACGAAGGAAATTCCCAGCAGCAGGCCGGCCGCAGCCCCGAAGACCCGCCGGGCGGAGTCGACGTCGCGTCGCCCGACATGCTGGCCGATCAGGATCATCGCCGCCATGGCGAAGCCGAACAGCGCCGAGAAGATCAGGAAGATGATGTTGGTGGCGTTGGCGGTCGCCGCCAGCGCCTTCTCGCCCAGGAAACGCCCGATCCAGATCGTGTTGATCGACGCGTTGAGCGACTGGAGGACATTGCCCGCCAGCGTCGGAATGGTGAACAGCAGCAGGGTCTTGCCGATCGGCCCCTGCGTCAGGTCCCGCTGCTGTTGCGCCATGTCAGCCGAGCCGCGCCAGGGCCGCGCTCAGCTGCTCCGCTTCGAGGCTCTTCTCGGCATGATCGGCCCGCGCCTTCTCGACCGCCTCGGGCTTCGCCTTTTCGACGAAGGCCGGGTTGTTGAGCCGGTTGGCGAGCCCGTCGCGCTCCTTCTCTGCCGCCGCGATCGCCTTGGCGAGACGCGCCCGCTCCGCATCGAGGTCGATCACCCCTTCGAGCGGCAGCACGAAGGTCGCTTCGTCGACCACGACCTGTGCCGCGCCGCCGGACGGAGCCTCGCCTTCGGCCGGGTCGATGCGGGCAAGCCGTGCGATCGCGGTCGCGTTGGCGCGCAGCCGGGCCAGCGTCTGGTCGCTCGCGCCCCTGCTATAGGCCGGCAGTCGCGTCCCGGGCGGCACGTTGAGCCCGTTGCGTGCCGCACGAACCTCGCTGACCAGCCGGATCAGCCAGTCGATCTCTGCCTGCGCGTCGGCGTCGATCGCGCTGTCGTCGAACACCGGCCATTTCGCCAGGATCAGCTCACAGGGCCGGTCGCCGAGCGCATGCCACAGCTCCTCGGTGATGAACGGCATGAACGGATGCAGCATCACCAATATCTGGTCGAGCACCCAGCCCGCGACGGCGCGCGTCTCGGCCGCCTGCGCCGGATCGGCATCCTCGCCGAGCAGCGGCTTGCTGAGCTCGATATACCAGTCGCAGAAGCTGGCCCAGACGAAGTGGTAGATCGTGTTGGCCGCCTCGTCGTAGCGCAGATCCTCGATCGCGCGGTCGAGCCCCTTCACCGTCTTCATCGTCTCGGCGACGATCCAGCGGTTGACCGCCAGCTGCGCGCCCGGTGCCTCGACCGACGTCGAGGCGCCGATGCCGTTGCCCTGGGCAAAGCGCGCCGCGTTCCAAAGCTTGGTCGCAAAGTTGCGATACCCTTCGACCCGCTTCTCATCGAGCTTGATGTCGCGACCCTGGCTTTCCATCGCGGTCAGCGTGAAGCGCAGCGCGTCGGCGCCATATTTGTCGATCAGGCCGAGCGGATCGACCGTATTGCCCTTCGACTTCGACATCTTCGAGCCGTCGGCGGCGCGCACGAGGCCGTGCAGGTACAGCGTCTTGAACGGCGCCTCGCCCATGAAATGCAGGCCCTGCATGATCATGCGCGCATCCCAGAAGAACAGGATGTCGAAGCCCGAGATCAGCACGTCGTTGGGGTAGTGGCGGGCCAACAAGCCCCTCTCCTTCAGGGGAGGGGTTGGGGGTGGGGTCTCTCCTGAAAGAGAGGGGTTGCCCATCACTTCGTCAGGCCAGCCGAGCGTCCCGAATGGCCACAGCGCGGACGAAAACCAGGTGTCGAGCACGTCGGGATCGCGGGTCAGCGTCTTGCCGCCGGCCAGCGCCTTAGCCTCTTCCTCGTTTTCCGCGACGAAGACATTGCCGTCCTCATCATACCAGGCCGGGATCTGGTGTCCCCACCAGAGCTGGCGCGACACACACCACGGCTGGATGTTCTCGAGCCAGTTGAAATAGGTCTTCGACCAGCTTTCCGGCACGATCCTGATCGCGCCCGAGCGCACCGCCTCGATCGCGGGCTTCGCCAGCGTCTCGGCGTCGACATACCATTGGTCGGTCAGCCAGGGCTCGATCACCGCGCCCGACCGGTCGCCCTTCGGCGTCTGGATCACGCGGTCCTCGATCTTCTCGAGCAGGCCCGCCGCTTCGATCGCCGCGACGACCATCTTGCGCGCCTCGAACCGGTCGAGACCCAGATAGTCGGCGGGGATGAGACCGTCGCTGGTCTGCACGACCTTCGCATCGGCATCGAGCATGTTGAGCATTTCGGCCGGCTTGAACCCGGCGCGCTTGCCCACCTCGAAATCGTTGAAGTCATGCCCCGGCGTGATCTTGACCGCGCCCGATCCAAGCTCCGGATCGGCATGTTCGTCGGCGACGATCGGGATGAGGCGACCGGTGATCGGCAGGCGCACCTGCTTGCCGATCAGCGCCTTGTAGCGTTCGTCCTCCGGATTGACCGCGACGGCCATGTCCGCAAGCATCGTCTCCGGCCGTGTCGTCGCGACCGAGATCGTCCCGCTGCCATCGGCAAGCGGATAGGAGAAGTGCCAGAAATGGCCCTGCACTTCCTTGGTCTCGACCTCGAGGTCGGAAATCGCGGTCTTGAGGCCCGGGTCCCAATTGACCAGCCGCTTGTCGCGATAGAGCAGCTTCTGATTGTACAGATCGACGAACACCTTGAGGACGGCGCGCGAGAAGCCCTCGTCCATCGTGAAGCGCTCATTGGCCCAGTCGCACGACGCACCGAGGCGGCGGAGCTGGCGGGTGATCGTACCGCCACTCTCTTCCTTCCACTCCCACACCTTTGCAATGAAGGCGTCGCGGTCGAAATCGGTGCGCTTCTGCCCCTTGGCGTTGAGCTGGCGCTCGACCACCATCTGCGTCGCGATACCCGCATGATCGGTGCCGACCACCCACAGCGCGTCCTTGCCCTTCAGCCGCGCATGGCGGACGAGCACGTCCTGCAATGTGTCGTCGAGCGCATGGCCGATGTGCAGGCTGCCCGTCACGTTGGGCGGCGGGATCACGATTGTGAAGGGCTCGGCATCGGGACGCTCCGGACGGAACAGTCCATTGCCTTCCCAATGGGCGTACCAGCGGGCCTCGATCGCGGCGGGGTCGAACGTCTTGTCTATCGTCATGGTGGCGCAGGCTTTAGCGGGGAGACCCGCCCCTGCGCCACCCTAATCTATCGGACCGTCCGCGACGGTCATTCCGCCTTGGTGTGCTTGTTCATCCAGCCGAGCACCTCGTCATACCATTGGATGCTGTTCTTCGGCTTGAGGATCCAGTGGTTCTCGTCGGGATAGACCACCAGCCGCGTCTCGACGTCGCGGCGGCGCGCAGCGGTGAAGGCGGCAATCCCCTGGGTATAGGGAATGCGGAAATCCTTCTCGCCGTGCAGGATCAGCATCGGCGTCTTCCACGCGGTGACATGGTTGACCGGATTCCACTTCTCGTAATTCCCGGGCACCTCGAAATAGGGGCCGCCATGCTCCCACTCGTCGAACCACAGCTCTTCGGTCTCATAGGCCATGGCGCGCGCGTCGAAGACGCCGGCATGGGTGACGAGGCACTTGAAACCGTCGGGCCAGTTGCCGGCGATCCAGTTGGTCATATAGCCGCCATAGGAACCGCCCGCCGCGCAGGCGCGGCTGCCGTCGAGCCAGGTGAAGCGCTGCGTGACCGCCGCGAAGCCCGCCTTCAGATCCTGGAGCGGCTTGCCGCCCCAATCCTGGTTGATCGCATCGATGAAGCCCTGCCCGTATCCGGTCGAGCCATGGAAATCGACCATGACCGCGCCATAGCCGGCGCCGGTGAAGACCGCCGGGTTCCAGCGATAGGACCATCCGTCGCCGAAGGAGCCCTGCGGTCCACCGTGGATCAGGAAGGCCATCGGCGCCTTCGCGCCCTCGGCGAGGCCGGCGGGCTTCAGGACATAGGCCCAGACGGTGTCGCCATTGGCCCCCGCGAAGCTGACATGCTCGACCGTCGGCATGTCGATTCCCGCCAGCCGCTCGCGGTTCACAGACGTCAGGCGGACGGGCTTGCCCTTGCCGCTGACCGCGTAAAAGTCGGACGGCGCCGTCAGGCTGTTTAATGTATAGACATAACCCTTCGGCGTCGCGAGAACGCCGCCCGCCGTCCCGCCTTGGGTGAGGCGCGTAACCCTGCCCTTGGCGACGTCGACCGCGAAGATCGCGCCGGTGCCGGTGTCCTCGGCGGTGACGTAGAGCGTCTTGCCGTCCTTAGACCAGGTCAGGCTATCGGCCGAGCGGTCCCACGCCTCGGTCAGCGCGCGCGTTTCGCCGGTCGCGAGGTTGCGCAGATGCACCACCAACCGGTCGGCTTCATAGGTCGGCCGCTTCATCGCGACATAAGCAAGCCATTTGCCGTCGGGCGAAACGCTGGGCTTCGTGTCAGTGGCCTTGTTCGCGACGGTCAGGTTGACCGGGGCCGCCGAGCCGTCGGCGGGCACCGCGAAGATGTCCAGGTTGGTCGACAGCGGTTCGGTCCGCCCCGCCTCGCGCAGCGTGAAATAGACGGTCTTGCCATCCTTGCTCCAGCTGACCTCGCTGCCGTCGCCATAAGGCTTGGACGGAGCATCGCCGACAAGAGCGCCGACCAGCGGTACGCCGTCACCGCTCGCCTTGCCCGCCGACAGCGGCAGGACGAACAGCTGCGAGCGCTGCCCGTCGGCCCAACTGTCCCAGTGGCGGACGAAATAATCGTCATAGGTCCGGCCGCTGCCGCCCTTCGCCTCGGGCTTGGTGTCGGCGAGCGAACGCGCACCGACGGGGCGATCGGCCCAGACCAGCAGCTTGTCGCCGGTCGGTGCAATCCTGAAGCCGCCGACGTCCTGATCGGCGACTAGTTCCGGTGCGCCGCCACCGACGGACACGCGCCAGATCGCGTTCTTCCCGTCCTTGTCGGCGGTGAAGAACACCCATTGGCCGTCGGGTGCGAAGGCCGGGCCGCTCTCATTCTTCGCGGGATCGGCGACGAGCTTTTCGGGGAGCGCGCCCTTGCGGCTCAGGTCGAGGCGCCAGAGATCGGTGCGCCCCTTGTTCGCCGCGAGATCTGTTTCGCGCTGGTCCCAGACGAGCCAGCGTCCGTCCGGAGACACGTCGGCGCTGCCGATGCGGGACAGAGTGGCGACGTCGGTGATGGTGAGGGGGCGGGCATGGGCGGAAGCGCCGAGACCCGCCAAGAGGCCAATGGCCAGAAGCGAGATTTTCTGCATGGCCAAGGGCTAGCCCAATCGGACCTTACCGCCAAGACCGTGTTATCCTTGCGATACGGCAGCAGCGGCGTCAGCCGTCCTTTTCCATCATGCGCCGAATCTCGGCCTGGACAAGCCGCTCGACAATGTCCGGCAGGTTGCGCTCGACCCACTCGGTCAGGATCGGCTGCAGCGCCTCGCGGACGAGCGCATCGAGCGTGATATCGCCGCCTGTCGCCCTTGGCGCCGGCGTGCGCGGGAGAAGGTCGCGCGGCACCGGACGCGACACCGTCGCAGGGGCCTGCGCTTCGGCCTGCCGCAGGCGTTCGACGGCCCGCTGCACCGGCCGGGATTCAGCCGGCCTGGGCGGCGTACGCCCGGGATCGGGGACCGCCTCGGTCAGTTCGAGGATCGAGTCGGGAACCGGTGGAGCCGGCGGCGGCGCGGCAGCCTCGCTGCGAATCGGCCAGGGTGGCGGTGGGTCGCGGTCGACCGGCGCCGCAGCCTGTCCGATTGTCGGGCGCGGCGGAACCGCAGCGCGACTCGGCATCGTAGGAGCGTACGGGGTAGGCGCTGGCGCCGGTTGGCGCGGAGGCGCCGCCCTTTGGGTTGTGGGTTCGTCGGAAATGATACGCTTGATGGAAGCCAATATATCTTCCATCGACGGTTCGGGACGCGGTTCGGCCATACGCCGAATATAGGCTATTTCCCGGGCGTTGCCACAGCGCTGTGCGAGGGAACGGCGGACACGCTCGGCTCCTTGCGGGTCGACGTCGCGACAGGCTTGGGCTTCGGATCGCTGTCCCAGTCCCAGATCCGGCCGTGCACCCGCTTGTAGTTGGAAACGGGATCGTAGAGCGAGCCGCCGTCGAGCCCAAGCGTCTTCGCCTGCGCGCGCCCCATCGCCGCCAGCAATGCGAAGCCGGCCACATAGGCGTCGCGCTTGGCCGACACCAGGGTCGAGCGGGAGTTCAGCAATTCCTGTTCGGCATTGAGCACATCGAGCAGGTTGCGCGTGCCGACGCCCTGCTCGGCGCGCACGCCTTCGAGCGCCAGTTCATTGGCGGCGACCGCTGCTTCCGAGGAGTCGATCACGCCCAGCGAGGCCTCGTATCGGGCAAAGGCGATCCGCGCGTCGGCGATCACGGCGCGCTCGGCCGCCGTTTCGGCTTCGATCGCCTGGCTCTTGCGCGCCTGCGCCTGGCGGACGCGCGCGGCCGGCTCGCCGCCTTGATAGAGCGGAATCTGCGCCTGGAGACCGACTGTGGCGGTCTTGTCGATCTGTGCGACCCCGGCAAGACCACCGGCGAGCGTACCCCTGTAATCGGTATAGTCGCCCTGGCCGAAGGCCTGCAGACGCGGCATCCGCGTCGCCTCCGCAACGCCGATGTCATATTGCGCGGCGCGGGTCGCCTGGCGCGCTGCCGCAAGGTCAGGATTATTGGCGACCGCAAGTTCCACGGCATCTTCCGAACTGGCCGGAAGACCCGGCAGCGCCGGTGGCGGCTGCAGTGTATCGGGAAAGGTGCCGACGACCTCGAGATAGGTCTGCCGGCTCGCGTCGAGCTGCGCCTGCGCCGAGCGCAGATTGGCGCGCGCACCGGCTAGCCGAGCTTCGGACTGCGCCACATCGGTCCGGGTCAGGTCTCCCACCTCGAAACGGTCGCGGCTTGCCTGGAGATTGGTCTCCAGCACGCCGACATTGCCCTCGTTGAGGTTGACGATCGCGGTGTCGCGGATCACGTCCATATAGGCGGCCACCACCGAGGTGAACACGTTCGCCTCGGTTCCGAGCAGGCTCGCCCGCCCCTGCTCGACGCGCGCCTTGGCCGCGCGGATCGAATTGCGGATGCCGCCACCCTGATAGATCGGCACGGTGACGGTGGCCGCTGCCTGGACCGCGCGCTTGGGAAAGGTGAAAGCGTTCGCCGAGCGCTTCACATATTCATTATAGCCGGCCGTTGCGGCGACATCCGGCAATCCCGGCGCACGGGCGATCTCCACCCCCTCGTCGGTCGCGCGCAAGCCGGCCCGGGCACCCGTCAAAGTCGGATTCGAAGCATAGGCTCGGGCCAAGGCCTCACGCAGCGTGTCGGCCGTGGCCGGCGACGACGCCAGGACGAGCGCCAACAGTGCGGCGGACACACTCCAACGGCCTGCCGCTCTTCCCCCAAGCTTCGATGTCACCTGTTACATCCCTGTCAGAAGCTGAATCCGGCAGGCTTCTCGAAACCGGGAAGGATGGCGGCATCGGCGTCGGCGAATGCCGTCGTTCCGAACCCCTTGCCCGCCCTCGCGCCCGAGACCAGTCGGCTGACGCCATTTTCGATGAGCGCCCCGACGAGGCGCCCTCCGTCCGCCAGCTGATCGACCAGTGCCTGCGGAACCTGTTCCACAGCGCCATCAATCAGGATCAGCGAATAAGGCGCAGCGTCCTTGCTGCCGGCGGTCAGCGCCGCCTTGACCCAAGTGGCTCCCGGAACGGCCGCCTTACCCTGCGCGAATAGGGCTTCGTCCTCCTCCACCGCGACGACGCTGGCGCCGAGCGCGAGGAGCAGGGCCGCGGTGTAACCCGTCGCCGCACCGACCAGCAGGACGGTGTCGCCCGCTGCGACCTGCGCCTGCGTCAGCAGGCGCCCCGTCACCATCGGCGGATTGAGCGAACGGCCCTTGCCCAGCGGCAGAGCGATTTCGGCATAGGCGATCGCGGCCTTGTCCGCCGGAACGAAGCGCTCACGCGCGACCTCGCCCATCGCGGCGACGACCCGCGCGTCACTGACCCCGGTGGTCCGGAGCTGGCTCACCACCATCGCGCGACGCATCTGATCGAAATTCTGCTCGGTCACTGGGTTTCCTGCCACTTAGTGTCTTAGCCATACAATACAGTAGGAACAGCTTCAAGGCTTTATCGCCTCGGCGCATTTCCGCCAAGCCTGATCTGGGGATTTGGGCAAAAGACGATGGCTCCCGCCGATCACGGTTGACATTCCCCCCCGCCCCCGTCATTTCCGCGCCCCACTGGCCCGATGGCGGAGTGGTGACGCAGCGGACTGCAAATCCGTATACGCCGGTTCGATTCCGGCTCGGGCCTCCAGATTTTTCTACACCACTCAGACCTTGAGCCGCTCGGCGCCGCCGCAGGCGTTCATAAGACCCGGCGCTCCGTCGCCGGTTAAGTCCTGTTCACGCCGGCCGGCCCGCCCTCATTTTCCCACCCTTCCAGACTGATGCGGCGGCCCTCCTGCCGCGAGACATTTTCCGGCGTTCGCGCAGATCCGCAGCCGATGACGGCCTCTGCCCCCAGCAGCTTTCCATAAGCCTTGGCGAGGCGAAGGTGCGCACTGCGCGCTGCGGGGTGAGTCGCTGCCGCGGCGGCCGCGTAGGAGGCGTCCATCCTCAACCTGTAATAGCTCGGGTCCATGATGTTCGCCCTGTCTGAAAAGGATATTGCTGCGGAGAGGCAATTCCTGCCGGGAGCTTTGATCCTGCCGTCGTGCCGTCACGCCTCGCAGCGTGCTGTCGCCTGTCGCAGCACCCTGCTCCTGTGGGCAAAGCTCTTTGGGCTGACGAAGCCTGCGGCGAGTGCTTCGTGAAGCCGTTTCGCCATGAGTGCCGTCGCATGGCGAGCATCGAGAGCTGCTTCCGGCCCCTCCACCGATAGCACAGCTTCGAAGTCGTGAGGCGCTCGGGCGGGGAAGGCCGTTTCCTCGATACGTTCGCGCGCGTCGCGCGCCGTGCCCATATTGACGGCGCGGCTCTCCGCACCCATCGCGACCTCCGACTGCATGATCGCCGTCTGCTCGCGCGCGAGCTGCATGTTCAGGTCAACGGGAGGATGGCTGGTACCCGGCGCATCATCGCCGGTCGGGTGCGGAACAGGGGGATGAGTCATCGAGCGCTCCTCTGTGCGGGAGCGCAACGCTGTCTCTCAGCCACAGCGTGCAAAGAGCTACTGCGGTCTTCGGCATATGGGAATTATCGGCAGGATAACAAGCTGTGAAACAGATCGGTGCTGACGATTTTCGATAGTGCTGTCCGAAATAGAGACTCACTCCTTGGCCAGACGACGATCCAGTCCCCATTTCCCCTTGATCCGAAGCATCGGCTTTCCGCATCCTTCGCAATTGGCATGCCAGCATTTATTGGCATAATAGAGCGATTGCATTTCTCTTTTATGTAGGCCGGCAAAACAAAACATCACGGTCCACATAAATTTCGCCTTTTTTCAATTATCGCAATCCATGCGATATAGAAGATCCATTAGATAATATAGCATCTCAATTATCCATAAATTTTATTATTTTCTTCGTTACACATCCGACATTAAATCTCTTATATTAAGAATATAGATCGCCATATTGGCATTCTCGCGTCGACAATCCACGCGCGGAGACAGTGATGACCAATAATCAATGTGACACACGCATCCTCGAGCATTTGCGGCAGCGCGCCCTTTCGGACGCAGCGCTCACCTCGGATCCGATCAGCCGGCAGCAATTTCAGGACCTCGCACAGGCTTATGCCGAGACGGCGACGGAACTGAGAACCCATGGTGTGGCGCGATGGCCCTTGCCTCAGGCGGCAGTGCTGCCATGGCGATCCGTCCCCTTGTGGACATCCAACGACCGATAACTGCCTGCCTACAATCTCGACCTCTCGACCCCGCGGGCGAGAAGCCGAGGATCGCAGCCGCGGGGGCGTTCAGGTCCCGAGCGGGATAACGGCCTTCGCATTGAGGCCCGTCGGAAGCCACTCGCGCGTAAACGTGCCGCGCAGCTGACGTTCGATACTCGCGCGGATGAGTTCCGATCCGAAACCCTGATGGCCAGTTGCCTGCCGGACCTCATTCCCGCGTTCGATCCAGTCGAGGTGAAGCTCGTCGCCATGGCGAGCGATCGATAGCTCCACCGTCCCTTCCGCGCTCGCCAAAGCGCCATATTTGACCGCGTTGGTCGCGAGCTCGTGGAAGGTCAGCGCGAGCGGCGTCATATGCTTTTCGGGGAGGACCACATTCTCTCCGGTGACCCGGACACGATCTTCGCCGTCGAAATTATACGCCGCGAACAATTCGCGCAGCATCCCCTGGAGGGTGAAGGCAGACGCCCCATCCTGCGGACGCACATAGTCATAGGCCCGCCCGAGAGCACCGATTTGCTCGCTGAGCCGGAGAGCATAATGTTTCAAGGCCGGATCGCTGCGGCCAGACAGGCGCAACAGCGAGGTCACGACCATGAAGATGTTCTTTATCCGGTGGCCGAGCTCACGCGAGAGGAGGTCCTGCTGCTCCCGCAGCATTCGCTGGTCATGAATGTCGGTGCAGGTTCCGAACCAGCGCAGAATGGACCCTCGCTCGTCTCGCATCGGCAGCGCACGCCCGAGCGTCCAGCGATAGGCTCCATCGGCGCGACGCAGACGATATTCGATCTCATAGGGCTCGCCGGTCTCGAGCGAATGACGCCAGACCGCCCAGGCACGCTCTTGGTCATCGGGATGGAATTGCCCATTCCATCCGTTTCCCGCAGTCTCACCGGGGGTCGCACCGGTAAAGTCGTACCAGCGGGCGTTGTAATAGTCGTGATACCCATCCGGACGCGTCGACCAGACCATTTGCGGCATGGCATCCGCAAGAACGCGAAACCGCTCCTCGCTCTCGGCCAGATCCGCCTCGGCCGCCTGCTCCCATATATGGTGGGCGAGCTTCTCCCGCCGGTCCTCCAGAAAGCGCATCACCGCGCCCGCAAGAACGTCCAGCCCTTGTCGCTGGAAAGCAGTCAATCCGGCGCGCGGTTCGGGCGAAATCACACAGAGCGAACCTAGCGGCCTGCCTTGCACCGACCGCAGCGGCGCCCCCGCATAAAAGCGGATGTTGGGTTCTCCCACCACCAGCGCATTGGTGCGGAAGCGATCATCCTCACGAGCGTCAGGCACCTCCATCACGCTATGTCCCGTCATGGCGTGGGCGCAGAAGGACAGGCTGCGCAGCGTCTCCGTGGCGGCAAGGCCCGTTCGAGCGACGAATCGCTGCCGCTCTTCTTCGACAAGGCTTACGAGCGCGATCGGGCAATCGCACAGTTCTGCGGCAAAGCGGGTGATGCCCTGCAACTCCGGATCGTCGAACAGGCCTTCGATCGCATAGGGTCCAAGGGGATTGCCCTCGCCTGAATGCGGAACGCTCGGCGCTTGCAAGTCCGCCTTAACGGACGAACTGGAGTCATGAACGATTGGCATCCGCTCAGGACCGACCTTGGCCAGCTGAATCGGCGGCCGATAGATAAACGCGCATTGTCCCCCCAAAGACATGCAGGACGAAAGGTCCGCCTGACGCGACAATGCCCAGCGGATCGGATTGTTCCCTCAGCCGAAATCTATTAGCCGCGCCGCACGGCAGTTCTGTTCAGCCGTACAGGCTCATCAACCAGAAGAGCAGGGCTAGCGGTACGACGACCGAGGCGACAGCGAGGATGACGGCCCCGATCGGGATATCTGCAGGCGGGTCATGATCAATCATGCCCCTCCCTATACCCGCTGCGCGGGCGGCTCAACGCCGTAATGAACGAGCACAACAGTTGCCCCGGGGAGGAGGCCGGCCCGGTCGCTTCGCGGATGGATAAGGCCGACCGTCCACCGGTGGGGGCCAAATGGACGGTCGGCCGATCATGCCGAAGCAGTGCCAGCCACGGATCCCGTTGGGGGTAGGATCCGAGACCCGCGAGATGCACCGGCGTGCACAATTGCCTTCAGGCTCCTGCACACGCAGCCAAGCTGCCGGACAAAAACAGCGCAACCCCCTAGGCGAGGATAGTTTCTCTGCGTCTCTGTTACCGTTACACGATCACTCGAAATTCGCCATGACTCCGTGTTTGGAACGGGTTATCGTCCGTTTCGATGACCGCGACGGAAACCGGAGCGCCCGATCAGAAGGCCGATGCAGCGCTGAGGGATGCCCACTCGACGCCGGCCGGTCAGGCCGACCTGATGCGCGAAGAGCTTCAGTCGGTGCTGGCTTCCCCCGACTTTGCACGCGCACCCATCATGAAACAGCTGCTCTGTTTCCTTGTGGAGGAGACGGCAGCGGGGCGCGGCGAGCAGCTCAAGGCCTATTCGGTTGCTGTGGACGGTCTGGGACGAGCGCCCGATTATGACGCCCGGGCGGACAGCTATCCCCGTGTACAGGTCGGCCGGCTGCGCAAGATGCTGGACAGCCACTATCGGCTATCCGACCCGACCTCCGGTGTACGACTGAGCATACCCAGTGGCCGTTACAAGGTCGTGCTGGAGGCGACAGAGCCTCAGCAGGCCCCCGGAGCGGCAGCGCAGGACTCGCCGCCGACCGAACCGTTGTCGGCAGCGGCGGTTTCGATGACGGCGGTGTCGCCGCTCTATTTCGGACCGTCGCTGTTTCTCATCGTCGGGCTGGTGCTGGCACTGGGCATCGGCGCGGCGCGGTGGCTTCCTATGGCAGCCGCAGGCGCTCCGTTGAAGCGGCCCGTGATGGAAATGGCCGGCGTCGAGATGGCCCGACAAAGCACGGCGGGGGCAAGGATCCGGACCTTGCTGGTGAACGGCCTCGGACGCAGCCTCGCCTTCGACCTCCGCCCCCTGTCCACTTCGGGCCGCACCGTCGGAAAAGGCGGACCGCCGCCCCGTTACCGCCTGGGCGCTGATCTGATCGAGGGCGCTACGCCGCGGCTATTCCTGCGGTTAACTCAGCTGTCGCCCGACAAGCTGATCTGGTCAGGCGATGTCTCGCTGCCTGCGGATGCCCTGGGCGACGGCTCCGCTCTCGACCAGCGCCTCGCCCCGATCATCGCGACGATCAGCAAGGTCGATGGCCTAGTGGCCATCCACGAACTTCAGCGCAGCGCGGGCAAGGAAGCCCGGGGCTATAGCTGTCTGCTGCTCTTCCATCGCTATCGCAAGCAGCGCGCCGTCGACGAACGCGACCACGTCCAGGCGTGTGTCGAACGCAGCCTGGCGCAGGATCCCGATGACGCAGCCCTGCAGGCGGCCGCGGCCCAGCTTGCCGTTGAGAAGATGTCGGACCCGGGCGTGAACATGAACGACAGGGCCGGCCTTCTCGCCAGCGCCCGCCGCCATGCGCAGCTCGCGCGCGTTCTCGACCCCTATAATGGCTGGACCAACGCCACCCAGTCGCGGATCGCGCTCGCTCGCGGAGCCTGCCCTCAGTCGGTGAACTTCGCGCTGCGCGCTGCGGCCCTGCAACCTTATGAACCGAATCTTCTGTCCGACGTCGGCGCTTATCTCGCCGATTGTCGCGACCCTGGCGCGGAGTCCGTCATCCGCCGCGCGATCGCCGTGGGCGACGACCCTTCCGGCCGCTATTATGTTCCTCTCCTGATGCTCGCCATCATCCGCGACGACCGGGCTATGGCACGCGAAGCACTCTCGCAGATGGCGCCACCGGTGATTGGCCGGCCCCGCAACTTCTACATCATTGCCGCTGCCGGCTACGGAATGCTCGGCCAGGCGCCAAGGGCGCGAGCCGCCTGGAAGCAGCTCGAGCGGCTCGATGGCACGGTCGTTCCCGCGCCGCTCGCCTATCTTCAGCGCCTCGGCTATTCGCCTGCAACGCGCCGCCAGATTATCCGCAAGCTGCGCACGGTCGGCCTGCCGCCGGCCTGACCCGTCCGCATTACCGCTATCGCAGCGGATTGCTCGGCGTTACAGCGATGCAACGATCGCCCGATCAACCATCGGAAGCCGACGCAGGAAATGGACCCATGACCGCCATCGTCGACCTTTCGCTGCGCCTTGCAGGACGCAAGCCCGATCTGACCGCCGACCTGCTGGTCGCTGCGGCCGCCATCGGTCTCGCCGCATCGGGTCGACTGATCGTCGACATCTTCGCGCCCGGGGTGGCGCCTTACGCCTTCGTCTTTCCCTTCATCATTCTTGCCAGCCTCGTTGCCGGCATGCGGGCTGGCTTGATCGCTGCAGCGGTGTGCCAGCTTCTGATCTGGTATTTCGTGGTCCCCGAGCCGCGCTCCTTCGTCATCGTGACCAAGGATGCCATCGGCCTGCTGGTCTCGTCTTTCTCGCTTGTGCTAGCGGTGTGCGTGATCTCCGCCTTTCGCTCGACCGCGCTGCGGCTGCGCGAGGAGGAGCGCCGCCATGTCGAATTTCTGTCGCTGGCGCTGCGCGAGGTCGATCACCGGACGCGCAACAATTTCCAGATCGCGGCGTCGCTGCTGATATCCAGGGCGATGTCCCACGCCGATCCCGACGTGCAGAGCGAGTTTCGGGCGGCGGCAGGCAGGCTGCAATCGCTTGCCGCAGTCTATTCAAACCTCGCCCTCAGCAGCGCGGACCTCACCAACGTCCTGCTGCACGACCATCTCCGCGACGTTTGCGACCGGATCAGGGAAGCGATGCTCCCGCCCGGCATCACGCTGAGCCTCGATGCGGAACCCATCCAGGTGCCGGCCAAGACGGCGGTCGCCATCGCCCTGATTGTCAACGAGGCGATCACCAATGCAGCCAAACATGCCTTTCCCGACGGGCTGGGAGAAATCGCCCTGTGGCTGCGCCGCGAGAAAGACGGGCTGGTGGTGACGATCGAGGACAATGGGGTCGGCCGGTCGGACGCGCCATCCGAGAAGGGGCATGGCAGCGGAGCAAGCCTGATGCGGCTGCTGGCGCGATCGCTGTCGGCCACGCTCGACATCAGCGCGGCGTCGACGATCGACCGCGGCACGCGATGCGAGCTTCGCGTGCCGATACCGGTAAATTGAACGCGTGCCGGGCGGCGCCTGAGCGCGACCCGGCCGGCAGGGTCAGCCGAAGCGGCCCGTCACATAATCGCGGGTTCGCTGCCCGCGCGGATTGGCGAACAGTTCCTCGGTCGGCTGGAACTCCATCATCCGGCCAAGATACATGAAACCGGTATGATTGGAGATGCGCGCCGCCTGCTGGAGGTTGTGCGTCACGATGACGATGGTGAAATCCTCGCGCAGCTCGATCAGCGTCTCTTCCAGCTTCGCGGTGGACACCGGGTCCAGCGCCGAGGCGGGCTCGTCGAGCAGAAGGACGTCGGGTTCGACCGCGATGCCGCGAGCGACGCAGAGCCGCTGCTGCTGACCGCCGGAAAGGCCGAGGCCCGAGCTGTGGAGCTTGTCCTTGACCTCGTCCCACAGCGCGGCGCGACGCAGCGACTTCTCGACGATCACATCCATCTCCGCGCGGCTCTTGCGCTGGTAGAGGCGTACGCCGAAGGCGACATTGTCGTAGATCGACATCGGAAACGGCGTGGGCTTCTGGAACACCATGCCCACGCGCGCGCGAAGGCCCGCGACGTCGACCGGCGAGCGGACCATCGTCGCCTCGTCGATCGTGCCCTCACGCTCGCGCAACCGCTGCAGGCTCTTGCGATCCGCCAGCACGTCATGGCCGTCGAGCAGAATGCGACCGACCGCATGCTGCCGCGGATAAAGGTCGTAGATCCGGTTGAGCGCGCGCAGCAGGGTCGACTTGCCGCAACCCGACGGGCCGATCAGAGCGGTGATCTTGTTGCGTTCGACCGGCAGATCGACCCCGAACAGGGCCTGGGTCTTGCCATAGAAGAAATCCAGCTTCCGCGCTTCGATCGCGAGCCTGTCGCTCGGCGGGAAGGCCAGATGGACCTCTTCGGACAGATGCGAAGGAAGGTCGGTCATTATCGGCGGGCCTCCCGGGCGACGACGCGCCCGATGATGTTGATGGACAATACGGCGACGGCGATCAGCAGCGCGCCGACCCAGGCCAGGCGCTGCCAGTCTTCATAGGCGGACAGCGCGAACTGGAAGATGGTGGTCGGCAGGCTGGCCATGGGCTGCGTGGGATCGACCGAGAAGAACTGATTGCCGAGCGCGGTGAACAGCAACGGTGCGGTTTCGCCGCTGATGCGTGCGAAGCCGAGCAGCGCGCCGGTGATCAGGCCGGCGCGGGCGGACTTCCACACCACCTTGCGGATGACGAAGGCGCGGCTGGCGCCCAGCGCCATGCCCGCTTCGCGCAGGGCGCTGGGCTGCAGGCTCAATATGTCCTCGGTCGTGCGGGTTACGATCGGCATGGCGATGATCGCCAGCGCCACGGCACCGGCGATAGCCGAGAAGCCGTGGAAGGGCCGCACCATGATCTCATAGACGAACAGACCGATGAGGATCGATGGCGCCGACAAAAGCACGTCGTTGAGGAAACGGACCGCAGCACCATAAGGCGTGCTGCCGCCATATTCGGACAACCAGGTGCCGGCGAGCACGCCCACCACCACCGCGATCAGCAGGCCCATACCGCACATCATGATCGAGCCCATGATCGCGTTGGACAGGCCGCCCTCCGACCCCGGTGCCGGCTGGGTCATCGTGAAGATCTTCGCGTCGATCCCGCCGAGCCCCTTGGTGAGCAGCGACCAAAGGATGAGAATCAGAGCGGTAAGCGCGATCAGCGTCGCAATCGCGGTGAGCGCGACGAACAGATAGTTGGAGAGGCGGCGATACAGGGCGCGATCCATGACTTGGGCCTCAATATTTCTGGCCGCCGAGCAGCGCCCGGGCGATGGCGAGGACGCCGAAGGTGATGAAGAACAGCACCAGGCCGAGCGCGACCAGCGCGGCGCTGTGCATGTCGCTGGTGGCTTCGGCGAACTCGTTCGCGATGGTCGAGGCGATGGTCGACCCGGAGGCGAAGATCGAGTCGGGGAAGCCATGCGCGTTGCCGATGATGAAGGTCACCGCCATCGTCTCGCCGAGGGCGCGTCCGAGACCGAGCATAACGACGCCGACGACGCCGCGCCGGACATAGGGAATGATCACCGACCGGACGACTTCGAACGGCGTGCAGCCGAGGCCATAGGCTGCTTCGCGCAGTTGGGCCGGCACGGTCATGAACAGTTCACGGAAGACCGCCGCCATATAGGGCAGGATCATGATCGCGAGGATCACCGAGGCGGTGAAGATGTTGGCGCCGTTCGGGATGCCCGAGAACAGGCTTTCCTGCCAGGAGCCGGGCTCGGCCTCCATGATCAGCGGGAGTTGCACATGCTCCGCGAACCAGGGCGCCAGCACGAACAGGCCCCACATGCCATAGACGATCGAGGGAATACCCGCGAGCAGTTCGACGGCGATCGCCACCGGCTGCGCTATGGTCCGCGGGCAGAACTCCACCAGGAACACCGCGACGCCCAGTGCCAGCGGCAGAGCCATGACCAGCGCGAGAAAGGCGGTGATCAGCGTGCCGACGATCGGCCCGGCCGCGCCATAGACCTCGGTGACGGGATTCCACTCGCTGGAGGTCAGGAAGCCCAGCCCGAACTCGGCGAAGGCAGGCCAGCCGCCGATGGCGAGACTGACCACCACGCCCCCCAGCGTGACGAGCAGCATCGTCGCCGCACCGAGGCAGGCGGCCTGGAATATCGCCTCACCCGTCGAACGCGACGGACCGAAACGAGCGGTGTCAGATGCGGCGCTGGCCATTGTCCTGTTCCCGTAAAGCGGCGCGGATGCCGATCACCCTCGCCTGCCCCCTTTGCAGCCTTCTCGGGTCGACGAGTTGATCAGCGTGCAACGTAGACCGGCTTACCGCCAGCCTTGACGTTGGCAAGCCATTGCTTGCGCACCAGTGCCTTGACCGGCGCCGGCAGCGCCACATAATCGAGCTGTGCCGCCGTGGCGTCGCCCGCTTTATAGGCCCAGTCGAAGAATTTCAGCACGCTCGCACCCGCAGCCGCATCGGCCTGGTTGCGATAGACGAGGATGAAGCTCGCCCCCGTGATGGGCCAGCTCTGCACACCCGGCTGATCGAGCAGCAGCACATAATTGCCCGGCGCCTTCGCCCATTGCGCGCCGGCCGCAGCCGCCGCAAAATTGGCAGCCGCCGGCGCAACGAACTTGCCAGCCTTGTTCTGCAGCAGGACGAAGCTCGCCTTGTTCTGCTTGGCATAGGCATATTCGACATAGCCGATCGACCCCATCGTCTGCTTGACGAAAGCCGAGACGCCGTCATTGCCCTTGCCGCCGATGCCGGTCGGCCAGGACACGGCATCGCTGGCGCCGACCTTCGAAGCCCAGGTCGGATTCTTCATCGCCAGATAGCTGGTGAAGAGAAAGGACGTACCCGAACCATCCGAGCGGTGAACGACGGTGATCGGAAGCGGCGGAAGCTTGACGCCCTTGTTCAGGGCAACGATGCGCGGGTCGTTCCATTTCAGGACCCGGCCCATGAAGATGTCCGCCAGCAAAGCGCCGGAAAGCTTCAGCTGGCCCGGCTGAACACCCGGAAGATTGACGATCGGGACCACGCCGCCCATCACGGTCGGAAACTGGTAAAGCCCCGACGCAGCTAGTTCTTCGGGCTTCAACGGCTTGTCCGATGCACCGAAATCGACGGTCTTCGCCTTGATCTGCTTGATGCCGCCGCCCGAACCGATCGCCTGATAGTTGAGACCGATGCCGGTGCTCGCCTTATAGACCTCCGCCCATTTGGCGTAGAGCGGCGCCGGGAAGGTCGCTCCCGCGCCCGAAATCGCACCAGCCATGGCGGCCGAAGCTGTGCTGGCGAGGATGACCGCCGCGCCAATCGCGCCGGCGAATTTCTTGAACATGCGTTGAGTCTCCGATCCCGGCTGCTGCCGGCTGAGGCCCGCTTACTGGCGCCCTGTTACATGATTGTTACAACGCACAGCCCCGACGGGGTTGGCCCGCAAGAATGCCGCCGCAATCCATGTCATCAAATGGTAACATGCACTTTCCGGCGCGGAATACCTTCCGAAACTGCCATGTCGGAAAGCGTGAAAACAAAAATCCGCTGCCATGGTCGAGAGGCTTGACGACCATGTAACCGATCGGTACATGCGCCGTTGTACCGATCGGTTACATCGGTCAGGGAGTTCCGATATGGCCTATATGGGTTTCACCCCGCTCGATGGGGAAGTGCGCGCACCAGCGGCGATCGACGCCAGCCTCTTCACGCCGACCGAGTTGCGCGTGATCGGACTGGCCGAACGCATCGACGCCAGCCGCGAAATAGACTCCGCAAGCCGCCTTGGCCGCTTCGTCGAATGGGCTCTAGGCCTGCGCCTGCCTCGGCCGCTGGCCGATGCGCGCCTCGAAAAACTCCGCCGCTTCGCCTCGCTGGCACGCCATCATGCCGAAAGGATCGACGGCACCGAAATAGAAGCCATGATCGGCACTGGCTATTCGCGTGCGCAGGTCGAGGGTCTGTTCGACTATCTTCGCCATCGCCATCCGACCCTGTACTGACCGCGACCGCGTCCCGAAGAGTCGGATCAACAAACTGACTGTGGCAAGGGAGCGCAACACGCGCCCCCCTGACCCAGGGCCTACATGCCCGACGCCTTGCGCATGAAGGCATCGCTCTCGCGCAGCATTTGCGCCCGCATCTCGTTGTCCTCGATATAGTGATCGCGATTATTGAAGATCACCAGGCGGCTATTTCCCCCCGCAGCCTTCAACGCCGCATCCATCAACTTGGACTGCTCGACATTGACGTTGCGGTCCATCGTGCCGTGAAACATCAGCACCGGCGCCTTGATACTGGCAGCGCGGCGCGCGGGTGAACCTTGAATCGCTTGAGGCCCATCGCCGATATAGGCGGCGTCGAGACGATAGGTGGTCCACCAGCGCCCATCCTCCTTCAAGGCGGGCAGGTCCGTCACAGGCGCGATGGCGACGACGGCCTTGAACAGGGTCGGATCGACCACCGCCGATTGCAGCGCGGCATAGCCGCCATAGGACCAGCCGACTATGCTGAGCCTGGAGGGCGCAGCAATGCCCTGCTTGACCAGCCAGCGGCCAGCATCGGTGACATCGCCAATAGCCGTCGGCCAGGACCGGAAACCGTTCTTCTGGAACCAGTCGTCGCCATAGCCCGTCGATCCCCGGAAATTTGGCTGGAGTACGGCATATCCGCGCGCGGCATAATATTGCACCATCCAGTCGAAGCCCCATTCGTCACGTGACCCCGGGCCACCGTGCGGCATTACGATGGCGGGCAGATTCCGGCCCGTTCCTTCAGCCGGAAGCGTGAGATAGGCCGGGATCATCGTCCCATCGGCCGAGGGGAAGCTTACCGGCCGCATCTCTGCCAGCTTAACGCCCTCGAGTTGCGGGCGGATCGGCTGAAAAGTCGCCATCTGCTTCGTCGTACGGTCGAGGATATAATAGACCCCGGGATCCTTGTCGCTGCCTGCCCGGATGAGGAGCTTGTTCTCGTCCAGGCTGGAATCGACGATCGAGACCATCGGCTGATCGGGTAGCGCCTTTGAAAGGGCGTCACGCAGCTTCGCGATTTTCTCGTCGAAATAGACCGACTTGCGAACGTCGGTCGCATAGGTGGCGCCGACCACCCTGTTGCGTCGCCCGATCTGGATGACATCGTCCACATCGACATCGGGACGCGCGAGGAGAAGCTCCCTGCTGCCGCTACCATCCAGCGCCATGCGATAGAGCGCGCTGCGGCCTTCTTCCTTGTCGAAGCCATAGACCGCATTGCGCTCATGATCGACCGCGACCGGCAGGAAGCCGGTCCTGTCCATATAATTATATGAGGAGAGCTGCTCCCATTTCTTGCCGTCGACCGGGCGATAATAATAGCGGATCACCCCGGAATTGCGGTTCGCCTCGATCAGTTCGATCCCCTTGATGCGGACATGCCCGTGCCCGTCAGTAAGATATCTGCTGACATTCTCCTCTGCCCGCTCGATCCTGCTGCTTGCAAGGGTGCGGCTGTCGATCCGGTCGACGACCGTCCCGGCCTCACTGCTGCCCAGGCGCGTGCCCAGGCGATCGTCCGCCATCTGCGTCCGCGTCATGAGAACCGCACCGTCTTCTTCGGGCAGCCAGTCGATGACCGTCCCACCATCGGTGTTGTAACCGCGCGAGTAGGCCCCGGTCGACTTGCTGAGAACCTTGGGATTGCCGCCATCGATATCGACCGCGACCACGCGGCTGAAGGCGATGATACCGTAATTGGCCAGTTCGGGCGGCCGCGTGAGGCCCCAGAGATCGCAGACCAGCCGGGTGTTGGCGATCCAGTTGCAACCCGAAAGCCGATCGGTTTCGCCGTCGGACACCAAAGCCACCTTGGGCTCGCTATCGATGCCGGGCGCGAAGGTCAGCAGCGCCGCTCCCTGCCCTTTGGTGGGGACGACATAGGCCAGACGCGTCCCGTCGGGCGACATGCTGATCTGCTGGATCTGCTCGCGTGCACCAAAGGCTGCGGCGAGATCCGTTTCTGCGGAAGCCACGGCTCCGAACGATACGGAGCCGATTAGAAAACCGATAAGATTGCGTTGCATAGCGCCCCCCCTTTTGGCTCGATGTCTCGCGCGGCCTCGCACTGTGCAAGCAGGATTAGGTCCATTTTCGTGCGATCCTCCGTTCCCTCCCTTTCCGCCAGCGCCTGCCGTCTTGGAACTGACGCCATTCGCAAAGAAAATCGCCATCGACCTGTCAAAAGGACGCCACCCGCGATCGCCATAGGCGGGCCATGTTCGCGCGCTGGATCACATCGAGACGAAGCCGGATCACCGCAACCTTGCTGGGCTGCGGACTGATCCTGGCGGCGGCGCGCGGGGCCGCCGGCGACAAGGACGGGTTCGATCCCCTGTCGCAGCCGATCGCCGCGCCGCTCTCGGTCATGACATACAATGTCGAGGGTCTGCCCTGGCCCGCGCGGATCAACCGCCGAGCATCCCTGCTGCGCATGGCGAACCGGCTGCGCGCCTTGCGGGCCACCGGACGACAGCCGCACATCGTCCTGCTTCAGGAGGTCTTTTCGGACGATGCGCGGGAGATGGCACGATCCTCGGGCTATGCCTTCCTTGCCTTCGGCCCCTCGGCAGACAACGCGGATAGCAGGACAACGAGCAGGTCCGACAATCCAGATCGCATGCGCGGCGAGGGCATCGGCAAGCTGCTCGACAGCGGGCTCGTAATCCTGTCCGACTACCCGATCGGCCGGGTAAGCAGCATGGCGTTCGCCGATGCCTGCGCCGGGTTCGACTGCCTTGCGAACAAGGCGGCGATGGCGGCGCAGGTCGAATTGCCCGGTGGCAGCGGGCCGGTAACCATCGTCAACCTGCACCTCAACGCGCGCAAGGCATCCGGCGTTGCGGTGGGTCGCGCCAACGCAGCTTATGGCCGCCAGGCGCTGGCACTCGGCCGCTTCCTCAAAACGCTGGACGCGGCCCGTCCGCTTATCGTGGCGGGCGACTTCAACATCGGCCGCAGTACGGAAAGACAGGCGTTGATCGCAGAAGCCCTGAGTCTCAGAGCCTCGGGGCCGCTCGCCGATGCGCTGTCGCGCTGCGTTGCCGCTGCGCCATCCTGCCCGGGTGGCACCATTAACGATGCCATCGCCACCTATCGGCGCGGGAAGGATCGGCAATTCCTATTCGCTGGTGCCCACTCCAGCCTTGCGGTGCGCGCCGTCTCCGTGCCGTTCGGGCGTGAACCCGACGGTACGATGCTGTCAGACCATGTGGGCTATGTCGGGCATTTCGATGTCGTCCCGCAGGAAGCGCTTATGCCTTCGAAGACAGAGAGGGACCGCCTGGGTGAACTGGCGGGCATTGGCCCCAGAGAGCAAGACGGCCGGAATTATTCGAGAGTGACACGATCGTGACGATGGTCGATCGCGTGGCCTTCCTTAATGATGTACAGCGAACCCGTACATATCTCACTGCGAATAGCCGGATATACGCGATATCCCGTAACAGCCTGTAAAACCGGATCGCAAACAGTTCATGATCGTTGCCATAAGAGCGTAATATTCGGTGAGCTTCTCTTATGGTAATTGTTTGCGTCGACGATGATGAACTAGTGCGTAGCGTAATTTCAGATATGCTACGCGAATTGTCGCATTTCGTACTCGAATTTTCCGATGCTCTTACCGCTCTTTCGTGGATGAGCACGCAGCGATCCGCCGTGGACCTGCTGCTGACGGACATTCGGATGCCGGGTATGACGGGCTTCACATTTGCCCGCGAGGCCAAGAAGCGCCATCCCGATCTGGATATCATCTTCATCAGCGCTTATGCGGAAGGCATCAGCGCAAGCGATCCCATCATTCGCAAGCCCTGCACCCTTGGTGGCCTTGAGACGGCTTTGAGGCACGCATCTCAGAGCTCCAGCTAATCATCAGGCAGCCGCAATGGTCTGGCGCGCTTGGCCTAGACCGGGACCCGCTATTGCGCGACCGAAACCTTGTGGCGTTCCATATGGGGCAGATAATCCATCTTCCCGATCGAAAGACCTGCTTTGCGGAGCAACGCATAGGCCATCGTGACGTGAAAATAGAAATTGGGCATGATCCAGTCCTGGATGTCCTCCGCTGCGGACATCAGGAAGCGGACGCCATTCGGCAGCGTCAGATCGACCGGCGCGCCGGCATCGACCCACCCGGCGGGGTCGGCCACGTCGACCAGCGAACGAACCGCCGCGATCCGTTCGCGAAGCTCGACGAGGGACGGGTAAGCACTCTCCTCCAGGGGAACCTCCTGCCCTCCGACCTGATTGAACGCCAGCAGAACCTGGTTGATGGCAATGCGAAACTGCAATTCGAGCGGAAACATGTCCTCGGTCAGTTTTTCCGCCAGCACATCGTCTGTCATACCGACATCGATCGCCCTGCCGACGAGATGGTCCAGCGTACCGAGCATATTGGCGAAGGTCGCTCGCGCGGAATGGGCGTAGGACATGCGGGCTCTCCTGAGCTGCTATCCACTTTATCGTAGAGTGCTTTTTCCGATCCTCAACCGATCGATCAGCCTCCCGGCACGAGCCGCGAGCGAATCCGACAGCGGCTTCAATTCGCCGGCGCCAGCCCGCCGGACAGCAACAGCAACCCCAGCGGCCAGGACGCCAGCGCAAGGAACAGACCGAAGGGCAGGCGGCTCGATCGATCGATGCCACCCCGCCCGATCGCGGTCGCCAGCGCGACAACGAGCCCACCGAGGGCCGCCAGCAACAACAGCAACGGCAACAGGCGCCAGCCGAGCCACAGGCCCAGCGCGCCGAAGAGCTTGGCGTCCCCGGCCCCCATCCCCT
Organism: Rhizorhabdus phycosphaerae; assembly: GCF_011044255.1. Classification (NCBI taxonomy): domain Bacteria; kingdom Pseudomonadati; phylum Pseudomonadota; class Alphaproteobacteria; order Sphingomonadales; family Rhizorhabdaceae; genus Rhizorhabdus; species Rhizorhabdus phycosphaerae. Next base: position 1,419,408 of record NZ_CP049107.1, read on the forward strand.
CGCGCCCGCGCAGGCGTCGATAGAGGAACCGTATCGCCATGAAAGCAAGCCAGGCGGCAACGCCGCCAGCAAACCGATCGAACAGGGCGGGCGGCAGGCCGAAGGCGATAGGGAGCATCGCCGCGACCGCCAGCGCCGCTACCAGCCGGTCGGGCAGCCAGAAATGCCGAAGGTCGAGCAAGGCGAGTGCCAGCAGGAGCCATCCCATGACTGCGGCACACAGCGCATGCGACGGCGACGGGGTCGCCACCACCGCAAGGGTTCCGATCATCAACCCGCCCGCCTCGGCGACCATATGGAGCGGATCGATCCGCCCGCCGCAACAGGTCGCACGTCCCCGGAGCAGAACATAGCTGACGATCGGAATCAGATCGCGCGCCCGTACCGTAGCGCCGCAATGATCGCAGGCCGATCGCCCCGCAACGACCGATCGGCCCTGCGGCCATCGGATCACGATCACGCCGATGAAGCTGCCGAAGACCAGCCCCAGCACGGCGCCCAGCAATGTCAGCATCGTCGCAGCATCCGATCCGTCGCTGTCATGGCCCCGTCACCTGCTCATGCAATAGGGCACGCAGATTCGATAGGGCCGATTTCGACAGGGGTGGCGTGATGCGTAACGTCGGTAGTTGCCAATGCAGCCTGCTCGGCCGCTTCCTGATGTTCGCGACGCGCAATGCCCGCGCCGCGAACCAGGCTTCGGATCAGAGATTGAGCAGTGCCGGATCGCCGCCCTGCGCTGTGATGTTCACCGACAGCGCACGCTCGGTCGCATAACGCAGCAGCGCATGCGGCCCACCGGCTTTCGGGCCGGTACCCGACAGACCTTCGCCACCGAAAGGCTGCACCCCGACCACCGCGCCGATGATCGAGCGGTTCACATAGACGTTGCCGGCGGGCACCAGATCGCGGACTTCGGCAGCGAAGCGCTCGATCCGGCTGTGGATGCCCAGGGTCAGGCCATAGCCGCGCGAAGCCAGACGTCCGGCGACCTTCGCCAGATCGGCGGGGTCGTAGCGGACGACATGCAGGATGGGGCCGAAGACCTCACGCTCGAGGAAGTCCGCGCTCGGAATCTCGGCCATCAAAGGCGCGAAGAAATCGCCGCCGGACGGCGCCTCGCAGCTGTGGAGGATCACCGCCTCGCGCGATAGCCGCTCGCGATGCGCCTCGAGCGCAGCGCGGGCCTCGGCGTCGATGACCGGCCCGACATCGGTGGCCGGCGACGACGGATCGCCGATGACCAATGCCTCCATCGCGCCCCGGATCGTCGCGATCAGTTCGTCCGCGCTGTCGTGCGGCACGAACAGCAGGCGGAGCGCCGAACAGCGCTGACCCGCAGACCCGAAGGCCGACAGGACCACATCGTCCACCACCTGTTCCTTGAGCGCGGTCGTGTCGACGAACATGCCGTTGAGGCCGCCCGTTTCCGCGATGAACGGGATGATCGGCCCATTGCGCGCCGCCAGCTGGCGATTGATCGCCCAGGCGGTTTCGGTCCCGCCGGTGAAGGCCACGCCGTCGATGCCCGGATTGTTGACGATCGCGCCGCCGACCGTGGCACCGTCGCCCGGCAACAGCGCGAGCAGCGCCGGGTCGAGCCCCGCCTTGTGGAACAGGCGCACTGCGCGGGCCGCGATCAGCGGCGTCTGCTCGGCCGGCTTGGCGAGCACCGCATTGCCGGCGGCGAGGGCCGCGGCGATCTGCCCGGTGAAGATGGCGAGCGGGAAGTTCCACGGGCTTATGCAGGCGAACACACCGCGCCCGCCCAGTTCGAGCTGGTTGGTTTCCCCGACCGGGCCGGCCAGGATCGTCGGCGCCCCGAACTGACGCTCGGCCAGTTCGGCATAATAGCGGCAGAAGTCGATCGCCTCGCGAACTTCGGCGACCCCGTCGTTGAGGGTCTTGCCCGCTTCCAGCGACAGCAGCGCGATGAGACCATCCATCTCCGCTTCGAGCGCATCGCCCATAGCCCGCAGGATCGGCGCACGGCCGGTGCCGCCCAGCCGGTTCCAGCCCGGCTGGGCCTTGCGCGCCAGCTTGATGGCACGGTCGATATCGGCAGGCGTGGTCGTCGATACATAGCCGATGACGCGCCCCCGGTCCGCAGGGCTGGTAACGGGTTCGGACGCGGCTGCGACGAGCCGTCCTTCGACGATCGCGCCGGAAGTCTCACGCTCTCCCGCCGTCAGGGTCGTCATGCGGGCGGCGATGTTACGGGCCTCCACCAGCGAATAATCGCGGCCCAGCGGGTTGCTCCGGCCGGCGCCGTAGATGTCGGCGGGTACGGGAATGCGGGGGTGGCGATCGGGCTGCGCCGCGACGGCCGCGATCGGGTCGGCAACGACCAGATCGGCGGGCACCTGCTCGTCGAGCAAGGCGTGGACGAAGCTCGTATTGGCTCCATTTTCGAGGAGGCGGCGGACCAGATAGGGCAGCAGTTCCTCATGCCCGCCCACCGGCGCATAGGCACGCAGGCGCAGCATGCCATAGCGGTGTTCCGCGGCCTGATAGAGCGCCTCGCCCATGCCATGAAGGCGCTGATGCTCGATGACCGCGCCGGCCTGCTCTGCCATACGGCGGACGGCGGCCAGCGTATGGGCGTTGTGGCTGGCAAATTGCGGATAAAGCGCAGGGCTCGCAGCGATCAGTGCCTGGGCGCAGACCAGATAGGACAGGTCGGTCGCGGCCTTGGTGGTGAACACCGGATAGTCGGGCCGCCCAGCGACCTGCGCACGCTTGATCTCGCTGTCCCAATAGGCGCCCTTCACCAGGCGCACCATGATCCGGCGCCCGCTGCTTTCCGCCAGATCCCGCAAGGCGCCGATCACGGCGAGGCCACGCTTCTGATAGGCCTGGACGACGACGCCCAGCCCCTGCCAGCTGCCCAGTTCCGGCTCTTTCACCAGCCGCTCGATCATCTTCAACGAGATGACGAGCCGGTCGGCCTCCTCGGCATCGATCGCGAAGTTGAGATCGTGGCGCGCCGCGATCAGGGCGAGGCGCTTCACGCGCGGGTAGAGCTCGTCCCAGACACGGGCCTCCTGCACCGCCTCGTAGCGCGGGCTCAGTGCCGACAGCTTGACCGACACGCCATGGCCCAGTTCCGGCCCGGCGCCCGCGGCGGATTGCCCGACAGCCTCGATGGCATCGGCATAGATGCGCTCATAGCGCTCGGCGTCGGCGGCCGTCCGGGCACCTTCGCCCAGCATGTCGAACGAGCAGAGAAAATCCTCCTTCGAGGCCCGCAACAGCGCATCACCGATCGTGCGGCCGAGGACGAACTGCTCACCCATCATGCGCACCGCGGCGCCGACGGCCTGGCGGATCACCGGTTCGCCGAGGCGCGCCGTGATGCGCTTCAGAAAGCCGCCCAGGTCGCGCCTGGCCTCCTCGTCGACGTCGACGAGGCGCCCGGTCAGCATCAGTCCCCAGGTCGAGGCATTGACGAACAGGCTGTCGGACTTGCCGAGATGGCTCGCCCAGTCGGCCGCCCCGATCTTCTCCGCGATCAACCGGTCGCGCGTGTCGGCATCGGGCGTGCGCAACAGTGCCTCGGCGAGGCACATCAAGGCCAGGCCTTCGCGCGTGCCGAGCGAGAATTGCTGCAGGAAGCTTTCGACGACGCCCTGCTTCTTGGTCGCCGAGCGCGCGCCCTCGACGAGCGCGACCGCCTCGGCCACCACGGCGGCCCGCTGTCCGGGATCGAAAGGCTGCCGATCGAGCAGCGAGCGGACGACCTCGGCCTCGTCCTGATATTTGCCGCCGTCGATAATATCCCATTTGGAAAGCTGATTGGCCATTCGATCCTCGCAGATCGGCACTGTTTGCCGACATATCTCTATGATATTCTCCGGATCGCCGAATGTGCTTCATATTACGACCGTCTGCAGCGAAGAGATTTGAAAATGGCCGCTCCTGATCCGAAGCTTGTTCAGATCGACGAAACCGACCGCCGGTTGCTGCGGGTCCTGCAGGAAGACGGTCGAATCACGAACCAGGCGCTGGCCCAGCTCTGCGGCATGTCCCCCGCCGCGTGCTTCGACCGCGTGAAGAGGCTGCGTGAGCGCGGCGTGATCACGGGCTATACAGCGCTGCTCGACCCCGAACAGCTCGACCAGGCGCTGATGATCTTCATCGAAGTGATGCTCGATCGCACGACCGACGACGTCTTCCGGGCCTTTTCCGAACATGTCCGCCGCGTTCCCCAGGTGATGGAATGCCACATGGTCGCGGGCGGGTTCGACTATCTGCTCAAGGTGCGAGTCTCGAACATGTCCGCCTACCGGACCTTTCTCGGCGACATCCTGACCGCCATGCCCGGCGTCCGCGAGACGCGCACCTATGCGGTGCTCGAAGAGGTCAAGCTCACAACCAAATTAGCCGTCTGAGCCTTCGCATCGCAACGCTTCACAGCACCGGCGAAATATGCCAGCCTTCTTACCTATCTAAGATAACAATAATGATAGACGAGGAGAGAGGATATGCTGGCAGAGGAACGCCTCGCCTTCGTAGGGATTCCGCCGGGCTGGCGCGGTGGCGTCGCTCGGGTCACGCTGCTGGGCGGCGCGCCGCTCATGGCGCTGATGTTCGCCGCCCTCGGCCCGGTCCTGCCGACCATCGCCGAGCATTTCGGCGGCCGGAACCAAGGCGCCTTCGCCGCGCAGATGATCCTGACCATGCCGGCCATCGGCGTGATTCTGGGCGGCATATTGGGCGGCCTCTCGGTCGAGCGCTGGGGGCCGCGCCCGGTGATGATCGCGGCGCTGTCGGGATATGGGGTCCTGGGCGTCAGCGGCTATTTCATCGACAGCCTGCCCTATCTCCTCGTCGCGCGTTTCCTGCTGGGCCTGTGCGTGGCGCAGATCGGCACGGCGATCGGCGTAATCGTCGGCAGCTGGTTCGAGGGCGTCGCCCGTGCGCGCCTGCTCGGCTATCAGAGTGCCGTCGCGGGCGTCTTCGCGGTCAGCGGGCTGCTGATGTCGGGCCTGCTGGCCGAGGCGGGCGGCTGGCGCACGCCCTTCCTCCTCTACATGATCGCCTTCGTCGTCCTGACCCTGGCGGTCACCGGCCTGCCGCGGGGGGTGGGACGGACGGCCCCGCGCGAGGAACGGGCATCGCTGCGCCCGCTGGTCGCCTTGTGGCCGGTCTACGCGCTAGCCATGTTCCTGTTCGTCGGCTATTTCATGACCTCGATCCAGCTTTCCTTCCTGCTCGCCGAGGATGGCTTCGACAGTCCGCTGGTGCGATCGGTGGTGATCGCCTCGGGCGTTCTCGCGGGAGGCGTTTTCGGCGGCTGCTACGGGCGCTTCTACGCCTGGTTCGGCGAACGGGGCGTGCAGGTCATGCTGGTGCTGATGATGGCGACGGGTCTTGCCATCATCGGCTTTTCGAGCAGCGTCGCGCTGCTGACGCTGGGCGCGGTGCTGTCGGGCGGCGGCGGCGGCATGATACCGCCCCATATCGGCGGCATATTGCTCAATCGCGTACCGCCCGAGATCCGCGCGCGCGCCGTCGGCCTGGAGTTCACCGTCCTCTACATCGCCGACTTCATCAATCCGCTGATCATGACCCCGCTTCGGGCGGCGATCGGCATCCACAACGCCTTCCTCGTCGCGGCGGCGGCGCTCCTGATCGGCGGGGTCGCGATCTCCGTTCGGCAACGCAGAGCTTAAGGCCTTGCCAGCCTATTTTATAATAGATAGCCAATTTAACCAATAAAGAGTCGTCATGGCGTGGAGGGGAACAAGCATCGCGGGACGAATCGTCCCAGCGCGCGATGCGGCCTGCCCCTCCGACAGGGAGGGGATATGCAGTTGGACGGTAAGGTTGCGCTGGTCACGGGCGCTGGTGCAGGCATCGGGCAGGCGACTGCCCGGCTCTTCGCCGAGCGCGGCGCCAAGGTCATCGCTACCGACATTGACGAAGCCGGTCTCGCCGAAACGGCCGAGGGCCGCACCAACATCGTGACCCAGCGCTCCGACGCCACCAGCCTTGCCGATGCTACCGCAGCGGTAGCGCTCGCCGTCGAACGCTTCGGCGGTCTGAACCTGCTCATCAACATCGTCGGAGGAAGCCGCCCCGGCAAGACCGTCGTCGAGTTTGACGAGGACGAGTGGGACTTCTGGGTCCGCCTCAATCTCACCTCCACCTTCCTGATGTGCAAGGCGGCGATCCCGCGCATCGCGCAGGACGGCGGCGGCTCGATCGTCAACATCGCCTCCGGCGCGGGCGTTTCCGGCATGGGCCGCAACCCCGCTTATGTCGCGGCCAAGGGCGGGGTCATCTCGCTGACCAAATCGCTCGCGATCGATCATGCCGCGCAGGGCATCCGCGCCAATGTGATCGCTCCAGGGCCCATTCTTACGCCGCTGATGAAGCGGAACCGCTCCGAACAGGAGATCGCCTTCATGTCGAAACTGTCGCTGGTCGGCCGGCTCGGCAAGCCCGAGGAGATTGCGGGAACCGCTGCCTTCCTGTGCAGCGAGGACGGCGCCTTCATCAATGGCGAACTGATCAACGTCGCGGGCGGAAGCGGCGGGCCGATCTGATCGCCGCCGCCCGCTGCCCCGACCCACGAGGAGAATGACGCATGCTGTATGACGCTTATGCCTGCTGGCGCGAACTGGCCCCCGCCATCGAGCGCGAACGCACCACCCTGGAGGACAAGGTCCAGTATCTGACCGACAAGATGCGGATCCAGGAGATGATCAACGAATATGCCTTCGCCTGCGACAGCCGCGGCTGGGATGTGCTCGAGCGCCTCTATGACGAGAATATCGAGCGCGTCATGAAGGGTACGCTCGACGAGACGGTGAAGGGTCGCGACAACCTCATCGGTCTTCATGCCAAGCCTGCCCTGCCCCGCCGCGAAGGCGTCGTCGCCCCGCCGCGCGACCTGACGAAGATCGTCGGGCTCGAAATCCGCCATCTGATCGGCACTCAGGTCGTGCGCGTGTCGGACGACAACCAGTCCGCATGGGCGCTGTGCCATTATCAGATGGCTCTCGTCGGACAGGAAAATGACGAGTGGCAGCATGGGCTGCACGAGGGCACCTATCTGTTCAGCTTCAGCAAGGCGACCGGCGACTGGCGCTTCGTGAAGCATCAGATCTGGACGAACAACGCCGCCAACCCGATGTTCTCCGACCCGCGCGCAAGGAAGGGCGCGTGAGCCGCTTCGCGGGCAAGGTCGCGCTGGTCACGGGCGCTGGTCGCGGCATCGGCGCAGCGACCGCCGAGCAACTGGCCCGCGGTGGCGCCGAACTCGCGCTCAACGATGTCGACGAGGCCCGGCTGAACGAAACGGCCGAACAGCTGCGCGGCCATGGCGTCAAGGTGACGACGCATGTCGGCAGCGTCATGGATCCGGCGTTCATCGAGGCGTTCGTCGGCGCGGCCAATGCCGCCCATGGCAAGGTGGATCTGCTCGCGAACAATGCCGGCGGCGGGCCGCCGATGACGCCCTGGGCAGAGTTCGCGAAATCCGACTTCGCCCATTTCCGCGCGATCTTCGAGATGAACTTCTTCACCCAGGCGATGCTGTTCCATGCGCTGCTGCCGGGGATGGTCACGCGCGGCTATGGCAAGGTCGTGTGCGTAAGCTCGATCTCCGCCGTGCTCGGCCAGGAATCGGGCAGCGCCTATGCCTCGGGCAAGCTGGCGCTGCACGCTCTGGTGAGCTCGGTGTCAAAGGAGGTCGCCCGCTTCGGGGTTAATGTGAACGCCGTGGTGCTGGGCAACCCGCCCCACCCCAGCCGCACGCCCGAACGCCAGGCCTTTCTCGACAAGATGTCGCATTTCGACCGGGTTGGCCGGCTGGAGGAGTTCGGCAAGGCGATCGCCTTCCTGCTCTCGGACGACGCATCCTATATTTCCGGCGCCGCCGTGCCGATCGACGGAGGGCTGATCGCACCGCGCCTGAACGAGTGACGGGGGTCTGCGCACCCCGACAAAGATAAAATGACGCGCACGAAAAGGAGAGGGAAATGAACAGGCAGCACATGCTGATGTGCGGCATCGCCGCTTTGCACCTTGTGCCGGGCAGCGCCGCGCTCGCCCAGCAATCCGGGCCGTCCTCGACGACGCCCGCCGTGAATGAAAGCCAGATTGCCGACATCGTCGTCACGGCACGCCGCCGCGAGGAAGCGCTGCAGGACATTCCGATCGCGGTGCAGGCCTTCACCGGAGAAATCCTCGAAAAGCAGCGCATCCAGAACGCGACCGACCTGTCGAAGATCGTCCCCGCCCTCACCTCCGCGCAGAGCAGCCGCGACGAGGAGAATTATGTGATCCGCGGCCAGTCCGGATCGGGTGCCTCGATCTCGGGCCAGCAGGTCACGGTCCCCGCCTATTTCGCACAGGTCCCGCTGCCGATCGGCGACGGCGGCGGCCCCGGCTATTATTACGACCTGCAGAATGTCCAGGTTCTGAAAGGCCCGCAGGGCACTTTGTTCGGGCGCAACTCGACCGGTGGCGCCGTGCTGTTCGAGCCGCGCCAGCCGGGAACCGAACTGGGCGGCTATGTGATGGCCGAATATGGCAATTACGAAAACCGCGGCATCGAAGGCGCGCTCAACCTGCCGATCAGCGATACGCTGCGCGTCCGCGTCGCAGGCAAGGGCCTCAAGCGCGACGGCTTCACCCGCAACGCGACGACGGGCAAGCGCCAGGATGACCGCGATTTCGTCAGCGGCCGCATCTCGATCGGCTGGGATCCGACCGACCGCCTCTCGAACATCCTCGTGGCGGACATCTTCCGGTCGACCACCAATGGCAGCTCGAACATCCTGGCGGCGGTGAACCCCGCCGCGCTGATCCCGACGCTCTTCCAAGGCGCGGTTTCACAGGCGCTCGCCCGCCAGAATGCCGCCGGCCCGCACACGACCTTCAGCAATGTCGACGGCATCGACAAGAAGCGCTCCATGGGCGTGTCGAACATCACCAGCTATGACATCGCCGATGGCCTGATCCTCAAGAACATCTTCGGCTATCGCCGCTTCAAGCAGGTCAACCGCTTCGACTTCGACGGATCGCCGCTGACGATCCTGCATTTCGACACCTGTTCGACACCCGCCACCTGCAACGCGCGCGATCCCGGTTCGCCATGGGGCCTCAACATCCGGCAGATCAGCGAGGAACTGCAGCTGCAGGGTCAGGCGTTCGACGACCGGCTCAAATATATCGTGGGTTTGTTCGGCGCCGATCTCGACACCCCCAATGCAAACTATCAGCACCAGACCTCCGTGTTCGGATCTTCAACCGACACGAACCAGTATATCGACGACACCTCGCGCGCGATCTTCGCCAATCTCAGCTATGGTTTCGGTGGCTCGCTCGAAGGGCTGACCCTCAACGCCGGCTATCGCTGGACGCACGATCGGCGGGCGCTGACGCTCTATCAGGTCACCAACGGACGCTGCGTCACCGGGGCAACCGGAACGACGGTCGCCAATCCGGCGCAGGCCGACCCCTGCCGGGCCGACTTCGTCGCCAAGGCGAACAGTGATGCCTATACGGTCGGCTTCGACTATAAGCTCTCGCCGGGCACGATGGTCTATATTTCCCATCGCCAGAGTTACCGGGCTGGCGGCACCAACCCGCTCGCGGCGCCGGCACTGCTCGCGACTCCCCCGATCCCCGATGCGATCTCGCTCTTCCGCTATCAGCCGGAGACGTTGCGCGATGTCGAGCTGGGTTTGAAATCGGATTTCCGGCTGGGTGAGTGGAGCCTGCGCACCAACATCGCTGCCTATTATCAATGGCTGAAGGATGCGCAGATCAACCAGACCTTCGGCGTCGGCACCGCCAATGTCAGCGCGCTGGTCAACGCCGCCTCGGCCAAGATCAAGGGCGCGGAAATCGACGTGACCGTGGCGCCGACGCGCGACTTCAGCGTGCTGATGTCCTACGCCTACACCTCGGCCAAATATGGCGCCTTCCTCGACTATTCGCGGCGCGACCCGGCAACCAACGCGCCGACCCGCCAGTCGGGGCGCATCTTTCCGTTCACGCCCCGCCACAAGCTGAACGTGAACGCGCAATGGACGCTGCCGGTCGATGAATCGCTCGGCAAGATCTCGGGCTCGATGAACTGGGCCTATAAGAGCTCGATCATCCTCGGCCTCGTTCCATTCATCACCCTGCCCAACGGCACCAATGTCTTCGACGGAGAAAGCCGCGAGCGGGCGACGCAGACGATCGACCTGAACGTCGACTGGCGGGAGATTTTCGGCAGCAGCTTCGATCTGGGCCTGTACGTCACCAATTTGACGAACACGACCTTCAAGATCGGCGGCGCGTCGCTGATCAATTCCAGTCTTGGCGTCAACCAGCGCATGTACAACGAACCGCGGATGTACGGGGCTACGCTCCGTTATTCCTTCTGAGGAGCACGCCCCGATGGCCGACATAAATCGCATAGCCGCCAACCCGCGCATGAGCGGCGCCGTGGTTCATAACCATGTGGTCTATCTGTCGGGTCAGGTCGCGATCGACCATCGGGGCGGGCCTGTTCCCGATCAGGTCGAGGAGGTGCTCTCGCGAATAGACGGCCTGTTGCAGGAGGCGGGCAGCGACCGCAGTCGCCTGCTCACGGCGTCGATCTTCCTGTCGGACCTAGCGATCCTGCCGGACCTCAATGCCGTGTGGGATCGCTGGATCGTGCCGGGGTGCGCGCCCACGCGCACGACGATGGAAGTGAAGCTGGCCTCGCCGCTCTACGCGCTGGAGATCGCGGTCACCGCCGCGACCGACTGACGACAGCCAGACAAAAGAAAAGCTCCCGGCCGCGCTGGCGACCGGGAGCTTTTTTGTCCGTAATCGAGATCAGAAGCGCTTGGTCAGCTGGATCTGAACCGTGCGCGGCAGGTTGGCGAAGCCCAGCTGGTCGGCCGGGATACCCGCCGCCGTGCCGGTACCACCACCGGTCGACGGACCGTCGACCACGCCGTTGACATAGAGACGGTTGGTCAGGTTCTTGCCGATGAGGGCGACCTGCCAGTTGTCGTCCCAGGCGCTGACGCGGATACCCGCATCGAGCGTGGCGTACTTGCTCTGGCGCGACAGCGGGTTGTTGAAGCCCGAAGCGAGGTAGCTGCCGCTGTAGCGGATGTCGACGTTGGTGCCGAGCTTGAGCGTGCTGCTCAGATCGGTGTCATAGGCGACGCCGAAATTGCCGGTCCAGCGCGGTGCGACCGAGAGCGGAGCACCATTCAGGTTCTGACGGGAGTCGATCGCGCTGATCGCCGTGCAGCCCTGCGCCGGGGTCTGGCCCGCATAGCAGGGAGCCAGCGGGAACTTCGTGTAGGTCGCCTTGGTGTAGTTCAGCGAGCCATGCACGTTCAGACCGGCAACCGCGCGGGGGGCATATTCGAACTCGGCTTCGATACCGCGAGTCTTCGCATCGGCGGTCAGCGTCTGGAACGCAAAGATCGGCGAGTTGAAGAAGTCCACCTGCAGATCGAGATACTTATAGGTGAACGCGGTCAGGTTCAGGCGCAGCTGGTTGTCGGCAAGCGTCGACTTGATGCCTGCCTCGAAGCCCCGTGCCCGCTCCGGATCGAAGGTCAGATCGGCCAGCGGATTTGTCGAGAATTTCGAGTTGATGCCGCCATTCGAGAAGCCACCCGACTTGTAGGCAGTCTTGAAGGCGCCGTAGACGAGCAGCTCGCGCGACGGCTTCCAGGTCAGCGTGACTTCGGGCGACCAGTTGTTGAAGGTCTGGTTCGCAGTCACTTCGCCCAGGCCATCGGGATCGTTCTGATCGCGGAAGATCGCGGTCACGCCCGGGTTGTTGTAGGGCTGGGTGAAGAAGCTGTCCTTGGTTTCGTGCGTGTAGCGAACGCCACCGGCCAGTTCGACGGTCGGGACGATCTTCCAGGTAACCTGACCGAACAGCGCGGTCGTCTCACCCTTGGTGAAGCTGGTCTTGCTCGTCGCCACGAACTGGTTTTCGGGCGAAGCTGCGCTGTTGCGCAGGCCGGCAAAGGCCACCCACTGACCGAAATTGCGGCGCGTCTTCTGATAGAGCGCACCGACCATGAGGTTGATGGGCGCATCGAAGCTGGTGAGCGCGCGGACTTCCTGCGAGAAGGACCGCCAGGTCGAATTCTCGGTCGCCCAGGTTGCGTTGTTGCTCGACTGGAAGTCGCAGGCGCAGGTCCAGCGGTTGTTGTTGCGGTTGAAGTTGGTGACCGAGCTGATCGTGATATTGTCGAGCTCGTAATTCACATTGCCGTTGATCGCATAGCTCTCGTACCGGTTGTAGAGCTGGCCGTCCTTCTTCGCATAGGGGAAGTTGGCGGCGATATCGGTCGGCATGTTGTTCTGGTGCGTCACGAACTTGTCGTTGTCGCAGGCATAGCCGCTGAGCTGGCTGATGCCCGAACCGAGGCCGCAGCGGAATGCGACATAGTTCCACGAGCTGTTGTTGACGCTGTTGCGGTCGTAGCTGGCCTTGAGCGTCATCGTAAGGCGGTCGGTCGGCTCATATTTCAGCGTGACGCGGCCCAGGATTTCGTCCTCGCCCGGCGCGCGGCTTGCCGCCGGCGTCGCGAGGTGACCGATCGGGTTGCCGTTGCCGCCCGTCAACAGGTTCTGGATGTCGAGCGTGGTGTAGGTCCGATTGACCGAGACGTTGCGATAATAGCCGCCATCCATGGTCGATGCGCGGACCGCGACGCGCAGGCCGAGCGTATCGGTCAGCGGGCCCGAGCCGATGAACTCGCCCTGATATTGGCGCGAACGGAACTCGTAACCGGCGCGCGCAATGAACTCGCGCTCCGATCCCGGATCGTTGGTCGCAAGGCTGATCACGCCAGCGGTGGCGTTCTTGCCGAAGAACAGCGCCTGCGGCCCCTTGAGCACTTCGATCCGCTGGAGATCGAAGAAGCCCTCCTGAATGATGCGGCCCTGGCCGTAATAGGCGCCGTCGACGACGACGGCGACCGACTGTTCGATACCGATCGAGGTCGAGGACGAACCGATGCCGCGCAGCGTGAGCTGCGCGCCCGAGCCGTTCGACGCGCGACCGACGTTCAGGTTCGGCGTCGCGGCTGCGATCTTTTCGATGCTGGTGATGTCGCGCTTGAGCACGAGGTCGCCGCTGATCGCGGTGACGGCGACAGGAACGCTCTGAACGCTCTCCTGCCGCTTACGGGCGGTAACGACGATGTCCTCGAGGCCGCCTACGGCCTCCGCAGCAGCCGGCTGGGCCGGTGCTTCCTGCGCCAGCGCAGGGGCGGCCATGGTAAAGGCCAGCGCCATCGTGGACGCGCCAAGCAGAGTTGTTCGGAAAATCACCGCATCGTCTCCCCTATTTATATTTCGACTTTTGACTGGCGAAGATCATAGGCTGCGGAGCCAATGGCACTGCCTCACAAAAAAACTAGCTGCCGCCTGCGGGAGATGGATGTGGCATTTCTGCATCACCTATCATCTTGGATAGGCCAGTTCGTCCAGACTTCGTCTTGGTAGGAAGGGAAGAAATATTGACCCTTACCCGGAGCATCGGGCCGATCCGTCCCCGAACGGAAACCCTATCTTTATTGATAGGGCAATTTCTTCACGAGCTCGGAAAGAGTCGCGCCACCAGAGAAGCATCAAGAGAGGATCGTCCGTGTCAGAGCTCAGCGCCGAAAGGCTTCAGAAGGAGATAGTCGACCTGATGGCGCGCCGCGACATCAGCGACGCGGTCCAGCGCTACATGCGCGGGCTCGACCGGCTCGACCGCGACATGCAGCGGAGTGCCTTTCACGACGATGCGGAGATCGACTGCGGCCTGATGGCGGGCAAGGTCGATGCCTTCGTCGACTTCTGCCAGGAGTTTTTGGGCTCGATGGACGCCAGCCACCATCTGCTCGGACAGGTCCGCATCGAACTCGACGGCGATAGCGCCCGCGGCGAATGCTATTTCCAGGCGTGGCACGGAACCCGCGGCAGCGACGGCGAGCCGCGCGACCTCGTGATCGCGGGCCGCTATATCGACGACTATCGCTGCATCGACGGCGACTGGCGGATTTCGCGCCGCGTATTGCTGACCGACTGGGTGACCGACCTCCCCGCCGATCACAGCTTCTTCGAGAACAGCCCCGGCGCGCTGCGCGGCGGCCGGCGCGGCGAGGACTATAGTCAGCGTCCGCGCTGACGTTCACCCGCGCGGCTGTCCGGTCGCCCTGGCAGCGCAAAGGCCACCAGATAATCACCGCGCTTCGTGCGCAGCGATCCATGGCCTCCCGCAACGATTGCGATCATCTGGCGACCGTCGCGCGCAGCATAGCTGATCGGATTTGCCTGCCCGCCAGCCGGAAGGTCATGTTGCCACAACAGGCGCCCGGTGCGGGTTTCGAAGCCCCGAATGCGCGCGTCCGTGGTGGCGGCGATGAACGTCATCCCTCCGCCCGTGGTGACCGCGCCGCCGAGGTTGAAGATCCCCACCGGAAGCGCGAGGCCGAAGGGCGCGTTGCCGCTGCTGTCGCCGAACGGCCGCTGCCAGAGCAAGCGCCGGGCCCGCAGGTCCACTCCGGCGATCCGGCCCCAGGGCGGGGCGAGGCAGGGAAAGCCGATCGGCGACAGGAAGGGCCGAAGCCGCAGACCGAAGGGCGTTCCGGCCATCGGCATCGGCGGCATCGGTCCGCTCTGCTTCGCGCGACCGGCATCCGGATCATAAGGCGCGGCTCCCTCCGCATCGGCCTGCGCCCGATCCACCAGTTGCCCGACGAAGGGCATGTTCGAACTGTTCACGATCATGGTCCGGCGCGCAGGATCGATCGCCACCCCGCCCCAGTTGATCGCGCCGAAGGTCCCCGGCGAGAATAGGAAGGGCTCGCGCGATGGTGGAGTGTAGTCGCCCTCGTAGCGCAACCGCCTGAAGGCAAGCCTGCACAGCAGCATGTCGACGGGGGTCGCGCCCCACATGGCGCGTTCGGTGATCCGCGGCGGCGCGAAGGACGGCATGCCCGACGAATAGGGCTGCGTCGGCGACGTCTTCTCGCCAGCAATTGAGGACGGCGGAACGGGCCTCTCTTCCACTGGTGCGAGCGGCCGGCCATCGCGCCGGTCGAGCAGGAAAATCTGCCCGGTTTTGCCAGCGACCACCAGCGCGGGGGTGGGCTTCCGTCCCTGCGAGGGCAGGTCGACCAGCGCTGGCTGGGCCGGCATGTCATAGTCCCACAGGTCGTGGTGGACGGCCTGGAAGGACCAGCGCACTGCACCGGTTGCCGCGTCGAGTGCGACGAGGGAGGTGCCGTAGCGCTCGGCCGCCTCGGTGCGGAGCGCGCCGTAGAAGTCCGGCGAGCTGTTGCCGGTCGGCACATAGACGAGACCCAGCGCTGGATCGGCGGTGAACAGCGCCCAGGCATTGGGGTTGCCGGCCGAGAAGAGGCCATCCCTGTCGCCGGGACCGGCCCTACCCGTCGCGCCGGCATCCCAGACCCAGCGCAATGCACCGGTGCGAACGTCATAGGCCCGCACGACGCTGCGCGCCGGATCGAGCCGCTGATTGTCGATGACATAGCCGCCGACCACGGCCAGATCGCCGATGATCGCAGGCGGCGAGGTCCCGTAATAATAGCCATCGAAGCGCGTCGAGACGCCCTTCAGCAGATCGACGCTGCCATCGCTGCCGAAGCTGCGACAGGTCCGCCCGGTCGCGGCGTCGACCGCAATCAGCCGGGCATCCAGCGTTGCCTCCAGGATCCGCGACGCGCATTCTCCCGCGTCGGCACTCGCATGGTGCGAAACGCCGCGACAGACGATCGAGAAGGCCTTGCTGGCGTTCACCTTCGGATCGTGACGCCAGATTTGTCGCCCGGTTGAACCATCGACGGCGAAGATGCGGTTACGCGGGTCGCAGAGATAGAGGGTGCCGTCGATGGCGAGCGGCGTGGCGGTGAAGCGGCTGTTGTTGCCGAGGTCGTCGATACCGCCCGTCCGGAAGGTCCAGGCGCGCGTGAGGCTGCCCGCATTGGCGGGGGTGATCTGAGCGAGCGGGCTGTGGCGGTCGCCCTTCCACCCCCCGCCATAATTGGGCCAGTCGCCCTTTCCGACCGGAGCAAAAGCAGCTGCGGGTCGTGCCGATGAGGGCGCAGGCTCGCGGATCAACGCCCATCCGCCGCTCAGCAATGCCATCGCCCCGACCGCGATCCAGAGTGGCGCCCAGCGGCTCCTCGGTTCCCAGGTCATCGGCTTGAGCCAGAACGCAACCCCGCTGAGAGGCACGAGCAGCACGAGCGGCGCGGCGGTGCGCGCGATCAGGCCCCAAGGCTGGGCTCCGACCTCCCATAGGGCCCAGGCGATCGTGCCGAGGCAGAGCAGGACGTAAAGCCAGTAGCCGCGCCGGTCGCGTCGCGCGATCAGCATGGCCGAAAAGAGCAGGACGATGCCCGCCATGGCATAATAAGGCGAGCCGCCCAGCCAGAGCAGTTGCACACCGAACCAGCAAAGTGCCGCCCCGACCAGCCCGAACAGCGCGGCGTGCAGGGTGATGATCGACAGACGCAACGCGGCGGGCATCGGTCTTCCTTTCGGCACTAGCGCCCATCCGGGCTCACGAGATCAGATCGTCATCGGCACCATCTCGCGCGCCAGCAGGCCCAACCGCCGGATACCTTCCGATGCGGCTTCCGACGGGATCATCGAGAAGCTGAGGCGGAACCGGTTGGTTTGGGGCTGCACATTCTCCGCCCGGGCCGGATAGAAGGCAGCGCCGGAGATGATCGACACCGAATGCTCCATCAGCGCCCGTTCCGCGAAGCGGGTCGCATCGACGCCGTCGGGCAGGGTTCCCCAGACATAGAGGCCGCCTTCGGGGCGGGTCCACGACACGCCCTGGGGCATGTGGCGATCGAGCGCTGCCACCATCGAGTCCAGCCGCTCGCGATACACGGTGCAGGCGGTCCCGATCGCGCCGTCGAGCGACGTTCGGATCACCTCGAGCAACAGCATCTGGTTGAGCGCGCTGGTCGCAAGATCGCTCGCCTGCTTGATCAGCACGAGCTTGCGGATCGCCTCGCGCGGTCCCGAGATCCAGCCGATCCGCAGCGACGGGGCGATCGTCTTGGAAAAGGTGCCCGTGTGCAGCACCGGGACCTTCTCGATATCGCCATAGCGGCGCAGGGCGAGCGTCAGAAGCGAAGGGATCGCCTCGCCCTCGTAGCGCAGCTGCTCGTAGCAGCCGTCCTCGACGATGATCATGCCGGTAGCGTCGGCCAGATCGAGCAGCTTTTCCCGATCCGCCAGCGACATAGTGGTCCCGGTCGGATTGCGGAAATCGGGCCCGACATAACAGAATTTGGCACCCGACAAGGTCGCCGCATTCCAGTCCGCTGCGTCCTCCGGCAGTCCGAGATAACGCGGTTCATAGGCGTCGAAGGCGCGCAGGGCGCCGATGAAGCTCGGAATTTCGACCATGGCCTTGTCGCCTGGCGACAGCAGCAGCTTGGCGATGAAGTCGAGCCCCTGCTGCGAGCCATTGGTGATCACGACATTGTCGATCCCGCACGCTGCGGCTCCCTCGCTCGACTGGTCCGCGATCCACTGGCGCAGCGGCGCATAACCCTCGCTCGGCGCATATTGCAGCGCAGTGCGCGCAAGAGCGCGATCCGACCAGATACGGTCCGACGCCTCCCGCAGGGCCGCATAGGGAAAGATCTCGGGATCAGGCAGCCCACCGCCAAGATGGATGATCTGCCGCGCATCCAGAAGCTTCATCCGCTCCCGAATGTCCGACGCGACGACCCCCGCCATGCGGGTGGCATATAGCGAATCCCAGTCCGGCATCGGACGGCCCCTCTCCTGCTTTTTTCTGTTCCCCGATGGTGTCGTCAGGGGACACGAGCATGTCCAGTCGGGAAGCCGTCCCGATCCTTGCTATCGCGAGATCGCTGCGCCGGAGCCGGGTTCAGGCATCGATCTTCACCGGCATGCGCTTGATCCCGCCGACGAAGTTCGACCTGAGGCGGCTGACCGGACCCGCGAGATTGAGGTGCGGGAAGCGAGCAAGGATTTCGGTCAGGACCGCGCGCAGCTCGATCCGGGCAAGGTCGTTGCCCAGACAGCTGTGCCGCCCGAAGCCGAAGGTGAGATGGCGGTTCGGCTTGCGCGTGAAATCGAGATCGAAGGGGCGCTCGAACACGCTCTCGTCGCGGTTCGCCGAGGGGTAGAACATCACGACCTTCTCGCCCTCGCGCACGGTCTGGCCGGCGATGTCGATGTCGCGCGTCGCGGTACGCGCCATGTAGACGATCGGGGTGACCCAGCGCAGCAGTTCCTCGACCGCCGGGACCATCAGCGACGGATCGGTGGTCAACTGATGCCGCGCCTCCGGATGCTCGATCAGCGCCAGCATCGCACCGCTCGTCGCGTTGCGCGTGGTCTCGTTGCCGGCGATCGCCAGCAGGAAGCAGAAACCCAAAATCTCCATGTCGTTCAGCGGCGTTCCGTCGATCCGCGCCTCGACCAGCAGGCTGACCAGATCCTCGCGCGGTGCCACGCGGCGCTGCGCGATGAAGCGGGCGAAATAGCCGAACATGCCCTGCTGCGCCGCGACAATCGCCTCGCGGGGGAGGTCGACGTCGCCATATTCCGGATCCTCACTGCCGATGACGGCGTTGCTCCACTCGTACATCTGGTCGCGGTCGTCGGTGGGAACGCCCAGCAGCTCGAGGATGACGTCGAGCGGCAGGCGCATCGCGATGGCGTCGACGAAATCGATCACCTGCTCGCCCTTGGTCGCCGCCGTGACGCGCGCGGCCGCGACGTCGTTGGCGATCTGGCTGCACCGCTCGATGATGTGCGCTTCGAGCGCGCGCATCACGCTCGGCTTGAACCGTTCACGCAGGATCATGCGATATTTATGATGCTCGGGCGGGTCCATGGTGAGCATCAGCGGAACGCGCGGGCCGCCGCCCTCGACCTCCTGGTCCTTGCGCAGGATCGTTACGCCCGGGCTGCTGATGAAATTGTCGCTGTCCTTCCCGATCGCGGTGATGTCGTCATAGCGCGCGAGCGCCCAGAAGGGCTGGCGGATGCCGTCTTCATGCCAGGCGATCGGCCGGTCGCGCCGCATCTCTGTCCAGATATCATGGGGATAGCCGTGGCTCGCGAAGCGATCGGGATCGAACAGGGCCGGGTCGGCCAGCGGACGGGAGTCGGTCATCGGAGCATCCTCTTAGTGAACGATGGCTAACTAGCGTTTTCGAACCGGCTCCGCTAGGGGGTCTCTATGACCGACGAAAATGTGCCGCCGAACTCTGCCGCACGGCGTACGCGGATGACCCGGGAGGCGCGCCGGGCACTGATCCTGTCGGCGGCATCCGAGATGTTCCAGAAACATGGCTATGCCGCCG
This sequence comes from Rhizorhabdus phycosphaerae, assembly GCF_011044255.1. Lineage (NCBI taxonomy): Bacteria > Pseudomonadati > Pseudomonadota > Alphaproteobacteria > Sphingomonadales > Rhizorhabdaceae > Rhizorhabdus > Rhizorhabdus phycosphaerae. The sequence goes on from NZ_CP049107.1 coordinate 1,438,754, forward strand.
CGAGCATCGACGCGATCGCGCTTGCCTCGGGTATCAGCGGCCCCGCCATCTACCGCTACTTCAGCCGCAAGACCGAAATCCTGGTCGCGCTGCTGGAATCCGCCGCAAGCGACGCCATCGGGGCGATCGAAACAGCCGCGGGCGATGGCGCGATGACGATCGACCTGATCGCCGACGTGCTTGTCGATCGTGCGTTGCGCGAGGGTGCGGTTATCGGCCTGCTCCAGGCCAGCATCATCGACATGGACGAAGCAGACCGCTCGCAGCTCGATCAGGTCCGCCGTTCGCTGGTTGGAAGGCTGGCAGCGCTCCTTGCCGGCGTGCGCAGCTCGATCCCGGCCGACCAGGCGCGGACGCACATCGAGGCGGCGCTGGCCATCGTCGGCCAGTTCGCCCGGCGCAGTCCCGATGCGGCCGAGGTCGACCGCATGAGACCGATATTGCGCGCCGTGCTTGCGGCCTGATCCGGATCAGGCCTCGGTCGGCTCCGCCAGCCGTTCGCGGACCAGCTCGACGAAATTGCCCACCAGCGCTGAGCCATTGGCCGAAGACCACAGCATCGACAGCGGCAGCGGCAGATCCAGGTCGACGATGTCGCGCAGTACGATGCCCGGCGGCGTCCGGTCCGGACGCGCGGCCGTAACCACGCCCAGCCCGATCCGCGCCGCCGCCAACTCATAGGCGATATCGACCGCCATGACCTCGACCGCGATATTGGGCGAAACGCCCTGCGCATCGAAGGCGGCGATCATCCGGTCGAACAGGCGCGGCGAGACGTGCCTTGCAGGCCACAGGAGCGGCTCGCCGGCAATGTCCCTCAGCCGCACATGCGGCAATGCCGCGAGCGGGTGATCGTCGGGGAGCGCCAGCACGAACTTGTCCTCGCCCATCGCCAGCGAATGGAACTGGTCGCGGTCGCTGCTCTCGTCGATGACGAAGGCGACATCGATCTCCCCCGCGCCGAGCCGCGACCGCTGGGCATCGGAGGGCAGCGGAAAGGCGCGCAGGTCGACATCGGGATAGCGCTTGCGGAAGTCGCGCAGCACCAGCGGCAATATCGGCCGACGCAGCATCGCTTCGGAGAAAGAGACCCGGATCGTGCCCCGGTCGCCCAGCGCCACGCTCTTCACATGGCGACCCGCTTCCTCGATCGACATCAATATGCGCCGAACATCCTTGGCAAGCTCGCGCCCCGCCTGGGTGATCGCCACGCCCCGCGCCTGCCGCTCGAACAGCGCGACACCACCCAGCTCACGCTCCAGATCGGCAATCCGTCGCGACAGCGCCGACTGCGCGATGTTCAGCCGCTCGGCGGCGCGGTGCAGATTCTGCTCCTCGGCCACCGCCAGGAAGAACGGAAAATGCTTAGCGATGCGCAGGGTCCGCAGCGTCGCGACGCCGCTGGCCATCGCCGGCTGGAGCGACGCAGTGGTCGAGGGCGCGGACGGAGCGCGCGTTACGGGAGCCGTATCGGCTTCATGATCCTTGTACATCGGATCAAGCCAGCGTGACACGGACGACGGCGCGCGTGCGGGCGATCTCGCTCGACCGCACGAGAACTTCCACATCGGCGCGGTTGCTACCGCCCAGGTGGCGACCCACGACCGAGGCGGCCAGGGGCTCGCCCATGGCCTCCGCCTGTTCTTCCTGTAGCGAAACGAGCAGGGCCGACGCCGTTCCCGACCACGAGCGAACCATGTCGCAGATGCGATCGGCGAGCGGTCCCGCCACTCCATCCCGCTCCACGAGCGGCACCGGCTGTCCAAGACGGACATCGGCGAAACGCAGAATCGATCCCTCCATCAATCCCCTCCTTGCCTGCCCCGTCTGCGGCTGCACCTCGCAGTTGCGGAGCTCATGCCGGGCGGGGACCTTCCAGAGCCACCCCCGGCCAAAACGCTGATCGCAGCGACAATATCGTTATCTTATATAAGATAGACACAGGCTGTTCCGCGAGTCAACATCGGCGGATCGGAGCCCCTCACAGCGAGGCGCCGCGCAGGCGGACAGCATGAAATCGGGGGTTCTTTACTTATAAAGATAGATAGTACAGAGCATCGCGTGAGAGGAGACTTCATCCATGGCCACCGCCGTCGCTACCGCTATCGACGCCAGCGAACTGCTCGCAACCCGCCGCTCCCCGCTACCCGACGCGCTTGTCTCGCCGGGCCCCGACGCGGTCGAAAGCGCAAGGCTGTTCGAAATCGCGCTGCGCGTTCCCGACCATGGCCGGCTTGCACCATGGCGCCTGATACGCATCGCCGGCGAGAGCAAGGCCCGCTGGGTGGAGCGTCTGATGGCGATCGTCGAAAATCGCGACGATGCCGCAAAGACGCGGGTGAGCACGCGCAAGCTCGCATCGGCGCCGCTGGCGGTCGTCGTGGTCTCGAAAGCGGTCTCCGGACACAAGGTGCCGGAGTGGGAGCAGTGGCTGTCGGCGGGCGCGGTCTGCATGAACCTCGTCAACGGCGCGCATGCGCTTGGCTATGGTGCGCAGTGGCTGACCGGCTGGCATGCCTATGATCACGACGCCACCGCGCTGCTCGGCCTTGCCGACGGCGAGAAGGTTGCTGGAGTCATCCTGATCGGCACCGTCGCCGAACCCGCCGCCCCGCGTCCGCGCGTGTCGGTGGACGACGCGGTGACCGATCTGGCCCTCTGACGATGGCCCCGAGGGGCCGTCGATCAGGGCCGCAGCGAATCCGCGATCACCGTCATGTCGGTATCGAAGCCGTGCCGGCGCTCGCCGCCGCCGGTATAATGCTCGCGGATGGCACGTTCGGCGGTCAGCGGATCGCCCTCGGCAATGGCGCGGTAGATGCGCTCATGCTCCTGCGCGAGCGAGAGGCGCACCGAACGATCGGAGAAGGTGCCGTGGACCGACTTGTTGAGCGCGAGTTCGTCGACCTGCGCCGACCACAGCTTCTCCAGCGCGCCCACGACGAGGCTCATCGTCTCATTGCCGCAGCCCGACACCAGTTCGGTATGAAAGGCGCGTGCGAGACCGATGAACGTGCTGGGATCGTCCACCGCCGCGAGGCTCGCGTCGATATTGGCGCGGAGCCGGGGCAGGACCGTCGTCGCGCGATCGGTGCGGCGCGCAGCCTGGGCCGCACAGGCGGGTTCGAGAAGACGCATCGCATCGACCAGATCGATCAGCGACACCTTGCGTGCCTGCAGGACGAGCCCCAGCATATAGGCGGCGGTCGAGGGCTTCGGCACATGGATCACCGCTCCGCCGACATTGCCGCGAATGACGGTGATCAGACCTTCGGTCTCAAGGATGCGAAACGCCTCGCGGATGCAGGGCGGGCTGACGCCGAACTCGGTCAGCAACTCGTCCTGCTTGGGCAGAAGATCGCCGTCGCCGAGCGCCCCGGACAATATGCGCGCGCGAAGCGAGGATGCGACGATCTCCGCGAGACGCGGCTGCCGCAGCCGCTTCTTGCCCGGTACGGTCATATTCAGGTTCGGTGCCTCCAACTGGTCCGCGCGTCGGGCGCGGAGGGCTCTCCCTCTGCTTATCAGCAATAGGTTTCGTTCCAATCTTTGCAACAACAACCGGTACAGCCGTCACAAATAACAGGAGGAGAGGAGCATGGGCATCGATCTGGCCCGCTATCAGACCTTTACGATCAGCATCACCCCGTTCACGGCGGACGGTGCCATCGATGAACCTGCCTTTCGCCGCCATTTGCGCAAGCTCAGCGATGCCGGCGTCGGGGTCTATGTCGGCGGCGGCGGCAGCGGCGAGGGCTATACCCTGTCCGACGATGAGACCGAACGGCTCCTGGGTATTGCGAGCGACGAACTCAAGGGACGGTCGCCGATCCGCGCGATGGGCGTCGAGCCGCGCACCGCGCGGCAGATGATCGCCTTTCTCGACAAGGCCAAGCGCGCCGGCGTCGACGCCGCCCAGGTCTATTCGCTCGACGTCGGCCACGGCCATGTGCCGACCCCCGCCGAGCTAGACCGTTATTTCGACGAGGTGCTGTCGAACAGCGACATCCCTTCGGTGCTCTCGACCCATCAGTCGGTCGGCTATGTAATCCCCGCTCCGGTGATCATCGCCCTGTTCGAGCGCCATAAGCAGCTCATCGGCCTCAACATCAGCCACCAGGACCCAAATTATCTGCGCACGCTGGCCGATGCGCTGGGCGACCGGATCGACATCTGCGTCGGTGGCCCCCACAACGCCCCCCTCGCCTTCGCCTTCGGCGCGCATGGCTTCCTGACCTCGGAAGGCAATCTCGCGCCGCGCCTGTGCGCCAGCGTGATCGCGGCCGCGCGCAGCGGAGACAATGTCGCCTTCCTCGACCGCTGGGGCAAGCTGATGCGGCTGTTCCTCGCGCTCTACGGCAATGGCGGCATTCGCGTCACCAAGGCGGTGCTCGAGCATTTCGGCATGGCCGGAGGATATCCGCGTCCGCCGCGCCTGCCTTCGGAGCCCGAAGCGCTGCAACGCGCCCTAGCCGTGGTCGAGGAGATTGGCCTGGCGGAAATCGAGGGCTGGTAAGAAAAAGGGCCCCTCGCCGAAGCGGGGGGCCCTCATTGTTGAACCGGAAGCCGTCGATTATTCGGCAGCAACCGCCTCGCGCTCGGGCGGGTCGGGATCGTAGCTGGTCGTGAACTCGTTGAAGAAGTCCGACTCCCGCGACGTGTCGATCGTCCGCGCCCCGCGCACCCCGAACTTGCGGCGCGCCTCCTCCAGCGGAAGATCGAGCCAGTCCTCGTAGCGCGGCAGAAACAGCGGGTCCGACCGTTCGCCGACCTTCAGCGCATAATGGGCCAGATCCCACATCTTCGGGAAGAGCGCAGGATAATGGAGCGGCCCGCGCATGAACATCGGAATGGTCAGCAACGTGTTCTGCACATTGAGCAGCCCCGCCAGCTCGGCGTTGAAATAGCGGAAGAGATTTCCGTATTTCAGGAAGGCGGGCATGATCTCACCGAGGCCATCGAACCCACCGCCGCTCAATATGTGCATGAAGTCGTGAATCTGGACGCCGCGCAGGAAGAAATATTCGAAGCTCGAGCGCGGCTCGAAGCTCGGAATGATGTCGACCTCCATCTGGGCGCCGACGAGCTGTTTGTACCAGATGCCGCCGATCGACCCTTCCGGGCAGGACTTCATGTCGTCGCGGCGGAGCCGTGACAGCCAGCGCTCGTCGAGCCATTTGTCGAACTCTGGCCAGTCCTTGCGCGCCTCGTTGAACAGCTCTTCGATACGCTCATGGTCCTGCACCTCGCGCACCGCCTCGATCAGCATCGGTATGCCGAAAGTGGGCGGATAATCGCGCCCGTTCTTGCGCAGGCTCTGGGTCACCACCCATTCGCGGATGCGATAGTCGCTAAGATATTTGGACGAACTGATCAGCGCGCTGCTGGTCGTTTCGACCTTCTGGCGACCGCGCTGCAGATAGGGAAGATCGTCTTCCGTCATCCTCTTCCTCCTCGTTGCGGCGCTCAGGCCGCGGCTTCCTCGACCTTGCGAAGCTGCGGGCCCACCATTTCGCCCGGCAGCGCGCCGGTAAAGGCGCCATTTTCGAACGTCGGCACGCCGTTCACCAATGTCAGGCGCATCGGCGCCGCGTCGCGGGTGAAGCGCCAGGTCATGCCGCCCTTGCCGTCGGGCACGTCGAAGACGCGCTTGAGCGGGCGGGCCTCGATCTCGTCGAGCTTGAACACCGTGATGTCGGCGCGATAGCCGGGCTTCAGCACGCCGCGATCGGCGAAGTTGAAATGGCCCGCCTGCTTGCCCGTCTGAACGTGGATGGCCTCTTCCAGCGTCAGTTCCTGCTGGCGCATGAACTGGGTCAGCAGCAGGATATTCTCGCCGCCGCCGCATAGCATCTGGCCGTGCGCGCCAGCGTCCGAGATGTTCGCGACGGTCTTGTCGTCCTTGAGCATCTGGAGCGTCTGCTCATGAGCCATCGGGTGCGGCATGCGATTGACGATCGAGTTGAGCCCGTTGGCGATGACCCAATCGGCAAGAGCATCCGACGGATGCACGCCGCGCTGTTCGGCGAGATCCTTGAGGCTCAGGCCCAGCGGGCCTGCGCCGGTCTCGGAATCGAGCAGCAGCATCATGTGCGGATTGGCGACGAGCGACTGTTTGAACGCCTTGTTGTCCCAGCTATCGCGCGCACGGGCGCGGAAGTCGGGGTCGTTGAGCAGCGCCAGCTTCGCCTCGACCGTCTCGGCCTGAACGACTTCGTGCCAGACATATTCGTTCGCCTGCGCGAAGGACGATGTGCTGAAGAAGTTGAGCGCCGTCGTCGGCGGCACGTGCGCGAAGCTCGGCCAGAAATCGAGACCCTCTTCCTTCTGCTTCGCCGAGATTTCCCACATGCGATCGCGGATCGAGTCCTGGAAACGCAGCAGGCCGCCGGCGCCCGCCATCTGCACGCGGACGCCACGGCCACGGCAGAGATTGCCGAGACGCTCCATCTGCTCGGGCGCCTTCAGGCGGAAGAAGGTGTCGAGGATGACCTGAAGCTGGGTTCCCGGGCGGCTGGCGAGGACGCCGATCAGGGCCGACCATTCGGCATCGTCGGCGACGAGGCTCGGCACCGCACGGTCCTGGCTGTCATGGTCCATCAGGTTGGACGACATGCCCAGCGCACCGGCGTCGATCGCGTCTTCCAGCAGCACGCACATCCTGCGGATTTCTTCCGGGGTCGCCGCGCGGGTCCATGCATCCATGCCCATGGCCGCAAGGCGGATCGCGATATGGCCGGCATAGCCCGCGATGTTCGCAGCCGTCGGGCAGTTCCTGGCGATCGATGCGCGATATTCGGACCATGTCCGCCAGTCCCAGGGCAGCAGGTCGAAAAAGGGCTGCTCGGGCACCTCCTCGAAGAAGGTGAAGATCTTCACCATTTCGCGCTGCACTTCGCGCTCCTCATGCACGGGAGCCGCGGTGAAGCCGCAGTTGCCGATGACCACCGTCGTCACGCCATAGCCCGGCAGTGGGTCGAGGCTGGGCTGCCACCACATCACGGCATCCATGTGCGTATGCGGCTCGATAAAGCCGGGCGACACGATGCACTCGCTCGCGTCGACGACCTTCTCGTCCGCCGCAGGCGTCAGATTCTGGCCGATTTCGCTGATGGTCTTGCCGCTGACGCGCACGTCCGCCTTGAACGCCGGTGCGCCGGTCCCGTCGACGACGGTGCCGCCCCGGATAAGAATGTTGGTCATGGCTCTCCTAACCTCCTGATAGCACCGAATAGTTCATAAACTGTATAAGATTGCAAGCTTAACAGGGTTGCCGATCCGGCAGCCCGCGTCAGGCGTGGGACGGGTCACCCAGGGCACGGTGCTCCACGATCTCGATCCCGTAGCCGTCGAGCCCGACGAAGCTGGCATCGCTGTTGCTGAGCAAAATGATCCGATGAATGCCGAGGTCGGTCAGCACCTGCGCTCCGATCCCATATTCGCGCAGCGCCATGGTCCGGCCACTGCTCTCCTCGCGCCGCTCGCGGCGGGCGCGGATGATGCAGGCAACGAGGTCCGGGGCGGGAGAATTGAGGATGACGACGACACCGCTCCCCTCAGTCGCGATCGCCTCCATCGCCTCGCGCAACACGCCCGAACGATCGCCGTCCTCGGCGAACAGGTCGGACAGAGGAAAATGGACGTGCATGCGGACGAGCACGGGCGCGTCCGGATCGATCTTGCCTTTCACCAGCGCAACCACTTCGGCGCCGCCCACCTTGTTGCGATAGCTTTGTATCCGCCATTCGCCGCCCCACGCGCTGACGAAGCGCATCTCCTCGCGCAGTTCGACGAGGTGGTCGTGGCGGCGGCGATAGGCGATCAGGTCACGGATCGTCCCGATCTTCAGCCCATGCTCGCGCGCGAAGGGGATCAGGTCCGGCAGCCGCGCCATCGAGCCGTCGGGGTTCAATATCTCGCAGATAACGCCGGAGGGATTAAGCCCCGCGAGGCGGGCCACGTCGACCGCCGCCTCGGTATGCCCGGCGCGGACAAGCACCCCGCCCTCCCGCGCCACCAGCGGGAAGACATGGCCAGGCGTGACGATCTCGTCGCGCGACCGCGACGCATCGATCGCGACCGAGATGGTCCGCGCCCGGTCATAGGCGCTGATCCCCGTCGTCACGCCATCGCGGGCCTCGATCGACACGGTGAAGGCGGTCTCGTGGCGCGTGCCGTTCTGGCGCGACATAGGCTCCAGGCCCAGATCGTCCGCCCGCTGGCGAGTGAGGGCGAGGCAGATCAGACCGCGGCCATGCTTCGCCATGAAGTTGATCGCATCGGGCGACGCCATCTGCGCGGGAATGATGAGGTCGCCTTCATTTTCGCGGTCCTCGTCGTCGACGAGGATGAACATCCGCCCGTTGCGCGCGGCATCGATGATCTCTTCGGGCGAAGACACAAAGGCGTGCGGCAGCGGGTGCGGGGACGAAGACGCCATCGGAACGGTCCACTCCTGTGCGCGGCATCTTCTTGCGGGCCGACATGGCGCTCGCAGATGATTGTCCGGGAAGCCGGCACTCTTGCCGACGATTGCCTCGGTCTATCGGCGGGGCATGCCCACAGCCATTGCCGTTGGGCTATCGGCCTGTTCGCCGTGCAGCATCGGGAAAAAGCGCTGTGCGATGCCCTGTCGGCAGTCGTGGGCCGGGGAACGATGCCGGCCCGCTATGGGTACCGCCGCCAAACGGCATTTGAATCGAACGCTCCACGGCCCGAGTTTCGGACTCATTCGAGAACAAAGTGAAGCCGAGAGAGAGAGCGATGCGTTTTTCCCTGATATTCGAGGCCCAGATTGCCGACGCCTCGCCGCGTGGCGAACGGCAGGTGTTCGACGAACTGGTCGAGCAGGCGGTCCTGGCCGAACAGCTCGGCTTCGACGTCGTCTGGAGCGTGGAGCATACCTCGCTCACCCATTATGCGCATATGAGCGCGCCGGAGACCTTCCTGGCTTACATCGCCGGGCGCACGTCGCGCATCGGGATCGGCCATGGTGTCGTCTGCCTGATGCCGGCGATGAACCACCCGATCAAGGTAGCCGAACGGGTGGCGACTCTCGATCTTTTGTCCAAGGGCCGCGTCCATTTCGGCGTGGGCAAGGGCGGCAGCCAGCAGGAGGCCGGGGCTTATGGCTACGACCTGCGCGAACTGCAGCCGCTGATCGACGAGGCGATGTACCTGATCCCGAAGATGTTCGTGCAGGACGAGATCGAGCATAACGGCCCGCACATCACTATTCCGGCCCGCCCGATCCATCCCAAGCCCTATCAGGATCCGCATCCGCCGATGTACCTCGCCTGCACCAATCCCGACACGCTGGTGCGCGCCGGGCAGCGGGGCCTGGGCGCGCTGGTGCTCGGTTTCGGCGGTCCCGAAGAGGTCGCCAAGAAGAACAAGCTCTATCGTGATGCATGGGACAGCCGCGATCCTTCGGACCAGGTCGGATACCGTCCGATCAAGCATCTCGCGGCGCTATGCCCGACGATCGTGCTCGACGACGCCGCGCAGGCGCGCAAGATCGGCATTCGCGGCCAGCGCTATTTCTACGAGTCGCTGAACTACTGGTATGGCGGCGGCCCGCGTCCCGAGCCGGAAACCTGGGGTGACGAGCTGGTCGAGGAAGGCACCGACACCATCATCACCACCAAGCTCGCGTCCGAGACGATTTCGATGGACCTGCGTCCCGACGAAAACGGCCGACGCCCCAGCTCGGGCATACTCAGCGCGCGCAACGCCTATGGCTCGGTCGAGGACTGCATCGACTATGTCGAACAGCTCGCCGCCGCCGGCGCCGACGAGATATTGTTCATGACCAACATGGGCACCGTGCCGCAATGGGCGCAGCTCGAAACGCTGCGCAAGATCGGCACGCATGTGATACCGCACTTCAGGTGAGACAAGCGATCGATCCTGCCGGACGGACCGCGGTCGTGACCGGGGTCGCGTCCGGCATCGGTCGCGCCCTTGCACTGAAGGCCGCAAGCCTGGGCATGGTAGTCGCCGGCTGCGACCGTGACGCCGCCGGCCTCGCCTCGCTCCGTGTCACGCTTGATGCGACGAATACGCAGCACGAGCTCCGTATCGCCGACGTCGCCAGCCCCGACGATATGGCCAGTCTCGCGGCGGCGACGGCGGCCATGCCCCCGATTGCCTTGCTCTTCGCCAATGCGGGCCTGCTCCGCAAGGGGGCGGTCTTGGATCTGCCCCTCGACGACTGGCAGGCGCTGATCTCGGTCAATCTCTTCGGCGTGGTGAACACGCTTCAGGCCTTCGTACCCGCGATGATTGCCCATGGCCTGCCCTCGCAGGTCGTCGTGACCGGATCGACCGCATCGATGGTCACGGCCCCGGGGCTGGGCGCCTATTGCGCGACCAAACATGCGCTGTGGCCGATGGTCGAGGCCCTGCGCGAAGAACTCGAAGGCACGCAGGTCGGAGCGTCGCTGCTGATGCCCGGCGCCGTCGCGACCGGGATATTCGCCTCGACCGATCCGGGGCGGGCACGGCCTGCGGACTCGATCGAGCCCGAAGACCTCGCCGAGATCGCCTTTGCAGGCGCGCTGGCCGACGCCCCGAAAATCCTCACCCACCCGGCCTACGCCGCTCGCGCACGCGCGCGGTTCGAGGCTGTGCTGGACGAGATCTCTCCGCGCTGAACGACAACAGGGCCGCCGAGGTGATACCCGGCAGCCCTTCGACGCCTGCGGAAGATGCTCGCGTCACACCGCCGGGTGGAACTGCTTGTACCAGTCGCGATATTTCAGGATCGGGCCATCCGCCGAGGACAGCATAGGCTGCTCGACATAGGCCTTGTACGGCCAGATCTTCCCGTCGCTATACTGTTCCTTCAGGCCATGTTCGGCCGCCATCCTGGTGAACGCCACGATCTGTTCGGGCGCCAGCGCACAGTCATCGTCCTTCAGGAAGAACTGGTGGACGTAATAGTGGCTGAGATTTTCGTCCACCGGGGTCACCGAGACATAATAGACGGTGACGATCCCCGGCGCATGTGGCGTGCGGCTTTCGACGCGCGAGAGGCCGCCGCCGATCACTTCGGACTCAACCGTCGAACCGACCGACTTGTCGGCCGGGCCTTCATAGCCGGCGGGGAGGATGCGGACGGGGCTGTAGAAACGGAAGCCTTCGGTCTTGATCTCGCCGTCGGAGATCGCCTTGCCTGTGCCATGAACACCCGGAAAATGGGCGAAGTCCACGCCATTCTCGAACACGTCCTGCGGATGCGCTGAGCCGAAGTCGTCGTGAAGGCGGTGGAAGCCCGCGCCCGCGATCTTCCGGCTCTCGTCATATTGCGGCAGGTCGTACATGGGCGCCCGGCCGTCCAGATCGTGCCAGATGAAGATCATGCCGCCGCGTTCGGCGGTCGGCCATTTGCGCACCTGCGCCCGCGGCGGAACGGCTTTGGCGTGGGGCACATGGACGCACTTGCCCGACGTATCGTAGCGCCACTGGTGGAAAGGGCAGACGATCGTCTCGCCTTCGACCCAGCTGTCATAACCCAGATGCGCGCCGAGATGCGGGCAATGCGCGTCGGTGACCACGGTCTCGCCGCTCTCGGTGCGGAACAGGACGAGGTCCTTGCCGAAATAGCGGAGCGGCCGGACGTCCTTGGGCGACAGATCGTCGGTGAAGCCGACAGCGAACCATCCGGTCGGATAGGGGTGAAACGGGTAGCGTGTACCGAAGCGACTGGGTGCATTCATGACAACATCCCTCCTCTTTTATCAGATGATCGACGCGCCCCCGTCGACCACCACGACCTGTCCCGTGATGTGCGCGCCTGCATTGGAGGCGAGCAGAAGGGTCGCCCCCTTGAGATCGTCATCGCAGCCCAGCTGACCGCGCGGCGTGTCTCCCCGCAGCTCTTCTCCATGCTTGTCGAGGACGTAGCCCGTCAGCTTCGACGGGAAATAGCCGGGTGCGATCGCATTGACGCAGATGCCCTGCGCGCCCCATTCGGCGGCGAGCGCCCGGGTGAAGTTGATCAGCCCACCCTTGCTCGCATTATAGGCGATGGTGCCGATCATGCGCGGATGGTGCCCCAGCAGCCCCTCGACCGATGCTATGTTGATGATGCGGCCCCAGCCACCGGGCAGCATGAAGGCTTTGCCAACCGCCTGGGCCAGCAGGAACGGCCCGGTCAGGTTGACCGCCAGCAGCTTGTTCCAGCCGTCGAGCGGCATCTCTTCGGTTTTCGAGCCCCAGGACGTGCCGGCATTGTTGACGAGGATGTCGACCGAGAGCCCGGCGCCCTTGATCGCCTCGACCACGCGGGCCGGTTCGTCGTGCTTGCCCATATCGGCGGCGATCGCGATCGCTTCGATGCCAAGACCGGCGAGATGCGCTACGGCCGCGTCAAGTTCGTCCTGCTTGCGCGCGGTCAGGATCACCTTCGCGCCGAACTCGCCCAGCGCCTCCGCCATGGTGAGCCCGAGCCCGCGCGAACCGCCGGTTACGAGGGCGGTGCGGCCGGTCAGGTCGAAAAGTGTCTTCAGCGGGGTCGACATCGGCAAAAAGTCTCCAGGGTCATCCGGCGGTGTAGCCGCCGTCCACGAACAGGGTCTGGCCGGTCACGAAGCCGGACGCGGGCGAAGCGAGGAACAGCAGCGCGCCCATGAGGTCCTCGACCTCGCCGAGCCGGCCGAGCGGGGTACGATCGACCACGCGGGCGTAAAGCTGTGGCTGGGTGCGGACGAGTTCGCGGTTCAGGTCGGTCACGATCACGGTCGCGCCCAGCGTGTTGACCGTGATTCCCGCGCCCCCGAACTCGAAGGCGCAGGCCGCGCCGAGATTGGCGAGCCCGGCCTTGGACGCACAATAGGCGCCCCGGTTCGCCATGCCGCGCCCCGACAGGATCGAACCCATATTGATGATCCGGCCATAGCCGCGCTCGATCATCGCCGGTGCCACCGCGCGGATCGCATGGAAGGCGCCCATCACATTGACCTCGACGACGCGCGCGAAGTCTTCGGGCAGCACGTCGAGGACCGACTGCGGGTTGGTAATGCCGGCGTTGTTGAACAATATGTCGATGCGGCCTAGGTCGCGCACCACCTGCGATGCCGCCTCGACCATCGCGGACGGGTCGGACACGTCGGCCTCGACGATCATTACGCGTCGCCCAACCGCCTGCACTGCCTCGGCAGCCGCCTCGAGCTTCGTGCGATTGCGTGCGACGAGTGCGATGTCCGCGCCTGCTTCTGCCATCGCGAGAGCGCCTGCGGCGCCGAGGCCGCCGCCGCCGCCGGTCACCACCGCGACCTGGCCGGTCAGGGCAAAGCGCTCGATCCCCTTCACGCTGCCCGTTCCGCTTCACCGCCGCGCAGTTCGATCAGCGCGGCGATGCGTGCGCGCAGATAGGCATATTGCCCCGCCATCAGCGCGTCGTCGGTTTTCTTCAGCTGGTCGGCCAGCGCCAGCATGTCGGCCAGCAGCGCGTCCTCGTCCATGACAGGCGCCATATCGTCTCTCCTACAGCCGGTAACCGTCTTGCCGCTCGTCGCTCCAGCGGCGCGCCTTGTAGGCGAAGCCCTGGAACTCGGAGCGCGGGACTTCGCACACGTCCATCCAGACGTTGCTGCGTTCCTTGATCGCGGCGCGGACCGACTGGACCAGCCGCCCGCGCTCATCGGCCGACAGCCCGGCATGATGCTCGGCCACCGCGATCCTCACCTCGATCTCGGTCTTGCCGTCGCGCGTGTAGACCCGGCCCTTATATTCGCCGACCTGGGGATGGGCGAAGACGGCGGCATCGATCATCGACGGCCAGACATTGTTGCCGCGGATCTTCATCATGTCGTCAAAGCGACCGATCGTGCCGCATTCGATCGCATTCCAGGCGCCGCCGCCGGCCTCCTGCCATGGCACGAAGCGCGCCGCGTCGCCCGTCCGGAAACGAACGGTCGGGCTGCCCTCGACCGAGAGGTTGGTGACGACCATCTCGCCCTGCTCGCCCGGCTTGACCGGCTCGCCGGTCACGGGGTCGACGATCTCGATCAGATGCTCCCATTCGAACAGCCGGATCAGTCCGCGAGCGCCCTTCTCGTCCACCACGCCGGCCGAACAGGTCGAGCCGCCGAAGCCGTTGAGCTGGGTGCTGCCATAGCCTTCCTGCAGCCGGCAGCCCCAATAGTCCTCGATCTTCGCGGCCCATTCGGTCGGATAGCCCTCCGCCGCGATGAACAGGCCGTGCATGTCGGGAAAGGCTTCGCGCGGCACGATGCCGCGTGCGACCAGCGCCTCGGTCAGCGTGTGGAGATAGTTGGTCGAAGCATAGATGAAGTGGACCCCGCCCAGCTTGAGCATCAGGTCGATCTTGGCATCGGTGGAAAGGTTGCCACCGACGTGGAAGCCCGTAGCGCCGACAATCCGCAAAGCCTCGCCCGGCCCCCAGCCACCGGTGGTCATGCCGCCGGCCGGAACGCAGTTCAGCGCGGTATCGCCCTTGCGCAGCCCCGCCATGAACCACGGCAAAGCGTGGAGATAGCCGAGGATGTGCACGTCGCGCTGGGTGCGGCCGTAAATTTCCTGGCCCTGACCCGACGTGCCGCTGGTCATGCTGATGTGGACGACTTCGTCGCGATCGACGCCGAGGCGCGTACCGAAGGGCGGCGCGGACTGCTGGTCCTTGAGGAAATCGGCCTTGGCCGAGGTCGGGAAAGTCTTGCGAAAATGGTCGAGGCTGGTGATCCGGCCGTCGACGATCCCGCCCTCCGCCATCTTCGCACGATAGAAATCGCTCTTCGCATGAAGCCGTTCACAGAGCGCCCGGACCTTGCGCAACTGATAGGCTTCCAGCTCCTCGCGGGACATGCCCGCGAAGCGCTTCAGCAGCGGGGATGCGGCGAAGGGATCGGCGATGGCCGGCGACGCCATGGCTCAGCCCTCGACGGGACGGAAAGCCGGCAGCGTGATCTCTGCCGTCGCACGGTTGAAGACGATCTGGACCGGCATGTCGGCGCGCATGTTCTCGGGTGCCACGCCAACGATGTTGCCGGTCATGCGGCATCCCTCGTCGAGCGTGACGAGCGCCACGATATAGGGAACATCGTCGGCATAGATGTCGCGCGGGACGGGATGGCGCACGACGATCCAGCTGAAGACCTTCCCCTTGCCGCTCACCTCGACCCATTCGGGGCGCTCGAGCGAGCCCGGGCAGAAGGTGACGGGCGGGAAGAGATGCTCGCCGGTCGAGGCGCAGCGCTGGAGCATCAGGCGCCCCTCGCGCATGCCGTCCCAGAAGGGCGTGCTTTCGGGATCGGGAACCGGCAGGGGCTTGGCATAGGCGGTGTCGGACATGTCAGTTCCTCAGGATCATGGCGCTGCCGCAGGTCATCGCGCCTGCGGTGGTGAGGGCGATCTCCGCCCCCTCGATCTGGCGTTCGCCGGCAGTGCCGCGCAGTTGCTCGACCGCCTCGATCACATGGTTGAAGCCGTGGATATAGGCCTCCGAGAGAAGCCCTCCATGGGTGTTGACCGGCAGTTCGCCGTCGCGCGCGATGCGCCCGCCCATGACGAAGGGGCCGCCCTCGCCTTCCTTGCAGAAGCCGAGCCCTTCGAGCGCCATCAGCACGCTGTAGGTAAAGCAGTCATATATCTCCGCGACGTCGACATCCTTGGGGCCGATGCCCGCGCTGCCCCACAGATCGTCGGCCAGATATTTGAAGCAGTTGTGCGAGTGGCTCGGCCAGCGGATCGCATCGAACAGGTCGTCGCCCTGGCTCGGTCCGCCGCCATAGGCGCCGCCCATGATGAAGACCGGCTTCTGGCGCAGGTCCCGCGCATGCTCCGCCGAGGTGATCACGACCGCGCAGGCGCCGTCACTCTCGAGGCAGATGTCGTACATGCGGAAAGGATCGACGATCATCCGCGAGTTGAAATAATCGTCCTTGGTCATCGGCGTGCGCTGCATCGCGCGCTCGTTGAGCAACGCGTTGGCTCGGAAGGTGGTCGCGATCTCGGCCCAATGCTCCTCGGTGGTGCCGTAATCGATCATGTGGCGACGCGCCCACATCGCCATCGCCTGCGGATAGGTGATCCAGCCGAGCGGTGCGGTATATTGCGTCACGCCATAGGCCGACATGTCGCGCCCGCCGCCAAGGCGAAAACCCGAGCGACCGTTCATCGCGCGGAAGCAGACCACATTCTTCGCCAGCCCTGCTTCGATCGCGGCGGCCGCAGCGAGGGTGATCAGGTTCGCGCCATTGCCACCTGCGGCATAGTCGACCGCATAGCCGGCATTGACGATGCCCATCTCGGTCGCGACGCCGATCGCGGGAGCGCTGTCGTTGAAGTTGAAGCTGACGATCCCGTCGATGTCGCCGACGGTCAGGCCCGCATCCTCGATCGCCTTGAGGCAGGCTTCGGTCGCAAGGCTGCGCACGGTGCGGCCGGAGAATTTGCTATATTCAGTGTTGCCGATCCCGGCGATCGCATATTTGTCGCGCAGCTTGTACATGGTCAGCTTTCCTTGGGCGCGCCGAACCGCGGCGCGCGCTTTTCCTTGAAGGCAATGAGGCCCTCGGTGGCATCGGGCTCGGTGGTCGCGTAGCGATGGACGAAGGCGATCTCCTCGCGCAGCCCTTCCTCATAGGGCGTGTCGAGCGTCATGTTCGCGAGCCGCTTGGCGCCGGCCAGGCCGACCGGGCTCTTTGTCTCCATGCCTGCGATCCACTGCTTCGCCTCGGCGATCAGGTCGGCATCGGCCGCAACCTTCGTCACGAGGCCCCACGCCTGCGACGTCGCGGCATCGAGCAATTCGCCGGTCAGCATCAGATGTTTGGCGCGCAGCAAGCCGATGGCGCGGGGAAGGCGTTGCGACCCCCCTGCGCCCGGGAGCTGGCCGAAGTTCAGATGCCCGTCGCCGATGCGTGCGCTCTCGCCCGCGATCGCCATGTCGCAGGCGAGCAGCAGTTCGATGCCGCCCGCGACGCAGACGCCATTGACCGCCGCGATCCAGACTGCCCGCGCTTTCTCGATGCCGACGAGCATGTCGTAAAAATCGTCGAGGAAAGCCTGGAACTCGGCCGGCTCGCGGTAGAGGCGGATATAGCCGTCGAGGTCGCCCCCAGCCGAGAAGCTGCGACCGGCGCCGGTCAACAGGACGAAGTCGATGCCCTCGCGCGCCTCGATCTCTGCGACCGCGCGCTTGAGTTCCTTGACCGTGGACCAGTCGAGCGGATTCAGCTTCTCCGCACGCGACAGCGTCAGCAGCGCGGTGCGGCCTTCATAAACGAGGGTGAGGTTCTCGTAGCTCATGCCGGCACCGCCCAGCGCTTCTTCGCGTCGTCGGTCAGCGCGCCCTTGGCGACCTTGCCGCCGGAAGAGCGCGGCAGTTCGTCCATCAGGACCAGATATTCGGGGAACCATTCACGCGACACGCCACGCTCCGAAAGATGCGCGGTCAGCTGATCGAGCGTCAGTTCCTGCCCTGCCCTGGGCACGACATAGACGCAGACGCGCTCACCGAAGACGGGATCCGGGGCAGGTACCGCCGCGACCAGCGCCACGGCGGGATGGGTTGCCACCTCCGCCTCGATCGCGGGCGCGGACAGATTCTTGCCGCCACGGATGATGAACTCCGACGTCCGGCCGACGACACGCAGATAGCCGTCCGCATCGACGTCGACGATGTCGCCCATCAGCATCCACCCATCAGGGGTGAACAGCTTGGCGTTGGCCTCGTCATCGTCCCAATAGCCGAGGCAGGTGGCCGGACCGCGACAGGCGGGCTGCCCGCTGCCCTCGACCTCTGCGCGCGTGGCGGGATCGAACAGGCGGACCTCCATCTCGTCGATGATGCGTCCGGCGGTCTTCAGCCGATGCTCGCGGCTGTCGCTCGCGGTCGTCCGGCTGAGGGCGCCCGTCTCGTTCGAACCGTAAAATTGCAGGACCGCCGCACCGGTGACTTCCTCGAACTCGGCGGCACGCTTGTAGGGCACGGCCTCGCCGCCTGTGAACATCGCGCGGAGCGACGACAGGTCGCGCGGGCGCTCGGCCTGTTCGTTGAGCAGCATGATGAACTGGGTAGAGACGCAGCACAGCACCGTGACGCGCTCGCGCTCGATCAGGTCGAGCGCGAGGCCGGCATCGAAGCGCGGCAGGACGACCGTCGGCACGCCGAGCGCGGTGGGCGAGAAATGCGCGGTCCACAGCCCGAAGCCGAAAGGCGCGGGAACGGCGCCCATGAAGACCTCATCCTCGCCGAAGCACCCGGCTTCGGCGGCGAGCTTATGAAAATAGAACCAGCGATTCTGCGTGTGCATCACGCATTTGGGCATGCCGGTGGTGCCCGAGGTCGAATTGATCAGGAACAGGGAGTCCGGATCGCCTAAGGGAAAACCGGCCGTGTCGACCGGAGCTGCCACGATCCATTCCGGGTTGGCGATCAGGTCCGGTACCGCGAGCCACTGCGACAGGGGAGCCCCCTGCCCGCGCACCGCTGCGACGAGTTCTGCGATCGACTGGTCGCGCATCCGGTCGTGGGCAATCAACAGCCCGGCACCGGTGCGCTTGAGAAGGTGCGCGATCTCCGCGATGCCTGCGCGGGCACCGATCCCGACCGCCACCATGCCGGCCCGTTCGACGCCGAGTAGAGCGGCATGGACGGCCGGTCCATCGGGCAGGATGACGGCGACGCGCGACCCGGGCGGCAGGCCGCGCGCCAGAATCTCCGCTGCGATGCGGTTGCCCGCCTGATCATATTGGAGCCAGCTGAACCGCCCCTCGGGCGTGACATAGGCATCGGCATCGGGCTTCGCCTGCGCGAGGTCGGCGACACGGCGCGACAGCGTTAGATCGCCCCACCAGCCGGCGGCGCGATAGCGCGCGGCAGCCTCCGGATCGGCGCGCCCGCTGCGGGCGACCTCAAGCGGCTTCACAGCAATCCCTCCTGCCCCTCGTCGTCTGTAAATTAGGTATCATTGCCATGATGCGAGCCGTCAACCGGCCAGTTCCGTTCCGATCGGAAGGTACCCAAGTGCACGATCTGCGTCGTGCTTCCGGGCCAGCTCGAAACGAACTCTGTGTGGCGATCGACCGGGCTGGCGGAGGACAGCACCTCCGCCAGACCCGGCCCGACATCGTCAGGCAGCCGCCAGCTTCGGGCGGGTTTCGACCTTCTCCGCGGCCGGGAACTTGTACAGCTTCTCGGCATTGCCATGCAGGATCGCGGCCTTGGTCGGCCCCGGAACGCCAGCCATGGAGGCCTGAATCGTACGCCAGCTGTAGGGATAGTCGGCGCTGATGTGCGGATAGTCGGTCGACCACAGCACCCGCTCCGGGTTCATATAGCTGAGATTGTCGAGCCCGAAGCTGTCGGTCATGTAGCCGAAGTAGAAATGCTCATCGATATATTCGGACGGCAGACGCTTCAGGCCGAAATGGCTGACCTTTTCGAGGCGCTGATAATTGTTGTCGATCTGCTCCTTCACGTAAGGAACCCAGCCGAAGTCGACCTCGGCAAAGGCAACCTTGAGGTTCGGGAAGCGATCGAACACGCCGTTGAAGATGAACTCGATGCAGCGATTGGGCGCATCGAAGAAGCGACCATAGCCGGGCAGCTTCGCCTTGTGGGGCGACGGCTTGTAGATGCCCAGCGCAACGTGAATGTTGAAGCTGACGTCACGCTCGTGGATCGCTGCCCACAGATAGTCATGCTCATCAGTCATGACGGTGGTGCCGGTCGGATAGGCCTGCGACATCACCGCGCGCATGCCGGGGCGACCGAGCACGCGGTCCATCTCCTCGACCGCGACCTTCACACCACCACGGTTGGGGATGTAGACCAGACCGCAGAAGCGGCTCGGGTCATAGGCCACATATTCGGAGACCCAATCGTTGTAGGCGCGGACCAGCGCGAGGTGGAATTCCTCGTCCTCGACCAGGGCAATCGCTGCCTGGATCGAGGGGGTCGGGTACATCACCTCGGCGGTGACGCCGTCGCGGTCCTGCTCCTTGACGCGCTCGGCCGGATCCCAGCCGCCCTTGCGCATATCCTCGAAGCGCATCCACGCCTTCACTTCCTCGGGCGGCAGGCCGGCACAGGCGTTCCAGCCGAAATTGCGCGGGCCGTCCAGCCCTTCGAAAATCCAGCCATCGCCTTCCGGAAAACTCTCCATACGAGGCGCGCGGTCTTTGAATTTCGCGGCCACGCGCTTCGTGAACAGGTCGCCCGGCTCATTGAAGTGACTGTCCGCCGAAATCAGCCTGCTGCTACCCAAAGGCATCGATTCATCTCCTGTATTAGCTATCTTATATAAGATAGAAAAAATTGATCTGAGTCAACCGCGTCCGCCCTTCGCGTATCGGCATCGCAGCGAGCTAGATTCCGCGCGCGCTCCCCCGAAAAGCGAGCGTCCAGGCGCCGATGAAGGCAGCCACCAGGATGAGCGCCGCCCCGACCGCGACGAAGGTCGCGTGGATCCCCAGATTGAGGCGGATCGGTGCGGTGAGGATCGGGTTGAGAAAATGGCCGAGGAACAGCGAGGACTGTACCAGCCCGATCGCCGAGCTGCGCTGTGACGGGCTTACCTTGTCGAGAAAACGGTTGAGGAAGAAGGGCATGGTCCAGCCGGCGCCGATCCCTTCGATCACCACGCACAGCAGGATCAGCTCATAGGTCGGGACCAGCCCCGCCCCGATGAAACCGCTGCCCATCAGGATCGCCGCCGCGACCAGCGTCCAGGCGCCGAGGCGCGCGTAGACGAAGCCGAAGCCGAAGGCGGCGACGATCGACACCGCCGAACTGAGCGCCGGCACCCGCGACACCAGCACCGCGCTGGTGACGCCATTGTCACGCAGCAGGAAGGGCATCTGGAAGGACGGCATGGTGTGCCCGATCGACATCACCAGCGACAGCAGCAGCAGCGGCCACAGCTGCCAGACCGAGAAGCTCTCCCCGCCCTTCGGCGCGCGCTCGAGATGGATCGGGCGATCGAAGGCGACGAAGGCGAGCAGCAGCATGAAGCCGGGGAGAAGGAACATGATACCCGGCGCGCGCCAGCCGTAATTCTGGGCGAGCCAGCCACCAAGCAGCATCGTCGACACGGTCCCGATCGACGAGATCGCCTGGCGATAGCCGATCAGCTTCGACCGCAGCGCGCCGGCGAACTGAGCGGCCAGGATGCTGGTCATCGCGACATCGGCGACGACAGCGCTGAATCCAAGGACGAATCGGCTCGCGAGCAGCAGATAATAATTCTGGACGACCAGTTGCATGAGCCCGGCGACGGTGCAGATACCGAGCGACAGGAACATCGTGTTGCGCAGGTTGCGGTTCGACACGACGAGGCCCGCGAGCAGGCCGGACAGGGCCATTCCCACGGGCGCCAGCGTCACGACGAACTGCGCGCTGAGCACGTCGTCGCCCTGCCCGCCGAACTCCTTGGCGATCAGCTGGAGCGCGGGGACGACGGTGGTGAACGCCAGGGCGGACTTGATGCCCCCCGTCAGCAGGATGAAGATGACGAGCGCACGTCGCCACGCCGGCAATTCGGTCGCGGGCGCCGTTGCCGGCGTATCACTCACTATGCCCCCGACCGCGGCCATGGCATCCCTCCTCATCCTCTATTTTCAGACGATAGCATCGCCGCATCCGGCGAGGCTTCGCTTTGGAGCATTCCTCCATTGCCGAGCCTGCATCATTGGCGAGCGGGCCGGCAAGCGGTTCGGCTTTGCCGGAAGCGTCAGCCCAGCGTCAGACCGCCATCGACGGTCCACACGGCGCCGGTCACGAACGATGCGGCGGGGCTCGCGAGGAAATGGACGACGCGAGCGATCTCGTCGACCTCGCCCGGCCGCATCAGCCCCTTGGTGAGCGGACGGACATTCTGGGCACCGGGCGGCATCAGCGCGATCTGCGCCTTGACGGCGGGGGTCAGCACGGGTCCGGCGGCGATCGCATTGACGCGTACGCCGACTGCGGCGAGTTCGATCGCCATGACGCGGGTGAGCGCCTCAAGCCCGGCTTTGGAGGACGCATAGGCTGCCTTGCCGGCGGTCGAGTGGATCGCCTGCACCGATCCGATGCTGACGATCGCCCCGCCCTTCTCCGACGCCTGCATCCGCCGCGCCGCCAGCTGCGACAGCCGCGCGACGCCCTTCAGATTGACGTCGAGCAGCATGTCCCAATGCGCCTCTTCGAGGTCGAGAATCCCGCCAGAGGGGAAGAGGCCGGCCGCATTGATAAGCATGTCGATCGGCGCCTCGCCGAGAGACGTCGCAATGGCAGCCTCGACGCCCTGCCAGTCGGTGACATCGGCCACGACATGCCGCGCGCCTTCGATGGCACCAGCCGCCGCCTCGACAGCCTCGGCGTTCCGGTCGAGCAGAACAATGCCCGCCCCCGCCTCCGCCAGATGCATGGCGACGCCATGACCGATGCCGGACGCACCGCCCGTCACCAGTGCCGTCTTCCCGTCGAGCCGGCTTGTCTGCGCGAGCGACGCCGGAGCGGCGCCCGATGAAGTCTTCAACTCGTCCATCGCGCGCCGCTCCTCGCCTTGGGGATCAGAGCTCGATACCGAGCGCGGCACCGAAATAACGCGGGCGGCTATAGGTGCCGGCCATGATCGCGCCGAAATCCGACGCAAAGGTGATGAAGCGGTTGTTCGACAGATTCTCGCCGAAGACCTGGGCGCGCATCTTGCGATCCGCCGCCATGAACTCCCAGATGATCCGCGCGCTATAGTTGGATTCCTTGCCATAGAGCGGAACCTGCGCCGTGTTCGGCGCCTGGGCGATCAGAGTGTAGGTCGGCGAATTGCTCTTGCCGTCATAATCACCACGGATCGTGAAGGTGCCTGCCTCACCTGCATCGAACTTGTACTGCCCGCCGACATGGTAGGTCCAGTGCGGCACATTGGCGAACTCGGCCTGCGAGGCGACATTGGTCGGCACGCCGGCGACGGCGAGGATGTAGCGCTTATATTTCGGGCGGACGTGCCCGAGATTGGCATCGAAGCGGAAATCGCCCAGCGCGACCACGGTCTCGACTTCGAAGCCGCGATACTGTGCCTTGCCCGCATTGGTCAGCTGGTTGGTGTTGGTCTGGATGTTGTAGCCGTTGACCTGCAGATCGTCATAATCGGTCTGGAAGGCCGAGAGGTTCAGGCGCAGGCGACGGTCGAACAGATCGCTCTTCAGGCCTGCTTCGTAGCTGATCGCCGTTTCCGGATCGAACGGCAGCGCGCCGACGGTGGGTGCGTTGTAGCCCCCCGACCGATAGGCCGACGAAGCGCGGCCATAGACCATGACCTGCGGCGTGATCTGATAGCTCGCCGAGCCGAGCCAGCCGACATTGTCCCACTTGTCCTTGCGCGACTGCGACAGGGTCGTCGTGGTCGTCGTCGTCTGGACCGACGATGAGTTCAGCGTCTTCTTGTCCTCGGTGTAGCGAAGGCCACCGACGATCTCGAGGCGGCCATCGGCGAAGGACGGCTTCCACCCGACCTGCGCGAAGCCCGCATAGGATTTTGAGTCGATCGAGTAGCTGGTCGAGCGATTGAGCCGGACCGCGACGGTCGGCGAGATCGGCGAGTTCAGGATCGTGGTGATCGTCTCGTCGACCTTCTCGTCATAATAATAGAAACCGACCAGATAGTTGAAATCGCCGAGCGTGCCGAGGAACTGGAGCTCCTGGGTGAACTGCTTCTGGTCGCCAGGATTGTTCGGGGTAACATGCGCGGTGACCGGCTCGAGATTCTGGCCGGGCACGACGGGGTTGGCGACGATGCCGCGCGTCGAGCCGCCGCCGATATTGCCGCGCAGATTCTGGTCGATGCGCTGATAACCGGTGATCGACTTGATCGAGAGCGCGTCGCTGACATCATAGTCCAGCGTGAACGCGCCGCCATAGGTCTCCACCGCCGACTTGCCGTCGGTGCGCGGGTCGCGGACCGAGAAGTCGCGCGGGCCGACACCGATCGGATAGGCCGGGCCGAAATTCTGCCCCGCATTGCCGAAATAGGCACGACCCACGGTCGACGCCGCCAGCGCCTCCCAGCCGGTGTAGGAGATGATCTTGTTGTAGCGACCGCGCAGGTCGAGCGTCAGCGCGCCCATTTCGCCGCGGATCGCCCCGCCGAAGCCATAGCTGTCGAGCGCTCCGCCCCACTTGGCCTTCGAATAGCCTGGCGCCTCGACCCAACCGTCGCGGCTGTGCGTCTGCGCGGACAACTTCACCGCGAAAGGCGAGCTGCCGATGCGGCCCAGCTGGGCGATCGCCGAGGCGACGATCTCGTTGCGCGATCCATAGGAAAAGTCGGCCTTGAGGCCCGCTTCCTCGGTCGGGTTGCGCGTGTTGAGCACGATCGCGCCGCCCGTCGTGTTGCGACCGAAGAGGGTTCCCTGCGGCCCGCGCAACACTTCGACGCTCGCGATGTCGGGCAGGTCGAAGGTGTTGCCGCTCGGGCGCGGCGTGTAGACACCGTCGACATAGACGCCGACCGCCGGCTCGACATAGAGCGCCGTGGACAACGTGCCGATGCCGCGAATGTAGATCGCCGGGGCATTGCCGCTGCCGCTCGCCTGGGTGACGCGCAGGCTGGGCGCCAGCTGGGTGAGCCCCTCGATCCGGACGATGTTGAGCGTCTGCAGCTGCTGCGAGGAGATCGCGCTGACCGACAGCGGGGTCTTCTGCGCGCTTTCCGACACGCGGCGCGCGGTAACGATGATGTCTTCGATCTGACCCGCTGTCAGCGGTTCGGCCGTATCGCCCGCATTCTGCGCCTGAGCCGGAACCGCCGCGATGAGCAGCGCCCCGAAGGCCACACCCGCGCGAAAGAGATCGCGAGCCGCGATTTGCCTCAACATTCTGCATCCCCTCGGATTTATGATTTCTGCTGGTTCTACGGCAGCTTGCGATCAGAACAATTCTGAAACCGGCACGGCTGCCATGCAATATGGGCAAGTTAGCGGAGCGCGGCAGTCTGGAGACTAGCTGAGGTCACATAGCAAATGATGCCTCCCAGATGTAGGTTTGGGCTCATGACGACTCCCCACATAAGGCCGCCGCTACGATCGAGGCCGCGGCATCGCATCTTGGCGGTGATTGCTGCGGCGCTGCTTATTGCGGATGGCGCATATCTGAGCTGGCTCACCTCAAGGCCAAGGCCCTTTTTTGTAGATCTGCCGCAAGCTTCCCATGGCATGGACTTCGTTAAGGCGCCGGATCAGAAGGCGGTTTTCCTCACACCTGTTGGCTGGCGTTCGACTGACGGCATGTCGGTTGGCAATTTGGTCAAGTTCGGGTCGGATGAAGCGGTGCGTCACGCGAACAGGTACCCCTGGTATCCCTTATTCGTCGGACTTGGGGAAAGCCCTGTGTTTGGGCAATTTATCAGTACGCTCGAGAAGCTGAGGGATCAGCGCGTTTGCCGCATTGTCATGGCTGAAGCAGGCGATCCTCAGTTGCTCCCGTCGGGTGAGCGCGTCGAAGTCCTCCAAAGCCTAGAAGTCTGTGTGACAACCTGAAGCTCTGGCGAACCTGTTTGTCGGCGGTGCCCGAAATGCACGGAGCGGGCTTCGCATGCTTCGCCAGGGACGCCATGCAGATTTTAGGCTTTCCCGATTGCCGCAAGCCGCTGCGCCACCAGGTCGCCCACACGGTCGATCTCCGCATTGGCGGCCGGCAGCAGGTCGATCAGCGTCGCGAAGCCGTGTGCCATGCCTTCATGGGTGCGCAGGCGGACGCGAACGCCGGCCTGGCCGAGCGCTTCGGCATAGGCGCGGCCCTCGTCGTGAAGCGGGTCGCACTGGCCGAGGACGATGATCGCCTCGGGTAGCCCGGCGAAGTTTGCGGCCATCAGGGGCGATGCTTCAGGTTCGGCTCGATGCTCTGCCGGGACATGATGATCCCAGAACCACGCCATGTCGGCGCGCGAGATGAAATGCCCGCCGGCGCCGTAGCGGCGATAGGAAGGCCTGTCGAAATCCGGGGACAGGACCGGATACAGAAGCAGTTGCATGGCGATGGCCGGTCCACCGCGCTCGCGGGCGCGGAGCGTCAGTGCCGCCGCGATATTGCCGCCGGCGCTGTCCCCCGCGACGATGATCGGCCGCTTCGTCGCGGCCAGCGCGGTCAGCACTGTCCAGCCATCGTCGAGCGGAGCGGGATAGGGATGTTCGGGGGCCAGCCGATAATCGACGCTGATCACCTCGAGCCCGCTAGCCGCCGCAAGCTGGCGGCAGACGGGGTCGAAACCATCGAGCGTGCCGAACACCCAGCCGCCGCCGTGGAAATAGAGGATCACGCCGGGGCCGCGCGGTGCCAGCGGCACATAGCGGCGGGCGGCGACGCCCGCGAAATCGACGTCTTCGATCAGGGCGACCTCTGCTCCGCGATCCTTCGGCAGCGCCGCCTGCGACTGTGCGAAACTGCGGCGCGCATCCTCGACGCTGCCTTCGGCGAAGCCCGGCAGGTTCAGTGCCGCGCGGCGTTCGAGCATCGCCCGCATGTGCGGATGCAGCTCGGCTGGTTCGTCCCTCTCCATCGCGCAACAGGGCCTCGCCGGGCCGATCCGAGCAATTGCCGTTTGGCGATGCCATTGATCGGGCTTTGATATTCGACGCTATGAAGGCACAGACCTATTCGCAACTGCAAAAGAATCCTGAGCGATTCCGTGGGAGGGTGATGAGCGACCTACTGATCCAGCGCGAGGAAATGGACTTCCTTCTGTGGGAATGGCTCGGCCTCGACGCCGTGCTGGCCCGCAGCGGCGCGGATGCGCTCGACCGGGAATCGGCCGACGCGATATTGGAGCTGTCGGCCAAGCTCGCCGAAGATGCCTTCCTGAGCCATTACAAGAAGATCGACAGCGAGGAGCCGAGCCTCGGCCCTGATGGCGTTAGGGCGCACCCGGCGATCCGCGAGGCGCTGCGGCAATATGCCGAACTGGGCCTCTTCTCCGCCAGCTTTCCGACCGAATTGGGCGGAATGGCGCTGCCGAGCCTGCTCGCCAACGCCTCCTTCGCGCAGTTCCTGGCGGCGAGCGTTTCGACCGCTGCCTATCCCATGCTGACCACGGCCAATGCCCGCCTGATCGCAGCATTCGGCTCGCCATTGCAGATCGAGCAGTTCGCCCTGCCCCAGATCGCCGGGCGCTGGTTCGGCACTATGTGCCTGTCCGAGCCGCAGGCCGGATCGAACCTGGCCGACGTCACAACGCGTGCCGTGGCCGATGGCGAGGACGGCTTCGGCCGCCGCTTCCGCCTGTCCGGGCGGAAGATGTGGATCTCTGGCGGGGACCACGACCTGGCCGAAAATATCGTCCACCTGGTCCTGGCGAAGGTGCCCGACGAGGAGGGGCGGCTGATCCCCGGCACACGCGGCATATCGTTGTTCATCGCGCCCAAGATCCTGCCATCGGGCGCACGCAACGACATCGCGGTCGCGGGCCTCAACCACAAGATGGGCTATCGCGGTACGACCAACTGTCTGCTCAACTTCGGCGAGAATGACGGCGCGATCGGCTGGATGGTCGGCGAGCCGGGCCAGGGCCTGCCGCAGATGTTCAAGATGATGAACGAGGCGCGGATCGGCGTCGGCCTGGGTGCGGCGGCGCTGGGCTATCGCGGCTATCGCCACGCGCTGCGCTATGCGCAGGAACGGTTGCAGGGACGTGCTCCCTCGGCGGGTAAGGGACATGAATCCCGCGCCATCGTCGAACATCCCGACGTCCGCGACATGCTGCTCGCGGCCAAATGCTTCGGCGAAGGCGCAATTGCTCTCACCCTCTATTGCTCGCGGCTCGTCGACGATGCCGAGCATGATCCGGCGGCCGATGCGCTGCTCGGCCTGCTGACGCCGATCGCCAAGACCTGGTCATCCGAATATGGGCTGGTCGCCGACGACATCGCGATCCAGGTCCATGGCGGCTATGGCTATACCCGCGACTTCGACGTCGAGCAGCTGTGGCGCGACAACCGCCTGAACCCAATCCATGAGGGGACGACGGGGATACAGGGCCTCGACCTGGTCAACCGCAAGCTGCTGCGCGACCGCACCGCCTTCGGCCTGCTGCGCGAGCGGGTGGCCGACTGCTGCGCCCGCGCGGCCTCGACGTCGCTGGCCGAGCAAGGCGAGACGCTGGCGGACGTGTTCGAGCGGCTGGCGGCCACGCTCGACCTGATCCAAGACTGGGACGCGACGCGCATCGCCGCGCACGCGACCCCGCTGCTGCGCGCCTTCGGCCATGCGGTGTCGGGCTGGCTGTGGCTCGACCGCGCACTGCTGTGCGAAGGCGATGCCGATACGCCGTTCCGCGCGGGCAAATTGTGGGCCTGCCGCTATTATTTCGAACGTGAGGTTCCGCGCATCGACGCCTGGCTGCGGCCGGTCGAGGCCGGCAGCGATCTGGTCGCCGCCGTGCCGGTCGAGTGCCTTTGAAACAATAAGAAGAGGGGAAGAGGATGAGCATCGATCTGAGCGGCCGCGTGGCCATCGTCACGGGGGCCGGCGGTGGCCTTGGCCGCGCCCACGCCTTGCTGCTGGCGAAGCGCGGCGCGCGCGTCGTCGTCAATGATCTGGGCGGTTCACGCGATGGATCGGGTGGCGGCAATGCCATGGCCGAGGCCGTCGTCGAGGAAATCCGCGCCGCCGGTGGGGAGGCCTTCGCCAATGGCGCGAGCGTGACCGATGTCGATCAGGTCCAGGCCATGGTCGCCGACACGGTCGACCGCTGGGGCCGCGTCGACATCCTCGTCAACAATGCCGGCATCCTGCGCGACCGCACTTTCGCCAAGCTCGACCTCGCCGATTTCCGGGCGGTCGTCGAAGTCCATCTGATGGGCTCGATCAACTGCACCAAGGCGGTGTGGGAACAGATGCGCAGCCAGGGCTATGGCCGCATCATGATGACGACCTCGTCGTCCGGCCTGTGGGGCAATTTCGGCCAGTCGCATTATGGTGCGGCGAAGCTGGGTCTCGTCGGCGCGATGAAGACGCTGTCGGAGGAAGGCGCGAAATACGACATCCGCGTCAACTGCCTCGCGCCGTCGGCGGCGACGCGGATGACCGCCGACATCATGGACGAGGCCGAGTTGGCCGCACTCGCACCCGAGGCCGTGTCGCCCGCGATGCTCGTCCTGGTATCGGAGCAGGCACCGAACGGGATGATCCTCTGCGCAGGGGCGGGCAGCTTCGAATGCGCGCACATCACGATGACGCAAGGCGCATATATCGGGACAGGCGAGGACGCGGCGGAGCGCCTGCTGGCGAGCCTAGACCTCATCGCCGACCGGACCGACGAGATGGTCCCGCATACCGGTCTCGAGCAACCCCGCTTCGAACTCGCCCGCGCACTCGCCCAGGCCGAACCGGCGCTGGCCAATGGCTGATCGCGGTCTCGGCGCGGTCCGCGAGGCGCATCGGTTCGACGAGGCGGCGCTGGCCGGCTGGCTGGAAGACAATGTAGCGGGCTATGCGGGACCGCTGACGGTCAGCCAGTTTTCCGGCGGCCAGTCCAACCCGACTTACAAGCTGCACACGCCGACGCGCGACTATGTGCTGCGCCGCAAGCCGCCGGGTACGCTGCTGAAGGGTGCGCATGCGGTCGAGCGCGAGCATCGGGTGATAAGCGCGCTGCATGCCGCCGGCTTCCCGACGCCGAAAACCTATGGCCTGTGCGAGGATCAGGCGGTGATCGGCACCGCATTCTACGTGATGGACTTGGTCGAGGGCCGCAACTTCTGGGACACCGCCTTCCCAGGCGTTTCCCGCGAGGAGCGCGCCGCGCTGTTCGATGCCATGAACGCGACGATCGCAGGCCTCCACAGCATCGACCCCGCAGCGGTCGGGCTGGGCGACTATGGCCGACCTGGCAACTATTTCGAGCGGCAGATCGCCCGCTGGTCGAAGCAATATCTCGACGACGCCGATGCCGGGCGCGTCGCGGCGATGGACCGGCTGATCGAATGGCTGCCGGCGAACATCCCGCCGGGCAACGAAGCGAGCATCGTCCATGGCGACTTCCGCTGCGACAATATGCTGTTTCACCCGACCGAGCCGCGCGTCGTGGCGGTGCTCGACTGGGAATTGTCGACGCTCGGCCATCCGCTCGCCGACTTCGCCTATCATCTGATGGTGTACCGGATGCCGCCCGGCTTCTCGACCGGGCTGGCCGGGCTCGATTTGCCTGCGCTCAACATCCCGTCCGAAGCCGACTATGTCGCGGCCTATTGCCGTCGCACGGGGCGTGAGGGGATCGACCGGCTCGACTTCTATCTGGCGTTCAGCCTCTTCCGGCTCGCCGCCATCATCCACGGCATCAAGGGACGGCTCATCCGCGGCACGGCCTCGTCCCCGCAGGCGGCCGAGGCTGCCGCGCAACTCGACGACATCGCGGCGCTCGCGCTCGCCCAGACAGGACGCTGAGACATGGACTTCACCTATTCCGAACGGCAGGTCGAATGGCGCGACCGCGTCCGCGCCTTCATGAACGAGCATGTCCTGCCGGCACAGCAGCGCTACCATGCCGAGATCGCCGAGGGCCCGACGCGGTGGAAGCCGGTCCCGGTAATCGAGGAACTGAAGCAGAAGGCGCGCGCCGCCGGCCTGTGGAACCTGTTCCTGCCCCCGTCCGATCACGACGAGGGCGACTATCGCGGCGCTGGCCTCACCAACCTTGAATATGCGCCCTGCGCCGAGGAGATGGGTCGCGTCACCTGGGCATCCGAGGTGTTCAACTGCTCGGCGCCCGACACCGGCAATATGGAGGTGCTGCACCGCTATGGGACGCCCGAGCAGAAGCAACGCTGGCTGCGGCCGCTGCTCGATGGAGAGATCCGCTCTGCTTTCGCGATGACCGAGCCCGCCGTCGCCAGTTCGGACGCGACCAACATCGCGACGCGGATCGAACGCGACGGCGACGATTATGTGATCAATGGCCGCAAATGGTGGATCTCTGGCGCCGGCGATCCGCGCTGCAAGCTGCTGATCGTGCTGGGCGTCAGCGATCCCGATGCGGAACGCCACCAGCGGCACAGCCAGATCTTCGTGCCGGTCGACGCACCCGGCGTGACGATCGGTCGCGCCCTTCCCGTCTTCGGCTATGACGATGCTCCGCACGGGCATTGCGAAGTCGTGTTCGACAATGTCCGGGTGCCCGCTTCGAACATCGTGCTGGGCGAAGGGCGCGGCTTCGAAGTTGCACAGGGCCGGCTCGGGCCGGGGCGCATCCATCATTGCATGCGCTCGATCGGCCTTGCCGAAATGGCGCTCGACGCGATGGTCTCGCGCCTGATGAGCCGCGAAGCCTTCGGCAAGCGCATCGCCGACCAGTCGATCTGGGAGCAGCGCGTGGCCGAGGCGCGCACGGCGATCGAGATGACCCGCCTGCTCTGCCTGAAAGCTGCCGACATGATGGACAAGGTCGGCAACAAGGTCGCGCAGCTGGAGATCGCGATGATCAAGGTCGCGGGGCCGCGCCTCGCGCTGCAGGTGATCGACGATGCGATCCAGGCGCATGGCGGTGCCGGCGTGTGCGACGATTTCCCGCTGGCGGCGGCCTATGCACTGGCGCGGACGCTGCGCCTCGCCGATGGCCCCGACGAGGTCCACAACCGGGCGATCGCGCGTCTCGAATATCGGCGGGCCAGCGGACGCTGACCCGCCGTCGGCATCAGCCGGCCGGGTCCATCGTCACGACGACCTTACCGAGCGCCTTGCGGTCCATCACCCAGCGGATCGCCGCCGCCCCTTCCTCGAAGGCGAACCGGCGGCTGATCTCCGGGCGGATCGCACCGGCGCGATACCAGTCGAACAGCTGCTCCATGTTGGCGGCATGGGCTTGGGGATCGGCCTTCATGAAGGCCCCCCAGAACACGCCGACGATCGAGGCCGACTTGACCAGCGGCAGGTTGAGCGGAATCGCCGGAATGGTGCCGGCGGCGAAGCCGACGACAAGGTAGCGGCCATTGGGTGCGATCGAGCGAAAGGCCTGCTCGGCAAGATCGCCGCCGACCGGATCATAGATGACGTCTGGGCCCTTGCCATCGGTGACAGCGCGCAGCTGCTCGCGAAAATCGGGGCGGCTATAGTCGATCAGCGCGTCGGCGCCGTGCGACCGGGCGAGCTCGAGCTTCTCCGCGCTCGATGCCGCGGCGACGACGCGTGCACCCATCGCCTTGGCGATCTCGATCGCCGCGATCCCCACGCCGCCGGCCGCGCCCAGGACGAGCACCGTCTCGCCCGGCTGCAGCGCAGCCCGCTGGACGAAGGCGTGGATGCCGGTCGCATAGACCATGGTGAAGCCCGAGGCTTCATCGAAGGGCATCTCGTCGGGAACGCGCACCGCCGCATCGGCGTCGACGGCGACCTTCTCGGCGAAGGAACCCCACAAGGTCATCGCGCAGACGCGGTCGCCGGGCTTGAAGCCCGTCACGCCTTCCCCGACCGCCTCGACCACGCCGGCCGCCTCGCCGCCGGGAGCGAAGGGCAGCTCCGGCTTGATCTGGTACATGTTGCGGATGATGAGGCCGTCGGGAAAATTGACCCCCGCGGCGCGTACATCGATCAGGATCTGCCCGGCGGCCGGCGCGGGATCGGCGGTCTCGCGCAGTACCAGATCCTCGGGCGGGCCGTGACGTTCGCAAAGAAGAGCGCGCAAATTCCTGTCCTTTCGGCTGTTCGCTCATCCCCTAACGCCTTGCCTGCTGCCTGGGAACGCTCGCCGCGGACAGCGGTTACACAATCGCCATCATGAACGCTCCGGGAAGGGACATGCGCGGGAAACGTAAGGGACCTAGCGACAATGTAACGCCGGAGGAAAGATGCAGACCGACACGACCGACCTCGAGGAGACCAGCATCCTGATCGCCCATCCGTCCGAACGCCTGCTTGGCGGAGCCATGCTGCCCTATTGGTCGCTCGTCATTCCCGTCCTGGGTCTGCTGGCCATTGGCCTGGGCCTGCCCGATCTCGGCTGGGGCGGCAGCGCGGCCGCCGCGACGATCATGATCGGCTGTGTTCTGGCAGCTGTTCACCACGCAGAGGTCGTGGCACACCGCGTCGGCGAGCCCTTCGGTACGCTCGTCCTGGCCGTCGCGGTCACCGTGATCGAGGTGTCGCTGATCGTGTCGTTGATGCTCTCTGGTGGTGGAGAGGCCGCCACGCTTGCGCGCGATACCGTGTTCGCCGCTATCATGATCATCCTCAACGGTATCGTCGGTGTCTGCCTGCTGAGCGGCGGCGTGCGCCATCATGAGCAGCAGTTCGTCCTTCAGGGCGTCAATGCCGCTCTATGCGTGCTGTCAGCCATGGCCGTGCTGGTTCTGGTCCTGCCCAATTTCACCTCGAGCGTGGCAGGCCCGGTCTATTCCCCGTCGCAGCTCGCCTTCACCGCCATCGTTTCTCTCGTCCTCTATTGCACTTTCGTCCTGATCCAGACGGTGCGACACCGCGACTATTTCCTGCCCGGCGGCACAGAGCATCTTCCCGAAGAGGTCCATGCCGCCCCGCCCGGCAACATCCAGAGCTGGTTTGCTTTCGCGCTGCTCGTCGTAGCGCTGGTCGGCGTCGTACTGCTCGCAAAACAGCTGTCGCCGACGCTGGAGGCAGCGGTGCTCGGCGCGGGACTTCCGCTAACCCTGGTCGGCATCATGATCGCCGCGCTCGTGCTCGGCCCCGAAAGCCTCGCCGCAGTCAAGGCAGCCCGCCGCAATCGGCTTCAGACGAGCCTGAACCTTGCCCTCGGCTCCGCTCTTGCCACGATCGGCCTGACCATCCCGACGGTCGCCATCCTGTCGATCTGGATGGACTGGAAGCTGTCACTGGGAATCGACGCCAAGTCGATGACACTTCTCGCGCTGTCGCTGATCGTGTCGGCGCTGTCGCTGGGAACCGGGCGGACGACGATCCTGCCCGGCGTGGTCCATATCGTGATCTTCCTGGCCTATCTGTTCACGACGATCGTGCCTTGACCCCCGCCGCCCGGCTCAGGTCGCGTAGTCGGGCGGTATTCAGCGGCCGCATCACCGACAGCGCGGTGAACCAGCGCTGGCCGAGCAGCGCCTGTTCGCGATCCTCCTTAGCCAGCGCCAGAACCTCGTGCCGGTGGCGCTCGATCATCTCCGCGAGCCTCGCCGCGCCGGCGCGGGAGAGCTTGACCAGTTCGGCGGAAAAGCTCGTGTCGGGATCGGCGAAGTCGAGTTCCAAGAACTGCGGCTTCATATAGGTCTCGAACATGCCGCGCAGCGGCGTCTTCATGAAGCTCGCGACCGGATCGACGCGCGACCGCACCCGCAGGCCCGGGCGCCGGTCGATCAGGGCCAGCCGCTCGAGCCGCGCAAGCTTGGCCTCGACCAGCGCAGGATCGATCTCGAAATCCTCGGCAATCTCCTGCGGGGGAATATCGGCGAGGATCGCAGAGAAGAAGAAGGCCAGCAGCACGTCGGAGGCGAGTTCACGCTCCTGCGCAAGGGTAAGCTCGCGTACCAGATCGGTCTGCCCCTGCTCCGCGTCCCGCGCCAGTTCGGCGAAAGTCACGCCGCACAGCCCGAGCAAAGCCTCAAGCCTCGGCAATGTCAGGCCACGCCCCGCCTTCCATCGCTTGACCGTCGCTTCCCCGACCCTGAGCTCGGCGGCGATGCGCGGCGCCGTCCAGCCGCCCGCCCGCAGCCTTTTGCGGAGAACGGCCAAGAGTGCATCGCTTGCAAGTCCGGATCGCATATCGATCCGATACGTGTCGGATATCGATCCGATCCGCAAGCGGTGCCTTGCAACGACTCTCCATAAGGGTCTCCCTGTGTTTTCTGATGAGAGGCCGCAGAGCCTTCGTCCGGCACAAGCGAGGAGAGGCTCATGACCGATATGCTGATCAAGAACGGCACCGTGGTCGATGGAACCGGTGGCGCGTCCTACAAGGCCGATGTCCGCGTGCGCGACGGGCTGATCGCGGAGATCGGTCCCGACCTGCAACCGCAGGGCGAGCGGGTGTTCGACGCCAAGGGATGCAAGGTCACGCCGGGCTTCATCGAGGCGCATACGCATTATGACGGCAGCATGTGGTGGCAGCCGGATCTCGACCCCCTGCCCGGCTATGGCACGACGACGATGATCATGGGCAATTGCGGCTTCAGCGCCGCCCCGCTGCATCCGGACAAAGCCATACAGCGCGAGATGATCGGCATCTTCTCCTTCTTCGAGGACATTCCCGAACAGCTGTTCCTCAAACATATGCCGTGGGACTGGCTGAAATGGTCGGAATATAAGGCCGCCATGGAGCGGCAGGTGCGCGTTCCGATCAACTACGCCACCTATGTCGGCCATATCGCACTGCGCCTAGCGGTGATGGGCATGGACGCCTGGAGCCGCAAGGCGACGCCAGCCGAGATCGCTGCCATGGCCGACCTGCTCGACGATGCGCTGGCAGCCGGCGCTCTGGGGCTGTCGTGCAATCTGATGGACCATGATGGCTCCGACCGTCCGGTGCCCAGCCTGTCGGCCTGCGACGACGAACTGAACGCGCTGTTCGACGTGATCGAGCGCTACCCGGCCGCGACCTATCAGGTCATCGTCGACGTCTTCATGCGGATGACCGGCCCGCAGAGCATGGACCGGCTCGAACGCCTGCTGAAGGGTCGCTCGATCCGACTGCAGGTCGCGGGCGGACTGCCGCTGCTCGAGTTCCAGAAGAAGATTCGCGAGCCGATGGAGGCCCGCATGCTCGCGATGCAAGAAGCGGGGATCGACATCTGGCCGACCGCCGCGCACGTGCCCATCACCAGCGTCATCGGCCTGATCAAGTCGCTGCTGTTCGCACAGTCGAACGACTATGTCTGGCATGAGGTCGTGCTCGCCGAAACCCACGCAGACAAGGCGCGCCTGCTCGCCGATCCGGACTGGCGCGCCCGGGCACGCGACAGCTGGGACAACAAGATCTGGAAGCAGTCGGCGCTCGCCAATCCGCAGAACCTGCTGCTGATCGACAGCGAGAACGGGACGGGGCCGATCAACATCACGCTGCAGGCCTATGCCGACGAGCGCGGCCTGCACGCATCGGATGCACTGGCCGACTGGATGCTGGCCAACGGAACCCGCTCTACAATCCACATGGCGCCCTGGCCGAAGGACGAGGACCGGCTGATCGAACTGCTGAACGACCCGCATTCGGTCGGCAACATCTCCGACGCGGGCGCGCACCTGCAGATGCTGTGCGGCGGGGGAGAGAATGCCCTGCTCCTCACCCATTATGCGCGCGATGCCAAGCTGATCTCGCTCGAGCAGGCGGTCCATGTCCTGACGGGCAAGCTGGCCGGCTATTTCAACCTGCACGACCGCGGTACGATCGAAGTCGGCAAGCGCGCCGACATCGTCGTCTTCGACCTCGACGAGATCGAACGCCGGCAGATGGAGAAGGTCTACGACCTCGACGACGGAAAAGGCGGCCTGACGTGGCGGTTCAGCCGCAAGGCGATGCCCGCGCGGCTGACGCTGGTCAACGGTGTTCCGACCTTCGAGGACGGTGCCTATACCGGAGCCGTCCCCGGAGAATTTCTGGCGCCCAAGGTCGAGGCGCGCCAGCTGGAGGCCGAACCGGCCGAATGAACGCAGAGCCTATGGGGAGAGATGCCATGGAAGCCAAAATCAGTTCGGACGAGATCGCCTATTTCAACCAGGGCAATGTCAAGCTGACCACCACCAGTTCGGTTCTGATCAGCTCGTCGCCCTATCTCAACCACCCCACCCTGCCGCAGATGCTGGCGCAGGAAATGCTGCGCCGGAACGGGCCGGACGTGTCCCCGACCGCCTATATCCCCGAGGTCGCCCAGATCTTTCACCAACTCGAAAATGTCGGCCGGATCGTCGAGCTGTTCGAGATGGAAAAGGCGCGTCTGCCCAAATTCCGCGAATGGTGCGAGAAGCGCAGCCTCGCCAATTTCCGGCTTGCCGACGTGGCGCATTGCGCGCCGGGAACGCTCGGAGCAGCGATCCACCATTTCATGGCGACGAGCGGCTATGAGCTCGAGTTCATGTTCAAGGAGATTCCGGTCGTCAACGACTTCACCTTCTATCTCCGCCAGACCGCCGTCACCCACGACATCGAGCATATCGTGACCGGCTTCGGCCCCAATCATGGCGGCGAGATCGCGCTGATCGAGGCCAATCTCCAGTCGAAGGCCCGCTATTTCTGCGCGGAGCTCGCTTCCTTCTTCAACCGCATCCCGACCTATCTGAAGGCCAAGACGATGCTGAAGGACGTGCTCTTCTACCCGGACGCGCATGTCCTGGTGCAGGAGGCGCAGGTGCAGGGCCAGCGC
Organism: Rhizorhabdus phycosphaerae; assembly: GCF_011044255.1. Classification (NCBI taxonomy): domain Bacteria; kingdom Pseudomonadati; phylum Pseudomonadota; class Alphaproteobacteria; order Sphingomonadales; family Rhizorhabdaceae; genus Rhizorhabdus; species Rhizorhabdus phycosphaerae. Next base: position 1,476,026 of record NZ_CP049107.1, read on the forward strand.
CAGGGACTCAACTGGAAATACCCGCTGATGCTGGCCGACTGGCGCGCCATGATCGACATGCCGCTCACCGAGGTCCAGGCCGAGCTGGGCATCACCCCCGTGCCCGAAGCCGGTCTCTGGCAGGACACGACCGACCTCGCGATCGACCCGCGTCAGGATCTGGCACAGGCCGCAGAATGATATCCTTACCGGGGAGCGGAGCGGGACCCCGCTCCCCGGATTTTTTGTTCAGAGCTGCTTCTCGCGTCGCTTGGTAGAGCCGCTGCTCCGCTGCAGGATCATGCTGAAGCAGGCGCCGCCGCCGACCGTCGCATAGCTGGCCGTGCCGCCGTGCACCTGCGCGATGGCGAGCACGACCGCGAGGCCTAGGCCGCTGCCCTTGGTGGGCCGGTCGATCTCCATATAGCGACGGAACGGCTCGAAGGCGTAGGGGATGAAATCATCTGGAAGGCCCGGGCCGTCATCGATCACGTCGATGCGTGCCAGCGCCCGGTCGAGCGTGAGGCGGACGCGGACCGTGCAAGGTCGGGCATGGCGCTGCGCATTCTCCATCAGCGCCATCAGGGCCTGCCTGACGCGCGCCGCATCGACATCGCACTGGCCTTCGTCGAGCTGCGTCTCGACCCGGAAGCCGACCGCTTCCATGCCCGGCAACATCAGGCGGACGACACCGCGTATCTCCTCGGCGAGATCGGTGGGCTGAAGCCGGGCGTCGAGCCGGCCGCCGTCGAACAGGCTGACCGTCCGCAGGTCCTCGATCAGACGGGTGAGAGCCTCCACCTGTGCCACGAGCGAGCGCAGCAGCGGGGGGTTGGGATGAAAGACACCGTCCGCCAGCCCCTGGAGCCGGCCACTGAGAATGGTGACGGGCGTACGCAGTTCGTGCGCGATCGCCGCGTTCCATCTGGTCACTGCCTGCGATGCGGCATCCAGACGCTCGGCAAGCAGGTTGAAGTCGTCGACCAGCATCGCCGCCTCGAACAGCGATCGGTCGCCCGCCTCGGCACGGGCGAGCAGATCGCCATCGGCGATGCGCCTTGCAGCACGGGCCACCGAGACGAGCGGCGCGACGATCCTGCGCGCCAGGCGCCGCGCGACGATCACCGTGATGACGCCGGCCGCCATGCACAGGCCCAAGATGACTGCCCATTCGAGCCGCGTCGGGAACCATTGGGTCGCGGTGGACAGGAGTTCCGGCGCGGTGCGGACGAGGATGCCATAGAAGACGTAGAGGCCGACGATCGTCAGCACGACCGAGGCGATGGTCGCCACGACCATCGACAGGACGATCTGTCCGCCGAGGCCGGTGAAGCCCAGCTTCACGCGAGGTCTGCCAGGCGGAAGCCGACGCCCCGAACATTATTGACGAAGCCGGGCGCGCCCGCTTCTTCGAGCTTGCGCCTGAGCTTGCTCAGATGGGTATCGACCGTCCGCTCCAGCGCCTCGCCGCCCGGCAGGCAGGCGTCGACCAGCTCGCTGCGGGAGAAGGCACGCTTGGGCGCGCGCGCCATGTGCGACAGGATCCGGAATTCGGTCAGCGTGAGGGGAAGGATCGCGGCATCGCCGCTTCCTTCGGGGGTCACCGACGCGACATGGCTTTCGAGGTCGACCTCGATCGTGCCGACGCGGAGCAATGCCCCGGCCGACCCCGCCGTCCGGCGCAGCACCGCGCGGGCCCGCGCCGCGACCTCGACCGCGTTGAACGGCTTCACGACATAGTCGTCGGCGCCGATGCGCAGGGCCTGCAGCTTGTCGATGTCCTGGTCCAGCGCGGTCAACATGATCACCGGCGTATTGCCGCGTCGGCGCAGCTCGGCCAGCACTTCCCAGCCGTCCATGCGCGGCATCTGCACGTCGAGCATGACCAGGTCAGGCTTGAGCGCAAGATGGATGTCGAGCGCGGTTCGGCCGTCGCTCGCCCGCACGGTCCGGAAGCCCTCCCGCTCGAGATAGGCCGAGATCACCTCGGCGATTTCAGGCTCGTCCTCGGCCACAAGGATCAGCGCGTTGTCCACGATCGTCCATTCTCCCCTGAAGTCCTCCTAACCCAAAGGACAGGCGAGCCGCCATGCCGCTCCACGATTTCTCCACACTTCGTCCACACAGCATCGACGAAGCGGATGCAAAGGCCGCTGACATATTCGGATTACTGTGGACTCCTCCAGATGCCTGACTTCTCCAGACGCCCCCTTCCGCTGCTCGCGCTCGCCAGTGCGTCGCTGCTGGTGCTCGCCTCGTGCGGATCCCAGCAACAACCGCCGCCCCCGCCGCCCGAGGTATCGGTCATCAAGGTGGGGCCTGGAGCGGTCGAGATCGCCGACGAGCTGCCCGGCCGTGTCGTCGCCTATCGCGTGGCCGAGATCCGCCCGCAGGTCAGCGGCATCATCCAGCGTCGCCTGTTCGAACAGGGTAGCGAGGTCCGCGAGGGCCAGCCGCTGTTCCAGATCAACCCGGCGCCCTTCCGGGCCGATGCCGATAGCGCCGCCGCAGCGGTGAAGCGGGCCGAGGCCACGCTGGCCCGCGCCCGCACCCAGCAACAGCGGCTTGCTCCGCTCGTGGGGAGCGACGCGATCAGCGGCCAGGATTATGACGACGCCGTCGCGACACGTGATCAGGCTGCGGCGGACCTCGCCCAGGCGCGCGCTGAACTCGATCGCCGCCGCGTCGATCTGGGCTTTGCCACCATCCGATCGCCGATCAGCGGGCGCATCGACCAGGCCGTGCTCACCGAAGGCGGCCTCGCGAGCAGCAGCGACACCAACCCCCTAGCGACGGTTCAGCAGATCGACCGGGTCTATGTCGACGTGCGCCAGCCCGCCACGCGCCTCGAGGCGCTGCGGGCCGCCGCCCGCAAGGGCGCGGGCAATGCCGGCGCCCCGGTCGACATCATCCTGGGTGAAGGTCGCGTCCATGCCGTCAAGGGCCGGCTGCTCTTCTCGGGCATCAGCGTCGATCCCGGCACCGGCGAGGTGATCGCGCGCGTCGAGGTTCCCAATGCCGACCGTACGCTGTTGCCCGGCATGTTCGTCCGCGCGCGGCTGCCGCGCCTGGCCCAGGCTGACGCGATCATGGTCCCCTTGCAGGCGATCGCGCATATGGGCGACCAGACCTCGGTCAACATCGTCGACGCCGCAGGCAAGGTCCAGACACGCAAGGTCGTGCTGGGCGACGAGAAGGACGGCAAGGTCATCGTCGAAAGCGGTCTGAAGCCGGGCGACGTGGTGATGGTCGAAGGACAGGATCGCGTCCAGCCGGGGGCGAAGGTGAAACCGATGCCGTGGCGCGCCGCCGCAGCGGCCCGCTGAGGTAGACCGACCATGTCCCGCTTTTTCATCGACCGCCCGGTCTTCGCCTGGGTGCTGGCGATCGGCATCATCCTGATGGGCCTAATCGCCGTCCCGAACCTGCCGATCGAACGCTATCCGTCGATCGCGCCGCCCAGCATCAGCATCTACGCCTCCTATCCGGGCGCGACCCCGAAGACGATGAACGACAGCGTCGTCGGGCTGATCGAGCGCGAGTTGTCGAGCGTCAAGAACCTGCTCTATTTCGAGAGCTCCACCGACACGTCGGGCGCCGCGCAGATCACCGCGACCTTCCAGCCGGGCACCAATCCGGAGCTGGCCCAGGTCGACGTCCAGAATCGTCTGAAGACGGCCGAACCGCGCCTGCCGCAGATCGTCCGCCAGACCGGCGTCACCGTGGAAGCCGCATCGTCGGGCTTCCTGATGATGGTGAGCATCCAGTCCAACAACCCCAATGCCGATGCCGGCATGCTGGGCGACTATGCGGCCCGCAACGTTTCCGAGGAGCTCAAGCGCATTCCGGGCGTCGGGCGCGTCCAGCTGTTCAGTTCCGAGCGCGGCATGCGCATCTGGGTCGATCCGGCGAAACTGGTCAGCTACAAGCTGACCATGGGCGACGTGACCGACGCGATCGCCAGCCAGAACGTCCAGATCGCGCCCGGCTCGGTCGGCGCCGAGCCCACGGTCGGCGAGCAGCGGGTGACCATCCCGCTGACCGTCGACGGCCAGCTCCAGACGCCCGAGGAATTCAGCCAGATCGTTCTGCGCGCGAACAGCGACGGGTCGACGGTCCTGCTCGGCGACGTCGCCCGGATCGAACTCGCAGCGGCCAGCTTCGCGAGCAGCAGCCGGGTCAACGGCAAGCCCAATGCCATCCTCGCGGTGCAGCTGTCCCCTGGAGCGAACGCCGTCCGCACATCATCGGCGGTCAAGGAGCGGATGGACGAGCTGTCCAAGTCGATGCCGCCGGGCGTATCGTACAAGATCCCGTTCGACACGGCTCCCTTCGTCTCGATCTCGATTAAGAAGGTGGTCGAAACGCTTGCCGAGGCGATGATCCTCGTCTTCCTCGTGATGTTCCTGTTCCTGCAGAAGGTCCGCTACACGCTGATCCCGGCGATCGTCGCCCCAATCGCCCTGCTCGGGACCTTTGCGGTGATGTCGATCACCGGCTTCTCGATCAACGTGCTCACCATGTTCGGCATGGTGCTGGCCATCGGCATCATCGTCGATGACGCGATCGTGGTCGTGGAGAATGTCGAGCGGTTGATGGCCGAGGAGGGCCTCTCCCCTCGCGACGCGACGCGCAAGGCGATGTGGGAGATCAGCGGCGCCATCGTCGGCATCACGCTGGTGCTCACCGCCGTGTTCATCCCGATGGCCTTTTCCAGCGGCTCGGTCGGCGCGATCTATCGCCAGTTCACCGTCGCCATGGCCGTCTCGATCCTCTTCTCCGCCTTCCTGGCGCTGACCCTGACGCCCGCACTCTGCGCGACGCTGCTCAAGCCGGTGACCGGTCATGAGGAGAAGAAGGGCTTCCTCGGCTGGTTCGACCGCAAATTCGCGGCGATGACCAAGGGATACGAAAATTGGGTGACCCGCCTGCTCAAGCGGTCGGGACGGATGATGGCCGCCTTCGCGGTGATCGTCGCTCTGCTGGCGCTCGGCTTCTACAAGCTGCCCTCTTCCTTCCTGCCCGAAGAGGATCAGGGCTTCTTCATCTCCGCCTTCCAGATGCCGGCGGATTCGACCACGCTGCGCACCTCCGAAGCGACCGCCGTGCTCGAAAAGCACAATAAGAGCCGCGAGGCGGTGCGCGACACGGTCGTGGTCCAAGGCTTCGGCTTCTCGGGCTCGGGCTCCAACGCGGCTCTGGTCTTCACTGTCCTGAAGGACTGGGGTGACCGGCCCGGCGTCTCCGCCGCCGAGGAAGTGGCCGACGCCAATAAGGCCACCTCGAGCGTCCGCGAGGGCGTGATCATGAGCCTGCTGCCGCCGTCGATCGACGGGCTCGGCAACTCCTCCGGCTTCTCGTTGCGCCTGCAGGACCGCGCCAATCGCGGCGAACAGGCGCTGATGGCGGCGCAGGGCCAGCTGCTGGGCCTCGCCGCGCAGAGCAAGGTCGTTGCCGGGGTCTATCCCGAGGGGCTTCCGCCCGGCAGCAGCGTCAAGCTGCAGATCGACCGGCAGAAGGCGCGGATCATGGGCGTCGCCTTTACCGACATCGCCTCGACGCTGAGCACTGCCATGGGCTCGACCTACGTCAACGACTTCCCGAACAAGGGGCGCCTGCAACAGGTGATCGTGCAGGCCGAGGCAAAGTCGCGGATGAGCATCGACGACGTGCTCAATCTCTACGTCCGCAATGCCGAGGGCAATCCTGTCCGCCTGGGCGAGCTGGTCTCGACCAAGTGGGAGCTCACCCCGCTCCAGCTGGTCCGCTATAACGGATATCCCGCGATCCGCATCGCCGGACAGGCTGCCCCCGGCCAGTCGACCGGTGCTGCCATGCGCGAGATGGAGCGGCTCGCCGCCCAGTTGCCGCCCGGCTTCGCGGTCGAATGGACCGGCCAGTCGCTCCAGGAGAAGCAGTCGGGCGACGAAGCCATCCTGCTGATGGGCCTGTCGATGCTGGTCGTGTTCCTGGTGCTGGCAGCCTTGTACGAAAGCTGGGCGATCCCGCTGTCGGTGATCCTGGTGGTGCCGCTCGGCCTGATCGGCGCGATCGCGGCGGTCTATATCGCCGGCATGCCGAACGATGTCTTCTTCAAGGTGGGCATGATCACGATCATCGGCCTGTCGGCGAAGAACGCGATCCTCATCGTCGAGTTCGCCAAGGCGGCGCGCGACGAGGGAATGTCCACCGTGGAGGCGACGATCCACGCTGCACGGCTGCGGCTGCGGCCGATCGTCATGACCAGCCTTGCCTTCACCCTGGGCGTCATGCCGCTGATGCTCGCCACCGGCGCGAGCAAGGAGACCCAGCGCGCGATCGGCACCGGCGTGTTCGGCGGCATGATCACCGCCACCACGCTCGCCATTTTCTTCGTCCCCATCTTCTTCGTGGTGGTGATGAAGCTGGTCGAGCGGCTGCGCGGCGGCCGCGGCAAGGCCAGGAACAAGGACATGGGCACCGGCAGCGATCCGGCGCTGGAGAATGAACATGCGTAAACTCGCCCTGATCGGGCTGCTGATGACCAGCGCCTGCTCGATGAACCCCCGCCTCGAGGTGCCCCCGCCCCCTGTGCAGCAGAGCTTCCCGCAGGCGTCGCCCGACGAAGCGGCCAGCGCCGCAGCAGTCGACTGGCGGACGATGTTCCGCGATCCCCGGCTGCAGGCATTGATCGAGCTGGCGCTGGCAAACAACCGCGACTTGCGAGTGTCGACGCTGAATGTCGAAGTGGCACGGGCCCAGTTCCGGGTCTCGCGCGCGGCACAGCTGCCGCAGTTCGACGCCAACGGCTCCTATCTGCGCCAGCGGAGCCCGACGGCGGCAGCGACCGCCGGCTTCGGCGGGAGCACCTCGACCGATCCGAACGCACCGAGCGGATTTGAATTTCAGCAATATTCGGCCAATGCCGCGCTCACCAGCTTCGAGCTGGACCTGTTCGGCAAGCTGCGCTGGCAGAGCCAGGCCGCGTTCGAGCGCTATCTGGCGACCGACGAGGGCCGTCAGTCGGCGCGCATCTCGCTGATCGGGTCGGTGGTGGACGCCTATCTGTCCGAGCGGTTGGCAGACGAGCAGCTGCGCCTCACCGAGCGTACATTGACCGACTGGCGAGCCTCGCTCGACATCGCCCGGAAACGTCACGCCGCGCGGCAGGCCAGCGGGCTCGATCTCGCGCAGGCGGAAGGCCAGGCGCAGCAGGCCGAAGCCGATCTCGCTGCCGCCCAGCGCAACCTGGCCCAGGCCACGAACGCCCTGCAGCTGTTGGTCGGCGGGCCCATCCCCTCCGATCTTCCGGCGCCGATGGGGCTGATGGACCAGCCGATCCTGACGCAATTGCCCGCCGGGCTGCCCTCCGACCTGATCGCCAACCGGCCCGACATCCGCCAGGCCGAGCATGAGCTGGTCGCCGCCAACGCCGATGTCGGCGCGGCGCGCGCGGCCTTCTTCCCCAGCCTGTCGATCACCGGCCTGTTCGGCTTCACCAGCCTGTCCTTCGACCAGCTGTTCAAGGGCGACAACCGCACCTGGTCCTTCACCCCGCAGATCACCCAGCCGATTTTCCGGGGCGGCAGCCTGCGTGCGCAGCTCGACGTGGCCAAGCTCCAGAAGCAGGTCGCGGTCGCCAATTACGAGAAGGCGATCCAGTCGGCGTTCCGCGAGGTCGCCGATGGGCTGGCCGGCCGCGCCACCTTCGCGCGGCAGCAGGAGGCGCAGCGCCAGGCGCGCGACACAGCCGTGAAGCGCGCCGAACTGTCGGCGCTCCGCTACCGTGCGGGCGTCGATGGCCGGCTCGAACTGCTCGACGCGCAGCGCAGCCGTTATACCGCCGAGCAGACCCTGCTCGAACTGCGCCGCCAGGAACTGTCGAGCGCCGCCGGGCTCTACCGTGCCCTCGGCGGCGGCGCGGAACCGAAGGCCACCCGCTAGTACCGTTCCGCCGCGCCACGGGATTGACGCTTGAATATACGGATCATATACGGTTCGTATATTCAGGCGAGGCAGCCATGGGCATAGTGAAGATCGACGACGAACTGCACGAAGAGATCCGTCGCGCCAGCACGGTCATGTGCCGGTCGATCAACGCGCAGGCCGAATTCTGGATGAAGATCGGCCGGCTGGCCGAGGCGAACCCCACCCTGTCCTTCAACGAGATCGTCCGGATCCAGCTCCACGCGGCCGCACAGGAGCCAGCCCCGATACCCGAACGGGCCGAGGCCGCCTGACATGGTGAAGACGCCCGAGGAGATCGCCCTGATGCGCATCTCCGGCCGCCTGCTCGCCTCGGTGTTCGAAATGCTCGACGGCGTCGATCTGGCCGGCCGGTCGACCATGGCGGTCAACGATCTGGTCGAGCGCTTCATCGTCGACGACCTCTCCGCACGCCCCGCGAGCAAGGGGCAATATGGCTTCGCCTATGTGCTCAACTGCTCGATCAACGACGTCGTCTGCCACGGCGTGCCGAGCGCGACCGAGATCGTCCGCGACGGCGACATCGTCAATTTCGACATCACGCTGGAAAAGAACGGCTTCATCGCTGATTCCAGCAAGACCTATCTGGTCGGCGACGTTCCCGCCGCCGCCCGCCGCCTCGCGAAGGTGGCGCAGGAAGCGATGTGGAAGGGCATCGCCCGCGTCCGCCCCGGCGCCCATCTCGGCGACATCGGCGCGGCGATCGAGGGCCATGCCCGCAAGAACGGCTATTCGGTCGTCCGCGAATATTGCGGCCACGGCATCGGCCGCGAAATGCACGAGGAACCCCAGATCCTGAACTTCGGCCGCCCCGGCACCGGCCCCCAGATGCGCGAGGGCATGGTCTTCACGATCGAACCGATGCTCAACCAGGGCAGCCGCAGCGTGGCGACCCGTGACGACGGCTGGACCGTGGTCACCACCGACGGCAAGCTGTCCGCCCAGTTCGAACATACGGTGGCAGTGACGGCGACCGGCGTCGAGGTGCTGACGCTGCGGAGGAATGAGCGGGCGAGGATGGCAGAGGCGGCTTAGGGGGGCCACAGCTGCAAAGCGTAGACTGTCGTCCCCAGCTCTGTGGCCGACGAAGTTAGCCGAGTACTACCTTTATATCACTCACCCAGCGGGGCGATCCAATATCTCCAGCTCTGGCCGAGGTCCTCTTGAGACAAGGCAATGCGGGCCCATTGGCGCGCCAGCGTTGGCGAAACGGGGACACCTTTCCCTTCAGAGTACAACCAAGCGAGCCGCGCTTGGGACTCGACGAAAAGTCCTTCCGCAGCCTTGGTGCAGAAGCTTTTGGCCGCGACCCAGTTCCCAAGACTGACATTGTAGCTGCAGAGCTGATCGTCGGCGGCGAGCTCGCCTTGCGCAGAAACGGCCTGAAGCATTGTTAGCGCTTTGACCCTCGCGACCGTATCGCCATGGTAGAGCAGTGCGGCGAGCGCAGCGACGTGCCCCTGTGCCGCGGCTTCCTCCAACAGCCGGCGGGCTTTTTCTCTGTATCCTTTGACTACCCCACTCGGACCAAATTGCCCTTCGAGCAGCGCAGTAGCGAGATGCGTTTTCGCCTTTGCGAAGTCTTGGGCTACGGCTTTCTCGTAAAGGGCGTAGGCGGTTTGCTGCTTGCCCGGCAACTTCGACCGGTTGAGTAGGAAATGGCCGTATTCCAGTTGCCCAGCCGGATTGCCGGTTTCCGCCGCACGCTTCAGCAAGAACTCTGCCTGCTTAAGATCGACGGGCAGAAACTTTCCGTAAGCGTACATGTAGCCGAGAATGTACAGCGCAAGCGGGTCGCCCTTATCAGCGAGCGCCCGGAGCTCCGCAGGTGGATGCTTCTCCAGCACTTGCCGTATCAGCACCGGCTCATCCATTGTGCTCAACGCGGCCATATCGATGGTTAGCGGTGGCATCGCCACAGCTACCGGCAGAGCGGCGGAGCTCTCGGGCAGGAAATAGAATAATTTGGTCCAACTGCCTTGCACCTGCGGGTGCTGAGGCCGTGCACGATCGGCAGTTGCCTTGCCGACATAGTCGGCAACTCGCGGCAAGATTGATTCCGCGTCCATGCCAGGCCGTTTCATGCCTTCGGCGAGCGCCAGGGCGAACGGACTCAGTTTCCATTCCGGCGGCGCCGCGTCGTAGGCTACCCCGCCTGGCGAACTGGCATAGAAGACAATCGACTCGGGTGCTTGAATCGACGCAAATTCGGTCGCATCGCCCGCCTTACTCAGGCCATCCTCCCCGAGCACGATCGGCACTCGCTGCCGGCAGGCGTCAACGAAAATCATGTTAAAGCTGCGGGCATGTGCCTCGCGAGCAATCCTTTCCATATCGATGTAGAAGTTGCCGAGCTCGACGGCCTTGACCTCACCCGGAGCATCGCTCGGGACGATGAAGTTCGTCTTGGCATATTCGAAGCCGTGCCCAGTGTAGTAGAGGAGAGCGATGTCAGCGTCTTTCGCCCTTGTCGCGAAAGCTTCTACCGCCTCGACGATCTGCTTGCGGGTGCCATTGAGAACGAGCTCGACCTCAAAGCGCGAGTCTCCCCGGATCTTGTCTGACAACAAGGCCCCGATGTGGGCCGCGTCGTTCTGGGCGTTGGGGAGACGCCCCCAAAGGGTGCCTGCCTGATATTCGGTATTGCCGATAATCAGCGCGATCCGGCGCCCTTCGGCAATCGGCCGCTGCCGATCGAAGACTTCTTTAACTGTAGTCTGCGCCGATACTTCGCCTTCGTAACAGGTGGATAGCACGGCGAACGCTACCGTGAAACAAATCCAAGCCCGTGTTGCCATCAGCCTTCCACCTCTAGCGCCTACGTAAGCACATTTGGTTTGAGCTTCCATTCGCCCCAAGTGGTCCGAGGATCGGTTGGAAACTCACGCAGTACCCGCTTCTCGCCCCGCTTCCGCGCAGCGCCGTTGCCTAGCCAAGCCGCGTTGCCAGCCAGATGAACGCCCAGATAAATTGCCTTCACCGTCATGGGGGCGACCTCGAAATCGCGCATCACGGTCCGCAGAACAATGTCGGCTGTGTCGCGGTCGGTAGTCTGCTCCCAGTAAAGATAATCGTGAAGCACCGCTGCGTAGACATAGTCGCCGTCCGGCCTGAGAAAGCTGAATAGTTTTTCAGGAATGCTGGCAAGGTCGGTCACGAACCCTTTTGGCACAATAACCTGCGGCAGGCCGGGTGGATCGCCCGGCCCTGGTCGCCATGAGATCGGCGACGTCAAAAAATAGAAAGGATCACGGAAGCGCCCGGTCTGCAGCGTGGCTCCAGGGGTGCCCCTCGCCGGCGGCAATGACAGAGCCTTGTCGATCCACTCGTTCTTGCCAAGCGTGCTAAGCACTTCAGGCTGATCGTCCGCCACGGCCGCAGCCGCACGACCAAGCAGGGCAGAAAGAAACGGGAGCGCAAGCCCGCTGCGAAGCAACGCTCGACGAGCCATTACTATCATGGCTTCCCAACTCCTATTATCTTATATGTTCAATTAGCGGATATCACCAAATCATACAAATTTCTAACTATCTTCCTTACTTCGCGTGGAAATCCATTTCTTTTCCGCACCTTACATCTTCGACCTCTTGCTCTGCGGCTAAAAACGATGACGGCTTCAGCGCCGCACTGCTGATCCGTGAAACTTGCCCTTCAACACTCCACCACATTCACCGCCAGCCCGCCGAGGCTCGTCTCCTTATATTTGGAGCGCATATCGACGCCGGTCTGGCGCATCGTTTCGATGACCGCGTCGAGACTGACGACATGCTGGCCGTCGCCGTGTAGCGCCAGATAGGCGGCGTTGATCGCCTTGATCGCGCCCATCGTGTTGCGTTCGATGCAGGGCACCTGCACGAGACCGCCGATCGGGTCGCAGGTCAGGCCCAGATTATGCTCCATGCCGATCTCGGCGGCGTTCTCGATCTGGGCGTTTGTCGCGCCGAGCGCGGCGGCGAGGCCGGCGGCGGCCATCGAGCAAGCGACGCCCACCTCGCCCTGGCAGCCCATTTCCGCCGCCGAGATCGACGCGCGCTTCTTGTAGAGAAAGCCGATCGCCGAGGCGGTCAGCAGGAAGGTCCGGCTGCCCGCCGCATTGGCGCCTGGCACGAATATCTCATAATATTTGAGCACCGCCGGGAGCACCCCGGCCGCACCGTTGGTGGGCGCGGTGACGACGCGGCCGCCGGCGGCATTCTCCTCGTTCACAGCCAGCGCCCACAGGCTGACCCACTCGAATACGGTCGACGGATCGCTGCGCGGGCCGCGTTCGATGAGCACGTCGTGGACGGCCCGCGCACGGCGGCGGACGTTGAGACCGCCGGGCAGCACCCCCTCCCCCTTCAGCCCGCGCGCGATGCAGGCGAACATGGCTCCGCGTACATCGGCCAGGAAGGCGTCGGTCTCCGCATCGCTGCGCCAGGCGCGCTCATTCTCGGCGACGATGTCCGCGATCGTCATCCCCTGCGCTTCGCCCAGCGCCAGCAATTCGCGCGCCGAAGAGAAGGGATGGCGCAGCGCGATGTTGGCGCTCCGGGCCGGCGCATCCTCGCGCAGGATCGCGCCGCCGCCGATCGAGAAATAGACCGCCTGCTCGACCGCCCCGTCCGCCAGCCGCGCGGTGAAGCGCATCGCATTGGCGTGACCCGAGAGGAATTTGCCGCGCAGGAACAGCAGGTCTTCCTTCTCGTCGAAGGCGATATCCTTGCCGCCACCGAAGCTTATCCGTCCGCGCTCGCGGATGGCTGCCGCGATGGCGCCGATCCGATCGGGATCGACCGTCTCGGGCGCCTCCCCTGCCAGCCCGAGCAGGATGGCGGTGTCGGTCGCATGGCCATGGCCGGTGAGCGCGAGCGATCCGAACAGCTCGCAGCGGACATGGGCGACCGGACCGATGGCCAGGGCGCGCTCGGCAAAGTCGCGCGCCGCGCGCATCGGGCCGACGGTGTGCGAGCTCGACGGACCGATCCCGATCGTGAACAGGTCGCGGACGCTGATCGCCTGGTCGGCGGGCAGGCAGACCGCCTTGGAGGGACGGGTCATCGGCAGGCCAGACCTTCCGAACCTCGGCAGGCTCCGGCCGCCCACGCAGTAAAGTACATAATCATCGACATCCTCTGCCCGTCCGCTCGACGGCGGGTCTTCCTGTGCTGCTTCTAGCCGGCCGGCGTGCGCAGGTCACCCGTCGACGGGATGCGCCGGTCCGCCGCCGCGAGCGCCATGTCGCGGGAACCGAATTTTCGCTCATGCGTGTTGCAACCAGCAGGGGCCTCGTCCGTTCAGGTCCGTGACGCCGCCGTATCGAAACCGAATGGCGGGCTAAGGGGGCCGTTCGTTGAAGCCGTTATCTCTCGTTGCCGTTCTTCTCGCCACGGCCGCCTCGACACTTTCCCATGCCCAGCCCGCGGAGGGCCCGCTCGACGATGCCGCGTTCGAGGCTGCCCTGCCCCCGCTCGAGGACACCTCCGCGCCCGCAACCAGCGAGGGACCGGCTCCTAACACCCCCGCCGAACCGGTTGCCCTGGCGCCCGAACCCGAACTCGAACAACCTTTACCAGCACTAAGCGCCGCCCCGGTCGATCCGCCGGCGATCACGGTGGCGGAAGAGAAGCCGAAAGAGCTGCCCTATGACGTTCGCATCGAAGGGCTGAAGGACGTTGGCCTCGAAGACGAGTTCCGTGACCTGTCGGCGCTGCTGTCCGATGGGCGCAAGGCGGAGAATGCCGCGCAGATCGGTGCGCGTGCCGAGGAAGACGTTCTGCTGGCCGAGCGGCTGCTCCGCTCACGCGGCTATTATGACGGCGTCGCGACCATCTCGGTCGACACGCTTCCCAACAGCCGCAATCGGCTCACCGCTACGCTGACCGCCACGCCGGGCACGCGTTACATGTTCGGACGCATCGCGGTGACGGGCGCCACCGAGGAGCCGACTAAACTGGCGGTCGACGCGCTCGACCTGAAGAGCGGCGCACCGATCGTCGCGGCGGAGGTCGAGACGGCCGAGGCGAATGTCTCCCTACGCCTGCCGGAAAATGGCTACCCCTTCGTCGAGGTGGGGCAGCGGGACATCCTGCTCGACGACCGCGACCACAAGGGGGACTACACGCTGCCGCTCGATTCCGGTCCCAAGGCCCGCTTCGGCGGGATCCGGACTGCGGGCGATCCCGTATTCGACGCCGGTCATATCGAGGTGATCCGGCGCTTCGACCGGGGCGACCTCTATGACAGCCGTCAGGTCGACGACCTGCGCCAGGCGCTGATCGCCACAAGCCTGCTGTCGACCGTCGCGATCGAACCGGTGCGCACGGGCATCGTCGCGGCGGACGGTACCGAGACCGTCGACCTCCTCGTCCGCCAGAGCGAAGGCCCCCGCCGGCAGCTGGCGGCGAGCGCCGGCTATGGCACCGGCGAAGGCATCAAGCTCACCGGCTCCTGGACCCATCGCAACCTGTTCCCGCCGGAAGGCGCGCTGACGGTGGAGGGTGTCGCCGGCACGCAGCAGCAAAGCCTGTCGACCGCCTTCCGCCGTTCGAACGCCGGGCAGCGCGACCGCGTCTTCGCCCTCGGCGCGAGCGTCGCCCGTCAGGACTTCGAAGCCTATAATGCGCAGACGGTCAGCCTGACCGGCAGCCTGTCGCGATCGAGCACGCCGATCTTCCAGAAGAAATGGACGTGGAGCATCGGCGGCGAGCTGACCGCATCGCGCGAGACCCGCTTCAACCCGGCAGACGGGGAGCGCCCGCGCAGCACCTACTTCATCGTCGCCGCTCCCGGCCAGCTCGGCTATGACGGATCGGACAGCCTGCTCGACCCGACGCGGGGCTTCCGCGTGACCGGGCGCCTCAGCCCCGAAGCACAGAAGCGCAACAATGGCGGATATGACGCCTATGCGCGGATGCTGCTGGAAGGCAGCGCTTATTATCCGGTGATGGACTCGCTCGTGTTGGCCGGGCGTGCCCGCGTAGGGTCGATCGTCGGGGCGACCCGCGACACCATCGCGCCCTCGCGGCGCTATTATGCGGGCGGCGGCGGATCGGTGCGCGGCTTCGGCTTCCAGCAGCTTGGACCCAAGGACGCCAATGGCGATCCGGTCGGCGGTCGCAGCCTGACCGAATTCGCACTGGAGGCGCGCTACCGCTTTGGCGACTATGGGATCGTACCCTTCTTCGACGCCGGGCGGGTCGGCCAGGGCTCCACCCCCTCGCTGTCGGGGATGCGCTACGGCGCCGGCATAGGCGGGCGATATTATACCAATTTCGGGCCGATGCGGATCGACATCGCCACCCCTATCAATCGCCGCAAGGGTGAATCGAAGATCGCGCTCTACATCTCCATCGGTCAGGCCTTCTGATGGCCGACATCGACACCTCCTTGGCTCCCGCGGGCAATCGTTCGGGCGCCAGTCGGCCCCTCTGGCAGCGCATCGCCTTGTGGACGGCAGGCACGATTGCCGGTCTTGTCCTTCTGGTCCTGCTTGCCATCGCCGCTCTCGACACAAGTCCGGGTCGCCGCTTCCTCGCCGACAGGCTCGCGGGCTTCGAGACCGCTTCCGGTCTCCGCCTCACCGCCGGGCGGATCGATGGATCGCTTTATGGCCGCATGACGCTGTCGAAGGTGCAGCTGCGCGACACGCGCGGGGTATTTCTCAGTGCCGACCGGCTCATCCTAGACTGGCGGCCTATCGCCTATCTCAGCTCGAACAGGATCGACATACGCGAACTGGCCTCGCCCGAAGTCCGGCTGCAGCGGCTTCCGTCATTGAAGCCGGTGCCCAGCGACCCGGATGCCCCGCTGTTGCCCGATATCGACGTCGCGCTCGGCCGGCTGGCGATCGACCGGCTGGTCGTCGCTCCGGCGATCACCGGTAAAGCGCATGTCGTGCGCCTCTCCGGCAAGGTGGACATCGCAGACGGCCGTGCCGTGATTGCCGCCGATGCCGCCGCGCTGACAGGCAGGGGTCTGGCAGGTGGCGACATGCTGCGCCTCCGGCTCGATGCAGTGCCCGCGTCCAACCGCCTGCAGATCGACGGTCGACTGCAAGCGCCGGCGGGCGGACTGGTCGATGGCTTCGCCGGGTTCGGCAAGCCGCTGGCGGCGACCCTCGCCGGTGCTGGGGACTGGCGCGCCTGGGACGGTACGCTCAGAGCCACTAGCGGTCAGGAGCGGCTGGCCGACCTGACCGTCACCGCCCGATCCGGGCTGTTCGCGACCAAGGGCGCGCTGCGCCCGGGGATCATCTTCACCGGGCCGATCGCGGGTCTGACCGCGCCCCAACTGACGGTCGACGCGTCCGCCAGGCTCGCCGAGCGCAGCGCCACCATCGACGCCAAAATCGCGTCGGATGCCTTGAGAGCGACCGCCAAGGGCACGGTCGATCTCGCCGGTAACCGCTTCGCGGACTTCCATCTGAACGCCGCGCTACTGAAGGCGCGTGCGATGGCGGAAAATCTGTCGGGCGACGATGTCCTCGCCGATGCGACGCTCGACGGCCCCTTCTCGGCTCCGACGATCGCCTATGCGATCAAGGCCAAGCGGCTGGCCTTCGGCAGCCTCGGCGTCGAGGGGCTCGCGGCGGAGGGCAAGGCCCGCGTCGATGCGGACCGGATCAGCATTCCACTCCACGCCTCCGCGCGGCGGGTGACCGGCCTGAACGCGGCGGTCGGCGGACTGCTGATCGACCTGAAGGCGGACGGCGACCTTGCCTGGTCGAGCGGCCGGCTGCTTTCGGACAATCTGCGCCTTCGTTCGAAGACGCTCGACGCCACCGCGATCATCATCGCGGACCCGGCCAAGGGAATCTATACGGGGGCACTCAAGGGCCGCGTGAACGACTATCAGGTCGACGGGCTCGGACGCATCGCACTTGTCACCGATGCCGAGCTGGTACCGGGGCGCGAAGGCGGGTTCGGGGTTCGCGGCGGGTTCCGCATGACGACGCGTCGCATCGACAACGAAACGCTGCGCAATGCGCTCGGAGGTACGGCTGTCGCGACCGGACAGTTCGGCTTTGACGGACGGGTCGCCCGACTGACCCGTTTTACCGTCCGCTCGCCCGGTTTCCAGCTGGGCAACGCGGTCGGCAGCTATGATATCGAAAATGGCAGGATCGCCTTTCGCGCATCCGGCCGCTCGCGCGACTATGGCCCGCTCGTGATCGATGCGAGCGGCACGCTGGACCGCCCCTTGGTGCGCCTGCGCGCCGCGCGTCCCGGCTTGGGCGTCGAGTTGCGCGACCTCGTGGCCGAATTGCGTGGCGTGCCGCAGGGCTATGCGGTCAAGGCGCGCGGTGCCACCGCCTATGGCCCGCTGACCGCCGACCTGCTGATCCGGCAGGGGCGCGGACCGCTCGCGATCGACATCACCAAGGCGACCGTCGCCGGCGTCGATCTCAAGGGCACGATCGTCCAGACGCGCTCCGGCCCGTTCGACGGTCGCCTGACTTTGGCGGGCTCCGGCCTGTCGGGCGGGCTGCAGCTGTCTGCGGCCGGTGGAGACCAGCGCGTCGTCGCCGATATCATCGCCTCGGCCGCCCGTATACCGGGCGACATCCCCATTATGATCGGTCAGGGCAGTCTGAAGGGCGAGGTCGTGCTACGCCCCAAGGGGCCGGCCGCACAGGGGCGCTTCTTGCTCGCCGACGTCCGGCAGGGCGAGACGATCGTGAAGCGCGCGCAGGGGCGCATCGACTATCGCGAGGGTTCGGGAACGGCGGCCATCGTGGCTCAGGGCCGCAGCGGCGCCGACTTCGATGTCGCGGCGCAAGCGCGCTTCGCCCCGAACCGGATCATCGCGAATGCCAAGGGCCGCGTCGCCAACGTCGCCTTCCGCTTCGCCGAGCCGGTCCGGCTCGACCGCGAGGGTCAGGACTGGGTCCTGTCCCCGGCCCGTCTGGTCGTGCCGCAGGGCGAGGTTCGCCTGTCCGGCCGCTATGGCCGGGAAAGCCGTCTCGAGGCACGTCTCGCCAATTTCGACATCGGCATCGCGCAGGCCTTCGCCCCCGGTCTCGGCCTCGGTGGCCGCGCCAGCGGGACGCTCGATTATGCCAGCCTGCCCGGCCAGGCGACGCCGACCGTCAACGCTCGGCTCGACATCAAGCGCTTCACCCGAACCTCGGCCTATGTCGTCTCCGAACCGGTCGATCTCGCCCTGCTGGCGAAGCTTGACGCCTCTGGCGGCGATATGCGCGGCATCGTCCGGCGCGGCGACAATGTCGTCGGGCGCTTCGTGACTCGCCTCGCTCCGCTGGGTGCTGGCGCGACCCTCCAGGAACGGCTGATGCAGGCGCCGCTGTCGGGCGGCATCCGCTATAGCGGTCCAGCCGATGTGCCGTGGACATTGACCGGTATCGCCGGACAGGAAGTGAGCGGCCCGATCGCGATCGCAGCCGACTTCGGCGGCCGGCTGGACAATCCGACGCTGACCGGCGTCGCCCGGGCCAAGACGCTGCGCTACGAGAATAGCAGCTATGGCACGGTAATCTCGAACATCGCGCTGGACGGCCGTTTCACCCAATCGGAGTTTCTGCTGAACAGCTTCACCGGTCGCGCCGGCGAAGGCACGGTCAGCGCCACCGGCCGGATCGGCCTCGCCGCGACCGAGGGCTTCCCGATCCAGCTGAAGGCGACGCTGGCGAAGGCGCGTCTGGCGAAGAGCGACGCGCTGGGCGCGGTGGCTTCGGGGACGCTCGACATTACCAATGGCCCCGGCGGAGGGCTGATCAAGGGAGACCTTCGGGTGCCGGAAGCGCGTTACCGGATCATCCGGCAGGGCGCAGCCGAGGTCGCCGAACTGACCGGCGTCCGCCGGCGTGGGGACGAGCCGCTCAAGCCGGGAGGCGACGACGCGGGCGCCGCGCCGAGCAACTGGAAGCTCGATATCCGAATCCGGGCCGACAACCAGATCTTCGTCAGCGGCATGGGCCTCGAAGCCGAATGGGCCACCGACATGCGCGTGACCGGGACGGCGGGCGATCCGCGCGTGGTCGGTCGACTGTCGGTCGTGCGGGGTACCTATTCCTTCGCGGGCCGCCGCTTCGACCTCGACGAACAGGGCGAGATCCGCTTCGACGGCGGTCAGCTGACGAACCCCGAACTCGACCTCTCGGCCGACACCTCGGTCGAAGGCGTCACCGCCCGGATCGTCATCGGCGGCCGCGCCATGGCGCCACAGGTGAGCTTCACCTCGACTCCTACGCTGCCTCAGGACGAGGTGCTGTCGCGCCTTCTGTTCGGCGAGAGCGTCACCTCGTTGTCACCGACCCAGGCGATCCAGCTGGCGGCAGCGCTCAATTCGCTGCGCGGTTCTGGCGGCGGCCTCAATCCGCTGGGCAAGCTGCGCTCGGCTTCGGGCATCGACCGGCTGCGCGTCCTCGGCGCAGACAAAACGGCGGGACGCGGCACTGCGCTCGCAGCCGGCCAATATATCTCCAATGACATCTATGTGGAGGTCATCACCGACGCACGCGGCTTCACGGCGACCCAGCTGGAGATATCGCTGTCGAAGACGCTCAGCCTGCTCAGCCAGACGAGTTCGTTCGGCGGGTCCAATGCCAGCATCCGCTATTCGAAGGATTATTGAGCCAGATCGGAGACAGTGCGAGAACGGCTTTGAATCTACGCATTTTCTACGCTGATAGCGATTTTCATGACAATATCTCGCCTCACGGCGGATATCCGTAACGCATATCAGCATATTATTGACCGAGATCAATTTCCGCGACCGGGTGCCATGGCATCCCTGGATCGAACGGAAGAGGATGTCTCAGGATGCAGATTGCAGGCCTCGCATATTGCGTGATCGGTTCCACCGCACCCAGGCAGTGGATCGAGTTTGGCGAGACGGTGGCGGGCTTTGCCGCCGAGGAGCGGGACGGCGTCGTTCTTCTGCGCATGGACGAGCGGCCCGGCCGCATCATCGTCATCCCCTCGCCGACGGATTGTTACCGGGCGTCGGGCTGGGAGGTTCGCGGACGCAAGGCCTTCGAGGACGCTGAGGAGGAGCTTGCGCGCAAGGGCATCGCATTCGAGCGATCGACAGCCGCCGAGCGGGCTCTGAGGAGCGTCACCGACATGCTGTGGCTGCTGGACCCCGCAGGGAACCGGCACGAGATCTTTCACGGGCCCGCTGTGGCGTCCGCGCCCTTCCGCTCGCCCGCCGGGGTCGAGCAGTTCGTCACCGGGCAGCTCGGCATGGGCCATGTGGTGCTGCCGGCGCCGAACATCGACGCGACCCGTGATTTCCTGAACGAGGTGCTCGGCTTCGACCTGTCGGACTATATGGTCCATCGCCCGCTGGGACCGGACGGTCCCGCCATGCGCATCGATTTCCTGCATTGCGACAATCCCCGCCACCACAGCATCGCCCTGTTCGAGGGCGAGGTTCCGGCAGGCTGCGTGCACCTGATGGTCGAACTGCCCACGCTGGACGAGATCGGACGGGCCTATGACCGGATGGAGCAGGCAGGCGCGCGGCTGATGGCGACGCTCGGCCGCCACAGCAACGACCGCATGGTCAGCTTCTACGCCGCCACGCCGGGCGGCTTCGCGCTCGAATATGGCTTTGGCGGACTGCAGCTCGACTGGTCCGAACATAGCGCCTTCGAGTTCACGGCGATCAGCGACTGGGGACATGATTTCAGCGTCGGCTTCGGCGCGGACGAGCGCGCGAAACTGGCGGCAGCCGCCTGACGACAAACGAGGAGACGGAGCATGACTTTGACGAAAGCTGTCGGCCTGCCGACCGAAGCCGATCTGGTGGCGCGCGCCGAGGCGATGATCCCTTTGCTTCGCGAGCGGGCAGAACAGGCCGAACGCGACTGCCGCCTTCCGGCCGAAACGATCGCCGACTTCCGCGCCGCCGGCTTCTTCAAGATCCTCCAGCCGCGCCGCTATGGCGGCTATGAAATGGATCCGCAGAGCTTCTACGCCGTGCAGATGAAGGTCGGCGAAGGCTGCATGTCATCGGCCTGGGTGCTGGGCGTGCTCGCGGTGCATAACTGGCAACTGGCGCTGTTCGACGCTCAGGCGCAGGACGATGTGTGGGGTGAGGATCCTGCCACGCTGATCTCCTCCTCCTACATGCCCAAGGGCAGGGTCACGCCCGAAGATGGCGGCTATCGCCTGTCGGGCCGGTGGAGCTTCTCCAGCGGCGTCGACCATTGCGAATGGGCCTTTCTGGGCGGGATGATCACCGACCCGACGACCGGCACACCCGACTTCGTGACTTTCCTCGTGCCGCGTCGCGATTTCACGATATTGCCGGTCTGGAAGACGATGGGTCTGGGCGCCACGGGCAGCCACGATGTCGTCGTCGAGGGGGCATTCGTACCCGCCTATCGCGTGCATCGGTCGAAGGACGGCTTTGCCGTCAGCAGCCCGGGACTGAAGGTCAACGACTCTCCACTGTTCCGCCTGCCTTTCGGTCAGGTCTTCGTTCGGGCCGTCTCGAGTTCCTCGATCGGCGCCTTGCAGGGGGCGTTGGACCTGTTCCGCAATGCCGGCGCGACACGCGTCTCCAACAACGACGCGTCCTGCGCAGCGCAGGATCCGGCCACGCTCGAGCTCGTCGCCGAGACCGCCGCCGCGATCGACGAGATGAAGGCCCTGCTCAACCGCAACTTCGACCATCTGATGTCCGCCGCCCGGGCGGGACGTCAGGCCGACGTCGAGACCCGGCTGACCTTTCGCTACCAGTCAGCACAGATTTCCAGCCGCTGCGCCGATCTCGTCACCCGCATCTTCCATGCGTCCGGCGCCGAGGGTATTTTCAGGGACCGGCCGATTTCGCGCATTTTCTGTGACATCCATGCCGGACGAACCCACGTCGCCAACAACCCGTCAAAGGTCGGGCGCAATTTCGGTGGCGTTCTGCTCGGCGCGCCCAACGCCGACAGTTTCATCTGATCTCGGGGAGACCCTGCCGATGGCACGCACCGCCGATTACGGGCTTGGCCCGCTCACCTTCCCGCGCGGCTGGTTCATGATCGCGGTCGCCGCCGATGTGGACGACGTGCCCAGGCCGGTCCGCTTCTTCGGCCGCGACATGGTCCTCTATCGGGGCAAGCGCTCCGGCAACCCCATATTGCTCGACGCATACTGCCCGCACATGCGCGTCCACCTGGCGAAGAACACGACCTCCTATGTCGTGCGCGACGGGACCCATGTCGAAGAGGACTCGATCCGCTGTCCTGCTCATGGCTGGCGCTATGGCGCGGATGGCCGATGCGACGACATTCCCTACTCGACCCGCGCCATTCCCAAGGCCGCCTGCGTGACTGCCCATAAGGTGGTCGAACGGGCGGGCTGCATCTGGATGTGGCACGACATGGAGGGCGGCGATCCGGACTATGCGTTGCCCGACTTTGCGGAATGGGACGCCGAGGAGGAGGGCTGGGTCCGGTGGCGGCTCGACGATCTGGGGACGCTGCCGATCCACCCGCAGGAGATCCTCGACAATATGACCGACCTCGCCCATTTCCGGCCGGTTCATGGCAGCACCGACATCGTCTATTTCGCCAATGCCTTCGAGGATCATGTCATCCGGCAGACGCTCGAATCAGGCCATCGCACGCTTGCCGCGGGCAGCGGCGCGCTGCTCAACGAGACCTGCTATACCGGCCCGGGCATCCTCCTGTCTCGCATGGAGGGGCGCTACCCGTCGGTCATGATGATCTGCCACACCCCGGTCGAAGACGGCATGGTTCAGGTCTGGTATGCACTTGCCGTACGCGCGTCGGCAGGGCCGGTCGATGGGGCGGCCATCGCGCTGGCCCGAAATTATCAGGATGCCGGGCTGGCGGCCTTCGCCCAGGATTTCGAGCTGTGGCAGAACAAGGAGCCCGCACTGTCGATCCTTCAGATTCCGGAGGACGGGCCCTTTCACAAGGGGCGCATCTGGTATCGCCAATTCTACAACGGGCGGGACCGGGCGGGCGAGTTTCAGCGGCGCGTCAACGGAGTCCATGTTTCGTTAGACGGGCGGTCCGGCGCCCGCCCTGACGTTATTCCAGCGGCCGGATTCGTGCCCGCATAGCCCACATCTGCACAGACGATTCACTCTGTTTATGCCATCTCGATCAGATTCCAATTGTACATCACCGAGGATTCACTTTACTGGCAACAATTGACTTTTTGAAAAATTTCCTTATCTATGGTCATGCTTAACGTCGCCTGCGACGAATTTACTGCCTGATCCGCAGATTTTCCTTTCACGCGCTATCAGCTCATCAGCCCCGTGGCTGGTGATATTTTGCCTATGAAGGAAGATTCCATGCCGACCGGCACCGTCAAATTTTTCAACGAGACCAAAGGCTACGGCTTCATCGAGCCGGAAGACAATAGCGGCGACAGCTTCGTGCACATCAGTGCCGTCGAGCGCGCCGGAATGGTCACGCTGAAGCAGGGGCAGCGCCTCACCTATGTGATCGAGGCCGACCAGCGCGGACGTGCGTCCGCCGTCAATCTCGAAGCTGCCTGAGCGATATCAGCCTTTTACCCCGGAAGGCGTCGGCCAGCCGATGCCGCCGGGTCAGGCGCCGCCGCCCGACGGACGAAGCGCATGCCCAACATGCTCTCCCGGAACGGACCGCCGCCTGTTCATCCCAACAATGGCGATCGTCGCCACGGATTAAGAATGTTCTTGAAGACTCAAAAAGATACCACCCCCTTTTCCTGTAACACCCACCCGCAGCGGCGTCGTACGCCAGCCCGATCGGGCGCGACATTGTCGCCTGCGGACCTGAAACGCCTCGTCGCCGATATGGTCGACTGACAATCACGAGCGGAGCACAATCATGGCATCGAACAGCGACATGTGCATGGCCCGGGCGGACGAATGTGCGCACCAGGCCGAGCAGAGCATATTGACCGAGGTGAAGGAGCAGTTCCTCCGTTCGGAACGCGCCTGGCGCGGCCTTGCCGTGCGCCACTCGGCTCAGGAAGCGCGGTCGGCCCGCCGTCTTCAGGACGTGGCGGACAGCGCCGCCCAGGCCCGCGAAGCCCAGCTCTGATGCCCGAGGCCTCACACCCTTATCGGGGGGAGCCTCGCGCTATCCAGCTCGCCAGGCGTTTGCAGGCGCGCTGGGGCCGGGGCTCCGTCGAGGAGGCCCATTTCCAGTTTCTGGAATCGGTCCGTCTGGGCAAGATTGCCCGGGCGGACCTTTATCATGCGGTATGGGCTGTATTGCAGCACCGCCACAATGTGACGTCTTTCGGCGCAGCGACCTATCGCTGATCGGCGGGTCGGCATGCTGACCCGCCCCAATATCAGACCATTTCCATTGTGCCCGGCCGCCCTCTGGTAGAGGACGGCTGTCCGCATTGCGGGGGCCACCGCCGGATCAACCCGACTGCTGGTCGGCCTGGCTGCGGAGCAATTCACGAAGCTCCGATGACCGAATATGCCTGCCATCGTCGGTCTGCACGACCAGGCGCCAGATCTCCTCAGGATCTTCTTCCGCAACCAGCGCGAGAACCTCGCCAAGGGTGCCAGCGGCGATCTTCTGGGGCGCACGCCGGCCGCCACGCATCGTATTGCCGCCGACAGTGCGCCACAGGCTTGCTGGCTGATCTTGTTCGGCGGTCATGCAGCTACGCTCCCGTCACAGGCTTGGTACGGCGTCACCACGGGGCCGCGCGCGTGGCTCTTCGGGACAGGCTGCTGTCCGTCTATGGACGCTACACCAGGCACGATCAAAGAAAGACGCTGCGACCAGCGCCCCGCATGGCGCTGCGCAGGCGATCGATACGCTCCACATAAAGGCCCGCCAGACCGAGATGGGCCGTCCGCGTTTCCAGGCAAAGCGTCGAAGCGGCCTTCATCAGCGAGATCTGATGGCGGGCGAAAAGATAGTTGAGATCCATGGTGCGGCCTTGGTTGCAGCGGGAGCACGCGGGTCTCTCAGTCAGCGGGTGCCGAAGAACGTCCCGCTGATGCACCCTGTTAGCACGGAAGTTGCCGACGCGATAGCGGCGCGACCAGTTGGCCGTCCGTCACATCCGTCTGTCCGCCTCACCGATCCGCCAGAAAATCGGCGATTAGCCGGGAGAATTCTTCCGGCCGCTCGAGGTTGGAAAGATGCGCCGCATCGAGCGACGCATAATGTGCGCCCGTGATCGCTGTAGCGATAGCCTGACCCTGCGATGCCGGCGTGGCAGGGTCCCGCTCGCCGGCAACGACCAGCGTTGGAACGTCGATGAGGCGCACGACCGGTGAAAGGTCCATGTCCCGGATCGCCGCGCAACAGCCGGCATAGCCCGCCGGATCGGTCGCCAGCAGCCATCCGCGCACCATCGCCACGATCCCGGCCTCGGCGACCCGGAACTCCGGTGTGAACCAGCGCTCGATCACGGCATCCGCGATCGAGGCCATGCCATGTCCGGTCACGGTCGCAATGCGCTGCTGCCATGAAGAGGGTGGCCCCATGACGCTTGCGGTGTTCGCGAGAACCAGCCTGGTGAGACGTTCCGGCGCATGGACGCCCAGCAATTGACCGGTCATGCCACCGAGCGAGAGACCGCAGAAGGCGGTGCTTTCGACGCCCAGCTCATCAAGCAGGTCGACCACGTCCCGACCGAGGCGATCGAGACCATAGGCACCGACCGGCGCCGAGGATCGCCCATGACCGCGCGCGTCATAGCGCAGGATGCGATGGGTCTTCGCTAGGGTGGGCATCTGCGGGGCCCACATCTCCATCGTCGTCCCGAGCGAGTTGGAGAGGGTGAGCATCGGCGCCCCCGCTTCTCCGTCCATGCGCCACGCAATCCGACACCCGTCGGCGACGGTGGCAAAGCCTTCGCTGATCATATCCGCTCCAATGCCAGGGATACGCCCTGCCCGACCCCGACGCACAGGCTGACCATCGCCCGGCGCCCACCCATATCTTCAAGCCCGCGCAGGGCGGTCAGCGCCAGCCGCGCGCCCGACATGCCCAGCGGATGGCCCAGCGCGATCGCGCCGCCATGCGGGTTCACATGGGCCGCATCGTCCGGCAGGCCCAGGCCGCGCATAACGGCGAGGGCTTGCGCGGCGAAAGCCTCGTTGAGTTCGACGAGATCGACATCGCCGAGCGTCCAGCCGATCCGCTCGAGCAGTTTTAGTGTGGCAGGCACCGGACCGATGCCCATGATACGGGGTTCGACGCCGGCGGTCGCCATGCCGAGAATGCGCGCGCGCGGCTGCAGCCCATGCCGCTCGACCGCCTCTGCACCGGCAAGCAGAAGCGCTGCGGCGCCATCGTTAACGCCAGAAGCGTTGCCCGCCGTGATCGTCCCGTCGGGCCGGACGATCGGCTTGAGCGACGCCAGTGTTTCCAGCGTGGTTTCGCGGGGATGTTCGTCACGATCGACGATGCGCCGCGTCTTGCCGGCCCCGACCTCGATCGGCAAAATCTCTCCCGAACGAAAATGCTCAGCAACGGCTGCGCGCATCTGGCTGCGCCACGCGAAGCCATCCTGATCCGCTCGCCCGATACGCATTTGCTCGGCCAGATTTTCGGCGGTCTCGGGCATCGAATCCACGCCGTGAAGCGCCCTCATCGTCGGGTTCACGAAGCGCCAGCCGATGGTGGTGTCCTCAAGCGTCTGCCCGCGCGAAAAAGCGGCAGGCGCCTTGCCCATGACGAAGGGCGCGCGGCTCATGCTCTCGACGCCGCCGGCGATGACGACCCCGGCCTCTCCGCAGGCAATGGCCCGCGCGGCGCTGCCCACCGCATCGAGGCCCGATGCGCACAACCGATTTACCGTCGCGCCCGGCACCGAAACGGGCATGCCGGCCAGCAGCGCGGCCATGCGGGCGACGTTGCGATTATCTTCCCCCGCCTGATTGGCGCAGCCGAGCAGGACCTCGTCGATCGCTTCCGCCGGGAGCCCGGGATGGCGCGCCAGCAGTGCCGAGATCGTCCGGGCGGCCAGATCGTCGGGGCGAACCGTCGCCAAGGCGCCGCCATGGCGACCGATCGGCGTACGGATGCCATCGCAAAGAAAGACCGGTTTCATGCAGCCGTCGGCAGCCGGACGGGGGCGCCGGTCGCGGCAACGACCTCCTCGACCGAAACGCCGGGAGCGCATTCGACGAGGGAAAGCCCCCCGGCCTGCTTGTCGCACGCCAGGACGCAGAGATCGGTCACGATCAGGTCGACCACGCCCTGCCCGGTCAGCGGCAGCGAACAGCGCCTGACGATCTTGGGCGCGCCCGAGCGGCTGACATGCTCCATGACGACCACGACCCGGCGCACCCCCGCGACGAGGTCCATCGCGCCGCCCATGCCCTTCAGCATCTTGCCCGGAATCGACCAGTTGGCGAGGTCGCCGGTCTCGCTGACCTCCATGGCGCCGAGTACAGCAAGGTCGATATGACCGCCCCGGATCATCGCGAAGCTGTCGGCGGAGGAGAAATAGCTCGAGGTCGAAAGCTCGGTGATAGTCTCCTTGCCCGCATTGACGAGATCGGAGTCCTCCTCCCCGTCGAACGGATAGGGCCCCATGCCGAGCATGCCATTCTCGCTCTGCAGCGTAACCTTGGCACCCGACGGAATATGATTGGCGACCAGCGTCGGAATGCCGATGCCGAGGTTCACATAATAGCCATGGGCCAGTTCGCGCGCAGCCCGCGCCGCCATCTCGTCTCTCGTCCAGGGCATCAGACCGTCTCCACCGGGCGCGGCCGGGTGGTCCGCTTTTCGATCAGGCGCGAATAGGCGGCACCGCGAACGATGCGGTCGACATAAATGCCGGGCGTATGAACCTGATCCGCCGGGATCGCGCCATCGGGCACGATCTCCTCGACTTCGACGATAGTGACCTCGGCCGCCGTCGCCATCACCGGGTTGAAGTTGCGCGATGTCTTGCGGAACAGGAGATTGCCTTCGCTGTCCGCCTTCCATGCCTTCACGATCGCCAGATCGGCGCGCAGCCAGCGCTCGCGCATATAGCTGCGGCCTTCGAACGTCTCGACGGGCTTGCCTTCCGCCACGACCGTACCAACGCCCGTTGCCGTGTAGAAGGCAGGGATACCTGCGCCACCGGCACGGATCCGCTCGGCCAGCGTCCCCTGCGGCACGAGTTCGAGTTCCAGCTTGCCGTCGAGATACAGTTCCTCGAACAGCTTGTTCTCGCCGATATAGGACGAGACCATCTTCCGGATCTGGCCGTTGGCGAGCAGGGTCCACAGCCCGTAGCCGTCCGCCCCGCAATTGTTGGAGATGACGGTCAGGTCGCGCACCCCGGATGCCCGGATGGCGGGGATCAGATTTTCGGGATTGCCCGTCAACCCGAACCCGCCGGACATGATCGACATGCCGTCGAAGAGAACACCCTCGAGCGCCTCCTCCGGCGTGGCGTAGATTTTCCCTGCCATCACTGCGCCTGTGCGAGCGCCCGCGTCCGGGCCATCAGTTGCTCCTCGTCGGCGAGTGCCGCGGGAAGCAGGGTGAAGTCGAAGTCGATCTGGCTGAACGGCCCGTTGAGCTGTTCCGCGCGAATGGCTTCCGGCTCCTCCTGCCGCACGACCTGCGGAATCAGCTCGTCATGGGTCGCGAAGGCGAAATCGTCATGGAGGAAAGGATCGCCGTCGATGTTGATCTGCGTCGTCAGATGGCGATAGCCCGGTGCCGACACGAAGAAATGGATATGGGCAGGACGATTGCCATGCCGGCCGACCGCCTTGAGCAGGGACTCCGTGCTGCCATTGGGCGGCACCGCATATCCCGACGGCACGACGCTGCGAAAGGCATAGCTGCCGTCTGCCGCCGTCTCGATCCGCCGCCGGTTATTATAAGGCGACTGCGAAGGATCGAAAGTCGAATAGGCGCCCTTGGTATTGGCATGCCAGACATCGACCACTGCGCCTGCGATAGGCTGGCCGTCGGCGCCCCTGACGACACCGCGCATCAGCAGGACCTCGCCGGTGTCGGTCCCGTCGTCCAGCCTGGCGCGGCCCTTTTCGAGCGGCGCGCCCGGCACATAGAGCGGACCTTCGATCGTGCGCGGCGTGCCGCCCTCGACGCCGGCCGCCTTGTCCGCAAGGTCCATCCGGATATCCAGAAAATGGTCGAAGCCGAGACCTGGCGCAATCAGGCCGAACTCGGGCGCCGCCTGCTGCAGAAAGTGAAGTGCGGACCAGAATTCCTCCGCCGAGATGTCGAACTCGTCGATCGTCGAGAAGAGGTCGGAGACGAGCCGGCGCAAGATCGCCTTCGTCCTGCTGTCGCCTCCGCTCCCGTCGAGGCCGGCGATGCGATCGAGATAGGCCTGGATGTCCGGGCTTTGCACCAAAGTGGATGCCATAGTGTCTCTCCTGTGTTTTGCGTGTTCAGCGATCGCCGTCGCGGATCGATGAGGGATGCCGGCAGAGCGGGATCACCTTGATGTCCATGAAGGGGAAAAGCGGAAGGCCGGTGAGCAGTTCGTGCAGCGCCTCGTTGCTCTCGACATCGAAGATGCTGGTGTTCGAATAGAGCCCGACATGCCGCCACAGATGGCGCCAGCGGCCATCCTCCTGGAGCGCCGCAGCATAGGCTTTCTCACGCGCCTTGATCTCGTCGAACGTCGCGGGATCGACCTGATCCGGCGAAGGCACGTTGACCTTCATCTCGACCTGAAACAGCATCATGCGCTCTCCTTGGTGCGGGCACCCACAACTGTACGAGCTGGTCCGTCGCGCCTGAATCGGACAACCTTATCCATGTCCAGCGACACGCCGAGCCCCGGCCCGGTCGGCAGGACCAGGCCGCAGTCGCGATAAGCGAGCGGCTCGGTCAATATCTCCTCGGTCTGAAGCAGCGGGCCGAACAATTCGGTGCCCCAGTCCAGCCGGGCGAAGGTGGCATAGAGCTGTGCGCAGGCAATCGTCCCGACGCTGCCTTCGAGCATCGTGCCACCATAGACCCCGATATGCGCCGCATCGGCAATCGCCGCGACCTTTCCGGCCGCGAACAGCCCGCCCGCCTGGGGCGGCTTGATCGAGAAGGCGTCGGCCGAGCGCGAACGGGCGAAGTCGAGCGCATCATGCGGGCCGCGCAGCGCCTCGTCCGCCATGATCGCGATTGTCGAGCCTTCGGTGAGCCTGCGCATGCCCTCGCGGTCCGCGCGCGGCAGCGGCTGCTCGATCAGATCCACGCCGGCATCGGCGAGCATGTCGGCGCCACGGCGCGCGGTCTGTTCGTCCCAGGCCTGGTTGACGTCGACCCGCACCGAGGCCCGTTCACCCAGGGCGCGCTTGATTGCCGCGACATGCGCGACGTCGTCGGCAAGACTGCGCTTGCCGATCTTGAGCTTGAACACGTCATGGCGACCGGCGTCGATCATCGCCTCGGCTTCGGCGATGTCGCGCGCCGTGTCGCCGCTCGCCAATGTCCACAAGACGGGCAGCCGATCGCGAAGGCGACCGCCGAGCAACTCGCTCAGCGGAAGACCGCAGCGCCGCGCATCGGCATCGAGCAACGCGGTCTCAAGAGCATTTTTCGCGAAATGGTTGCCGACCACATGGCGCGTCACGAGCGCCATCAGCGACGCCGTATTCTCCGCCTTCGTTCCCAGGACGAGGGGCGCCATATAGGTGTCGATGGCGAGCTTGATGCCCTCGGGACTCTCATCGCCATAGCTGAGACCACCGATCGTGCTCCCCTCGCCCATGCCGATGACGCCATCCGAGCAATGGACGCGAACGATCACCATGACCTGCTTGCTGATCGCGGTCACCGAAAGCACATGAGGGCGTATCGTCGGGATGTCGACGATCCAGGTATCGATCTTGTCTATCTGGAAAGGCATCAGGCCGCTTTTCTGAGTCTTGAAATCATCGTTTTTCTAAGCGATGCCTCGATCACGCGACAGGATCGATTGGGTCCGCAAACATACTCTGAAGGTATGATATGGAATTGAGGCACCTGCGCTACTTCGTCGCGGTCGCGAACGAGCGGAACTTCACGCGCGCTGCCGAAGTGCTCAACATCGCGCAACCGCCCCTCAGCCGGCAGATCCGCCAGCTCGAGGAGGAGATGGGTGTCGAACTGTTCGATCGCGAGGCCCGCCCACTGCGCCTGACCGAGGCCGGCCGGCTTCTCCATGAACATGCGGTGCATGTGCTGGCGGGCGCCGAGCAGTTGCGCGTGATGATGCGCGGGCTTGCCGGAAAGGGGCATCGCCGGTTCGTGATCGGCTTCGTCGGTTCCACCCTCTACGGCGCATTGCCCGAAGTCATCAGACGCTTTCGCGACGCCGAACGCCATCTCGAGGTTTCGGTGATCGAATGCTCGACCGTGGAGCAGATCACCGCCCTCAAGGAGGGGCGCATCGACGTCGGCTTCGGCCGCCTGCGGTTCGAGGATCCGGCGATCCGGCGTATCGTCCTGGCCGAAGAACCGCTGGTGGCAGTGGTTCCCCCCGATCACCCGCTCGCCCTCTGTGGCAAGGCGATCCATCTGGCCCAGATCGCGGACGAGCCGCTGATCGTCTACCCCCGCCCTGCCCGTCCGAGCTATGCCGACCAGATATTGGGCATATTTCACGATCTCGGCCTGCAACCCGGCCCCGTGCAGGAGGTGCGCGAGCTCCAGACCGCGATAGGGCTGGTCGCCGCCCATGCCGGACTCAGCATCGTGCCTGGATCGGTCCGGAGAATGCGCCGGGACGACGTCGTTTATCTTCCAGTCGCCGACCGCGGGGCCAGGTCGCCCATCATGATGATCCACCGCACCGGCGACGTATCGCCCGAACTGACCCGGCTGATCGACATCGGGGTCGAACTTCATGCCGGGGTGGACGCCGGAGAGCACGGCTAGGCCAGCGATTTTAGCGCGATCGATGGATCCGCAAGCAGCTTCCGGTCGGGTCGAGCCCCGCTACGGACCAGGTGACGCGCGGCCATGAAGTCCTTGGGGGCGTTGATCGCATCGACAGCGACGACGCGCCCCTCCTGCAGATAGACGACGCTGAACGGCACCTGCCCGGCATCACCCCGCACGACGATCTCATCGGCATCCTTGGTGAGTCCGGCCGTCTGCAGACGGCACTCATATTGATCCGACCAGAAGGTCGGCACCTCACGGTAGATGCCGGGATTCCCCAGGATCGTGTCGGCCGCGGCTCCTGCCGAGTCATTGGCATGTTGCACCGACTCCAGCCGCCAGAGGCCGCCGGCGAAGTCGTTCGGGTGGCGCGAACAGTCACCGATGGCGAGAATGCGCGGTTGCGAGGTACGGCATGCCTCATCCACCAATATGCCGGCGTCGCAGGCAAGCCCGGCCTGCTCGGCCAGCCCCGTGTCGGCATCGATCCCGATCCCGACGACGACGAGATCGGCAGGCTCGACGGTTCCGTCCGCCAGGCGCACGCCGGAAACCTGCCCCTCGCCTTCCAGGCCTGAAATCGCGCTTCCGAGCAGCAGCCTTACGCCCCGCTGGCGATGGAGCGCCTCGTAGAAGGAGGAGACGACCGGCGACGTGACACGCGCGAGGACGCGGCGCTGCGTCTCGATCAGGGCGACCTCCTTGCCGAGCTGTCGGGCGGCAGCAGCCACTTCCAGGCCGATGAACCCTCCGCCGATCACCACCAGCCGCCGCGCCTCGCCAATGGCCGCCCCGATCGCCTGCACGTCCCGCAAGGTGCGCAGATAGTAGATGCCGGCCAGGTCGCTGCCGGGGCAGTTCAGCTTCCGAACCTTGCCGCCGGTCGCCAGCACGCACCATGCGAAATCGACATGACGGCCATCGGACAGCTGCAGACCGTCCTTCTCCGCGTCCAGCGCCGTCGCCGCGCATCCCAGCGCCAGCTCGATCGCGGCAGTCGACCAATAGTCGCTTTCGCGCAGCAATATCCGTTCTATCTCGATCGTGCCGAGGAGGCAGGCCTTGGACAGCGGGGGACGCTCATAGGGTGCCACCGGCTCGTCGCCGACGAGCAATATGGATCCGCCGAACCCCTTTCTCCGCAGGGTGCTCGCCAGCTCGGCACCCGCATGGCCGGCCCCGACGATGACCACGTCGCGATACATGAGCAGCTCCTCTCCGAGCGCGATTCCGTCGGCGTCAGGCGAGCCCTCGCACGCAGCGATCGACCCCGTTGCCCAGATGGCGCGCGAGCATCTCTTCATCCTGGAAATGGATATGGCTCTTCGCGCCGGACTTGAGCTGCGCGCAGATCAGCTCGTGCGTGAAGCAATCTTCCATCATCGGATCGCGCAGGCCGACCTTGGAATATTCACGGGCGAACAGCTCGCCCGCAGTCTTCACGGGCGGATAATAGCCCTTGATCTCCCATATGCTGCGGTCGACCGCCTGCGGCCATATGTTGAACGTGAAGAACAGCCCGTTGAGCAACCCGACGAAGAAGTTCGGGAAGATGTGCCAGAAGTCGAACGATCCACGAAAACGATAGCCGTCGCCTTCGGCCTCGGTCTTGGTCCCGAAGGCCTGGACCGTGCCAGTGCCGAAGCGGCTCGCGAGCAGCGCCGTCGGCGGCGGGGTGAAACTGTCCGGCGGCGGGGATCCCAGCACGCCGTGCAGGCCGTACAGCTCGATCGCGGCATGGCGATATTGATTGCCGTCGACCTTGACCGCACGCGCCAGCGTCTTTTCGTGCAGATAGGGCAGATGCCAGCCTTCGAGCTGCGCTTCCTGCAACGTCTTCCAGTTGACCGCTTCGTCGATGCGATAGGAAAAGGCCGGCGTGAATCCCTCGAAGTCGAACCGACCGATCTCGTCGGCGACGGGCCCGAGATAGTCGAGGAGGCTCTCTTCCGGCTCCTTCGCCAGATTGACGAAGATGAAGCCTTTCCAGACCTCGCAATGAACTGCTGTAAGGCCGTTTTCCTCGGCCTTCACGCCCGGAAAATTGGCGGCGTCGCTGATCTGTACGAGCTTGCCGGTGGTGTCGTAGACCCAGCCGTGGAAGCGACAGGCGAGATAGCCGCGACAGGAGCCCTGCGCATCCCATGCGACCGGGGCACCGCGATGCGAGCACATGTTGTGGAAGGCGCGATAACGACCGTCCTTGCCGTGGATGATCAGCAGCGAGGTGTCGACGATCTTGAGTTCCTGCACGAAATAGTCGCCCGGCTTCGGCGCCTGCAGGACATGGCCGACATTCAGCCATTTGCGTCGAAAGACGCGGTCACGCTCCAGGGCGAAATAGTCGGGCGATGTGTACCGTTCGACGGGGATCGGGTCGCTGCCCTCCTCGGGATAGCGCTCCGTGAAGCGGCGGGGGGCTGTGCTCATGCGCGCCCTCCCAGGCCGGCGAGCGGCCAGGCGTCATGGGTGGGTACGAAGCGGTCGATCGGAAAGACATATTTGGGCTGCGGGTCCTCGTACATCTCGATTGTCGCCGAGCATTCCGCAAGCGCCAGGCACAGGTCGAGCAGGCGCCGCTCGGCGCCCTCGATCGCCGCAAGTTCGAAGCCCCCGAGATATTCCAGCGCAGCGCCGCCGCGTTCGATCATCACCTCATAAAAGGCCCGGCTTTCCTCCATGGTGGCGGACCAGCGCTTGCTGTTGCGCTCCAATTCCGTGGGGCGGGCCCAGTCGAGAAAGGGCTCCAGATCTTCGAAGCCTCGGGGCAGTGACGCGGTCATGGCGATCTCTTCCGGCTGATTGAGACGCAAGCCTGGGCCGAACATGGAGGCGCCGCTATCCTGATCCCGCAATCGCTGACCGCTCAGCGCGGAATATGCGCCGAGCGGTCTGATACTACGTGATACTCGTTAGGTATAATCAACGCTCGATTGAGTATTGGACACTGCAGCCCGAAAATGCGGAACTTTGGCACTATCGGCGTCTGGCCGAGCAGAGCGAGTACCAGACCTGAAATGGATGTGGGGAGCTTCCGTGGTCCAAAAGATCAAGATGATCGTGCCGGTGCCCGTGCCCCAGGCAGCCCTTGTCGGCTTCGCCGCCCAGATTCCGCCCGGACTTCTGAGGCCGGGCATCGAGGTGACGTTCGCCTGCGCGGCGCGCGGCGGAAGCACGTTGGACTCCCCCTATGAGGGGGTGATCGCCGACGCTTTCTGCCTGGAGGCGGGCGCCACCGCCGAAGAGGAAGGCTATACGGCGGTGTGCATCAACTCGATGAGCGATTCGGGCGTCGCCGGTCTGCGCTCCCGCCTGTCGATCCCGGTGGTCGGCACGGCCCAGTCCACCTACGCCCTCGCCACGCAGCTCGGCCGCCGCTTTTCCATATTGAGCATGTGGGATCGCTGGCGCTGGCTCTACGACAAGGTGATCGGCGAGCAGAAGCTCGAGGACCGGCTCGCCTCGATCCGGTCGATCGGCGTCCGCCCCGACACGGCGGAGTTGCTCGCCGGCAAGGAAGACAGCGTCTTTCCCCTCCTGCTCGACGCCGCGCAAAAGGCCATCGAGGTCGATGGCGCCGACGTCCTGATCCTCGGATCGACGACGATGCACCAATCGCACGCATTTCTGGCCGAGAGACTTTCGGTTCCGATCCTCAATCCGGGCTTGGTGGCGTTCAAGACTTGTGAAATGCTGCTCGACTTGAAGCTGACGCATAGCAAGCGCGCTTATCCGGATCCGGAGGGGACGGCTGATACGATTTTCTCGGCGGCCATGGGGGCATAGCTGGGCAGCGGAGGTCGGGACAGATGATCACGAGCTTGGACACACCCCGCAACTGGGACGGCACGGGAATGCCGCTTTCCAGGCTCGCGCGCCTCGTCACGGGGAACATCGACGAGGTCCACGACCATATGAGCCGGATGTTCTGCCCGCACGATCTCCGGATCGAGGGGGGCAATCCGCCGATCGCCTTCCGCCACCATCAGGCGTCGCTTCGCTCGGTGACCTTCAATGCCACCGACTATGGCAATCCCTATGGTCGCGTGGTGGTCAACATCCCGCCGATGAGCGAACTCTATCTTGTGCAGTTCTCGCTTTCCGGCGTGGCGCAGATCGCCCAGGGGAACGCCGTCGTCGAACTGCTGCCGGGGCAGATGTGCGTCCTGGACCCCGAAGCGCAGGTCAAACAGACCTTCGGCGAGGGCTACAAGCATTTCACCGTCAAGATTGCCAAGAGCGGACTCGAGAGCGTGCTCGCGCAGGAACTGGGCTTCCGCCCCAAGGAACTGCATTTCTCCTCGCAGCCGGTGCAGCTGGAGGGCGCTGCCGCTGCGTTCGCGCATCTCGTCCGTACGATCTGCGACGATCTCGATCACGGCATTGCCGGCTTCAACCACGCGCGTGCCTGCGGCTCGGTCGAGGAAGCCCTCCAGCGGCTGCTGCTCGCGGCGGTGCCGCACAATTATTCGGAGCTGTTCGACGCGCCACAGTCCACTCCGGCGCCTTATTATGTGCGGCGGGTCGAGGACTATATCCACGAGCACGCGCGCGAAGCGATCACGCTCGACGAGATGATCGTCATTTCCGGCGTCAGCGCGCGGTCTCTCCATGCAGGCTTCCGGCGCTTCCGCGACACGACACCGATGGTCTATCTGAAGAACCACCGGCTCGACCTGGCGCATCGCCAGCTCAAGGTCGCCGCCGATCAGGGGCTTTCGGTAACCGAGATCGCCTTTTCCTGCGGCTTCACGCATCTGTCCAAATTCGCGCGCGACTATCTAGACCGCTTCGGCGAGCGCCCCTCGGCGACACTGAAGCGCTTCGGCTGAGATACAAGAACCCCGGCCGGAAGGGGTTCCGGCCGGGGGCGGTTCGATCGGTTGATGGATCAATCCGCGAGTAACACGTCCTCTCCCACAGTCTCGACGCGGTAGGTCCTGATCGCGACCGAACAGGGCGCCGCGACCGGCTCCCCGGTACGGATGTCGAAACTGCCGAGATGGTAGGGGCACAGGATCCGGCCGTCCTCTATCTCTCCTTCGGACAGCGACGCATCGCCATGCGTACAGAGATCGTCGGTGGCATAGAAGGCGCCGTCCATATGGTAGACCGCGAGAACGCGGCCATCGCCGAGATCGACCTGGCGAACCTCGCCCTCGGGAACATCCCTGATCGCACAGAGCTTCGTCATCGTCATAGCTGCACCGGTTTCTTGAATTGCCATTCGGGAAGAGCCTCCCCCTGAATCCGGACGTCGAGGACGACCCGGGTGAAACGCCATCCCGCTTCGGTCCGGCGAAGTTCGCTGTCATACCAGCCCCCGAACCAGCTGTCGGTCGCCCGGGCCGCTTCGGCCATCGTGCACAATTCCCAGAGATACCAGTGGCATCGCGCGGTCGTGCAATCGGGACCGATCTCGATCAGTGGCGAGACCATATAGTGGATCGACCAGAGCACCCGCCCTTCCGCCAAGG
The DNA here is from genome assembly GCF_011044255.1 of Rhizorhabdus phycosphaerae. Classification (NCBI taxonomy): domain Bacteria; kingdom Pseudomonadati; phylum Pseudomonadota; class Alphaproteobacteria; order Sphingomonadales; family Rhizorhabdaceae; genus Rhizorhabdus; species Rhizorhabdus phycosphaerae. The sequence goes on from NZ_CP049107.1 coordinate 1,513,226, forward strand.
CGGCCAGGCCCGAGGCGATCGCATCGCGCCCCTCGAGCGCGGCGAAGCCTTCGGCCGACCAGGCCGCTTCCGGCGCGAACAGCGGCCCCAATATGGCCGGATCATTCTTGCGATCCGCGCCATGGGCATAGCGCGCCACGAGATCGGATATCTCGGCACGCGCCTCCAGCCGGGCCAGGCGGTCCTCCGTGGAGAGACCGCTGGCGCCGATCATTGAAAACCCATCGGCTGCAGGCCCTGCCAGGTCGGCTGACCGCCGTGGACGGCGATGAAGCGCCCTTCCTCGAAGGCATAGGGCACGCCGACCGCACCACCATAGAGTTCGATATGGGGCGCGACCTCTGCCAGGGAGAGCGCGATGCCGTAGAGCGGGCGCAGCTCTTCGGGCAGAGCACCGAGCGGATATTCGTCCAATGCGGAGAGGATATCCTCCAGCCGGGGAAGCACGGCGTCGTAGAAGGCACGCAGACCTTCCGAAGTGGCCGCGAGCCGTCGCTGCTGCCGCTCGTCGGCCGTCGGCAGCGCCCAGTCGAGAAATGGCGCGAGGTCCGCAAAGGCGGGGGGCAAGTTCGGTTGGTTAGTCATGCTCTCATTCCCGTCAGGCGTTCACGAACTGCTCGACGACGATCGCGCCGTGGCGGATCAATATCTCGTCGTCCTGCAGATGCTGGATCGACTTGGCGCGCGACTGCATCGCACGCTGCGTGTCCTCCATCGTGGCCGTGTCCTCCAGCCAGGCGTTGCGCTGCAACGTCATCGCATGCTCGATCGCCCAGCGCTGGGCATTGGTCTGGGGCGCTTTCACATAATAGCGCCCTTCCCACAGCGTCCGGTTGTGCGCGATCGGCCAGAACTGATGCGTGAACCAGATCCCCTCCGAGATGTGCAGCAGCGTGTTCGGGAAGATCACGCTGAGCTCGAAGGCGAAATCCGAGCGGCGGTCGGGATTGATGAGCGGCGGCAGCATCGACTCCCCGCGGAGCGAGACGAGGCTGGCACCGGCGATCCGGTTGGCGACCCCGGCGACCGGCGTGGGCTTTGCGTCGAGCGTCAGGCACACCGCGCAGGTGCGGTGCGGGCCCATCAGCTTCACATTCTGGAGCCCCGTCGAAAAGACGTTCGGGAAGGAGCCGGCATGGATCGTGTCGACATGATAGGCCTCGGCAAAGGCGTCATGCGCGACTTTCCAGTTGCACTCGAGCTCGGTGCGGTAGGTGAAACCATAGTCGAGCTCGTCGAAGGGGAAGCCGCGAAAATGCTCGGCATAATCGCCGAGGAACTCGGCAAGGCTGTTCTCCGGCTGCTCCGCGACGTTGACGAAAAGGAAGCCTTCCCAGCTCTCGAGATGGATCGGCGCCAGCCCGTTCTTCTGCTTGTCGAAGCAGGCATAGAAACGGTCCTCGCTCGGTACGCTCTTCAGCGCACCGTCCGCGCCATAGACCCAGCCGTGGAAACGGCAGGTAACGACCGCCGCCTTGCTGCGCCCATAGGTCTCCTGGCCATGTTCGGTAACGACGGTGTTGCCGCGATGCGCGCAGGCATTGTGGAAGGCACGGATCTGACCGTCCTTGCCGCGCATCACGATCACCGAGGTGTCGGCCGCCTCGAGCCGCTTGACCTTGTAGTCGCCCGCCTTGGGAAGCTCGTTCGCGCGGCCGACGCACAGCCAGACCTTGCGGAATATCTTCTCCTTTTCCTTCGCGTACCAGTCGGGCGAGATATAGGGTTCGGTCGAAATCGGGCCCGAACCCAGTTCGGGATAAGCCTCCAGCCAGCGATGCTCGGCATTCATTGCATGTCTCTCCGATAAGGGCGCGGCGCGTCAGTCGACGAAGATGTCGAGCGGCAGCACCGCGGAAACGATGATGTTGGGAACGTCGACCAGTTGGCCGATGCGCAGATCGACGGCGGCCGCGCAGATCGCATAGGCCTGCTCGCGGCTGTAGCCCCTGGTCTCGACGATCCAGTCGATCATCCGGAGCAGCGCGTCGCGGGCGGCGAGCGTCAGGTCCTCCGAAAGATTGGTGAGGGCGGCGACTTTGGGGCTGTCGAGATAGGCCAGATGCGGTGGCACCTCGCCCTTCTTCTTCACCGGCATACCGACAATCGCGTGGAAGCGCGCGGGTTCGGTGTTGCGCAGTTGCCCCCCGCCCGAGACGTGCGGGAAGACGATGTTCTTGCCGCCGCCCTTGATCACCTCGCATTTAAGCGTGACGCGCGCCGCCATCTCGACGGCAGTGCCGCAGACCTCGCCATCGCCTTGGGCGAAGTGGATGTCCCCGGTCCAAAGCCCGGCACCGTCCACCAGCACGGGGAAGATGACGGTCGTGCCGACCTGCATGGCCTTGATGTCCATATTGCCGCCATTTTCGCGCGGGGCGACGGTGCGGAGCCCTTCGGCGGCATAGGGAGCGCCTTCCCCGAACAGATGCGCCGGCAGGGCTCGACCGGGATCGGGCATCAGGGCGAAGCCGCCGGCCGCCGCGAGCGCTCCCTCACGCTCCAGCGCCGCCGCGACTTCAGGCTCGCCGGGCAGGACGCCGATCGAGCCGGGAAAGGCACACATCGGGACGCGGACGCCGGGGATCTGTTCCGATACCGCGCAAAGGCGATCGAGCTTCCAGTTGGCGATGAACGGCCCCGGGATGACATCGCGCAGAAAACCGAAGCCGGGTACGATGACGGTATAGCCATAGTCGGAGGGTGCTATGTCGACGATAGTGACCGCCAGCGCATCCCCCCGCTCGGCACCCTCGATATAGACCGGGCCGGTCATAGGGTGGACGCGGTTAAGGTCGCAGGCGGCGACATCCGCAGGCTGGGTCGACCAGTCGAACTGATCATCGAAGGCGTCTCGCGTCTCGTAAACGACATAGTCGCCCGGCTTTGCGCGAGCGACCGGCTCCAGCGCCCAGTGCAGCCGGTTGAAGCAATTGGGGTCGTCCTTGGCCGTGGCTCCGCTGCGCTTGACTTCGACGGTGTTCGACATGCTGTTCCCTCGCGCTCGGCCGAACCTGTCGGAACGGCCTCGTGACTGTCGCAAGGATCATGGGCGGAGGGCGGCGGCCGCCGCTATCCCGCTGCCGAGATCAGTAGCCGGTCACCGCAATCAAACGGCGGCGCATGACGATGTGAGCAGGCCCTTCTACCGCGCGTTCGCCCGCGTGGGGGGCCCATTTCCCGGCCTTTTCGCGCCGGGCAATTCAATCGCGCTGAGATGTTGCTGATCGCAGCAACAGGCTAGCGCCAAAAGCGCCGGTGATGTTGCATGCAATGGTCATCGGGCCATGCGCCCGGATGGGGCGAATTGCGGCAGGACAAGCGAGGGCGCTGATCGGGGGAGACGTCGCAGGGACGTCCGGTCGTCGCCATTCGGCCTGTGCGCATGGGAGGAAAGGGAAATAGTATGACAAGGGTGAACAAGGCGCACAGTGCGCCCCGCGCCGGCAGCCGGCGCTGGCTCGCAACTCTCGCGATCGGCGCTTCGCTGCCGAGTCTGCTAATCGCAACGGAGGTCCGAGCGCAGACGGCTACCGCCGCCGAAGAGACTGCCTATGAAGGCATCGAGATGATCACCGTCACCGCGCGTCGGCGGGCGGAGTCGATGCAGGACACGCCGATCGCGATCTCCGCAGTCACCGCCGAGGGGCTGACCGCCCGCGCGATCGACAATGTGACGCAGATCGGCGACTTCACCCCGAACGTGAAGTTCAACAGCTCGGTGCCCGTCTCGGCGAGCAACGCGACCGCCGCCATCTTCATCCGCGGTATCGGGCAGAACGACTATCAGCTGTCCGCGGACCCCGGTGTCGGCCTCTATCTCGACGGCGTCTACATCTCGCGCGGCGTTGGCAACATCCTCGACGTGCTCAATGTGGAACGCATCGAGGTGCTTCGCGGTCCTCAGGGAACGCTGTTCGGCCGCAACACGATCGGCGGTGCCGTCAGCGTCGTGACCAAGAAGCCGTCGGACACCCTCGGCGGTACGTTGGAGGGAACAACCGGCCGCTTCAACCGCATCCAGCTCAAGGGCTCGATCGACATTCCTCTGGCCGAGGGCATCTATTCGAGCTTCGCGGGCTTCTACCACAAGCGCGACGGCTATGTGAAAGGTGTCATCCCGGCCGCCCCCGATCTCGGCGACACCGATCAGTTGGCGGGCCGCTTCGCCCTCCGCCTGGAACCTTCGGAGTCGGTCACGATCGACCTCGCGGTCGACGGAACCAGAGCGCGCGAAAATTCCGCGCCGAACGTCGCGATCTCGATCGACGAGAACGCACCGGCACCGCAGGTCTGGAATGCGGTCTATTCGGGCGCGCCGGGCATCTGCGCCAACAGCGCCAATGCCGCCCGTCTGACGGACCAGCGTTGCTACAACAGCCAGTGGGCGCTGGCGCCCTATCGTCATGGCGGCACCTTCAGCGCGATCTCGCCGGTCTTCGCCAATGGCAATCCGGAACCCTATCAGTCGGCGTCTGACCTCAACATCTGGGGCGTGTCGGGCACGCTCGAATGGAAGCTGTCGGACGCGCTGACGTTCAAGTCGATCACCGCCTATCGCAAGGTGACCGGTTTCTGGACGCGCGACTCCGATCACAGCCCGGCATCGATCGTCCAGACCAACAGCGACTGGACACAGGATCAGTTCTCGCAGGAGGTACAGCTTCTCGGCGACATGTTCGACGGTAGCTTCAACTGGGTCCTCGGCGGCTATTATTCGGACGAGCATGGTAATCACAAGGATCTGGTCAACATCGTCGACGCAGTGTTCCTGTCCGGTGCGGTGCTCGACGGCAAGAGCCTCGCCTTCTTCGGCCAGGGTACCTACGAGATCGTCAAGGACCTCAACCTGACCGCCGGCATCCGCTGGACCGAGGACAAGAAGAGCTTCGGCAACGCCAACCAGTTCGTGGTGGACGCCGGCTTCCTGCGCGGTGCGCCGTTCAATCCCGACGGCTCGGGCCTGCAGGACGGCGATCCGCTAATGGGGCCGCTCGGACAGACATCGACGATCAAGGACACCGCGTGGACGCCGATGGTCAGCCTGGCCTATCGCTTCAGCCCAGAACTGCTGACCTATGTGTCCTACTCGGAAGGCTTCAAGGGCGGTGGCTTTACCCAGCGCGTCTTCCCGCCCTTCGCCTTCATCCCGTCGTTCAAGCCGGAAACCAGCACGACCTATGAGTTCGGCTTCAAGTCCGACCTGCTCGGCCGCAAGCTGCGCGTGAACGGCGCGGTGTTCATGAACGATTACGACAATCTTCAGATCACGGTGAACGATCCGACGCTGGGCTTCGCACCGATCATCCAGAACGCTGCCAAGGCCCGCATCAAGGGCTTCGAGCTCGAGATGCAGGCCCGCCCGGTCGGGGGGCTGCAACTGGACGCGGGCATCGGCTATCTCGACGCCAAATATCGCAGCGTCGACATCCGCGCGCTCAACGCCGGCGTGACCACGGCCACGAAGCTGCAGAACGCGCCGAAGTGGACGCTCAGCGCCGGTGCTTCCTATACGATCGAGGTCGACGGGGTGGGCAATTTCCAGCCACGCGTCGACTGGTCCTACCGCTCGCGGGTGTACAATGACGCGGTCAACAACCCGCTGCTAGTGCAGGACGGCTATCATCTGGTCAACGCGTCGATCGCCTATAGCGACGCCGACAAGCGCTGGGGCGTGACCGTCGGGGTGAAAAACCTGACCAAGGAGGTCTATCTCGGCTCGGGCTATGCCGACTCCTTCGGCGGCGTCGTCGAAGGCGTCTACGGGCGCCCTCGCGAATGGTTCCTGAGCGCCCGCTACACTTTCTGAACGACCATGAGGGGCAGGCCCGCGCGGCCTGCCCCTGTCTTGAAGGAGAGAGACTCATGGCGATCGAGACGCTGGAAAGGCGCGTGGCCAGGCTCGAGGCGCTTCGCGCGATCGACGATCTGATCGGCGACCTCGGTCGTGCCTTCGACGCAGGCCCCTCCGCCGAAGCGCTCCGCCCGCTCTTCACCGACGACGCATGCTTCATCATCGACAGCTACGGCCTGTTCGAAGGGCGGGAGGCCATTGCCGAGGGAGTCGCCGGCAATGCGGAACAGGGCTTTCGCTGGACACTCCACTATCTCGTTTCCCCCAAGGTCTCGCTCGACGCCGGGCTCTCTTCGGCCGAACTCGAATTCTATCTTTGGGAAGTGGCGACCGCGGCCAGCGGGCGCGCTTACTGGATCGGCGGCAAATATCTCGCGGCCGCCCGAGCCGACGCCGGCCGATGGTGCTTCTCGCGCCTCGAACTCCGCGCCGACCTGATCTCGCATTATCCGGACGGCTGGACAGCGAAGCCCCCGGCCCTGGCGGACGCCTGAACCGCCACCTGCAAAGGAGCAGCAGATGAACCACCCTAGCGAACCGCCGCGCGAAGCCGGCAGGCCCCTGTCCCACCTCGACCGCTCGGTTGCACAGATCAGATCCGAACTCGGCATCGATCCGGTATCGGTGGACGGCATTCGCGATCCGCGCATCTATGCGCTGGAACAGGAGAAGATCTTTCGCCGCACCTGGCTGAAGGTCGCCACGACAAGCGAACTGCCCGAGACCGGCGACTATAAGGTCAAGGAGCTGCCGGTCGTCGACACCTCGCTACTCGTCGTGCGCGGCAAGGATGGCAAGGTTCGCGCCTTCCACAATGTCTGCACGCATCGCGGCAACAAGGTGGTGCCCAATGCGGATTTCGAGACACTCGGCCGAGCCCGCGCGGGGGTGGTCACCTGTCGGTTCCACGGCTGGGTCTTCGGCACCGATGGGCCGCTGCGCTCGGTCCCCCTGGAAGAGGCGTTCGGGACGCTCGACAAGGCCTGTCTCGGTCTGCGCGAGATCAATTGCGAGGTCTGGCAAGGCTTCGTGTTCGTCAATCTGGCCGAAGAGCCGGAGCAGACGCTGGCTGACTATCTGGGCGACTTCGGCACGTTGTTCGCCGGTTACCCCTATGAAGAAGCCAGCACGATCTTCCGCTATTCCACCGTGCTGGAATGCAACTGGAAGGTTGCACTCTATGCCTTCTCCGAAGGCTATCATGTGCCGACCATCCATGCCGGCTCGCTGCCCGGCTTTCGCGGCATCGAGCATGCCGACTTCAAGCTGATCGGCCCGCACGCCTCGTCGACCATCTATGGCGCCGGCATGGACACTGCTGCCTCGACGGCACAATTCGCGGGCGTCTTGCACGCGAGCGAGCATCATGGTCCGCGTCCAGACCTGCTGCCGCCGGGGATCAACCCGACGCGCCGGCCCGATTTCCAGTTCGAGCTGCCCAACATCTTCCCGAACTTCATCATTCATCTCGCATCCGGCTGCGGCTATCCGGGCATGGCCTATTTCACCCATCAGTTCTGGCCGCTCGATCACGGCCGCACGCTCTGGGAGGGGATCAACTATTTCCGCCCGGCCCGCACGGCAGCGGAGCGGGTCGCCCAGTTCCATGTCAACGCGCTGCACCGCAACGCCTGGCTGGAAGACACGGCGACGATGGAAGACAGCTTCGTCGGCATAAGGTCCGGCGCGATCGACAGCATGCAGTTGATGGATCAGGAATTCCTGATCCGGCACGCGATGCGCGTGCAGCAAAGCTATCTCGCGGCCTGAAAGGATGACGATGTCGCACCTTGCTCCCCTGCCCTTCGGCTTCGAAGATCTGGCACCCTTTGTCGAGAAATGGGCTAGGCCGACCGAGACCGGACGCAACGCCATACGCTGGTCCGCCAGCGCAGAGGAGTTCGCGGACTTCTACGCGACATTCATGCCGCGCCTCGCATCGGCGCTGGAACGGCTCGACGGTGTCGCGCTCGACGCGATGAACGAGGGCGAGAAGACGCTCTTCCTGCTCACCGCAGCCTTTGCCGAAGCCGCACCACACCACGAACTTTACGGCGGCAGCGCCGAAGTGCCCTTCAGCTTCGCCGCGCGACGCTTCGTACCGGCGCATGGCGATACGCCAAGCAGCGCCAAAGCCATGCGCTAAACGCCTATCGGATGGACGGCCGACCTTATGATATCTTTTGATACATGTGTATCTTTCACAAGATATGAGATACACATGTATCATGACAGAGTCGAAAGCACAGGACTGGCTAGTCCTGCTTCATCAACTGCCGACCAAGCCGCCTTATCTGCGGGTCAAGGTCTGGCGCCGTCTTCAGGCACTCGGGGCGGTCGCGATCAAGAATGCGGCCCATGTGCTGCCGAGCGGCACGACCAACGAGGCCGCTCTGCGGACGCTCATCGCGGAGATCGTCGCCGGTGGTGGCGAAGCGGTGTTGCTCGAAGCGCGCCTCCTCGGCGGGCAGAGCGACGCCGATGTCCGGGCCTTGTTCGATGGCGCCCGCGATGCCGATTATGAGGATATCGCGGCTTCCGCCCGGCGACTTCTCGAAACCGGGCCTTCCAGTGCAACCGACCTCGCCCGCCTGCACAAGCGGCTGGACGAAGCGACCGCCCTAGATTTCTTCGGCGCACACGGCCGGCAGGCCGCAGAGGCCGCGCTGGATAATCTCGAACGGCTTCATCATGCCCATCCCGATGTCGGCCGGGACGGTGAGGCGCCATCGGTCTCGCAGAGCGAACTGCGCGGCAGGACCTGGGTCACGCGCAGCGGAGTCCATGTCGACCGGATCGCCTGCGCCTGGCTGATCCGCCGCTTCATAGACCGCGACGCAAGCTTCCGTTTCGTCGATAGCCGTAGCCATGTGCCTGAGCCGGATGAATTGCGCTTCGACATGGCCGACGCCGAGTTCACCCACGAAGGCGACCGGTGCAGCTTCGAAACGCTGCTCCTGCGTGCAGGTCCGGCGGATGATCCCGCGCTGCTGGCCATCGCCGAACTGATCCACGAACTCGACATCGGCGACGGCAAGTTCGACCGGCCTGAAGCCTCGGGCCTGGGTGCGATGCTTGCTGGCATCTGTGCATCCACCGATGACGACATGCAGCGCATCGCGCGCGGCAGCGAGACGCTCGACCAATTCCACGCCTTTTTCCGTTCGAGGACAGCCAGCCGATGAGTGAGACAGCCGTGCCCGTTGCCGCCCCCGATGTGCCCGCCGCCAAGGAGCATGGCATCGGCTTCGGCGAAGCCGCACGCGTCTGGGGGCGCATTGCCGCGCTCAGCTTCGGCGGGCCGGCCGGCCAGATTGCGGTAATGCACCGCATATTGGTCGAGGAGAAGAAATGGATCGGCGAGGAGCGATTTCTCCACGCGCTCAACTATTGCATGCTGCTGCCCGGGCCCGAGGCGCAGCAGCTGGCCGCCTATATCGGCTGGCTGCTGCATAAGACGAAGGGCGGTCTCGTGGCGGGCGGCCTGTTCGTGCTGCCGGGCTTCCTAGCCATTCTGGCGCTCAGCTTCGTCTATGTCCTGCTCGGCCAGACACCGGTGGTCGACGGCCTGTTCTTCGGTCTCAAGGCTGCCGTGCTCGCAGTGGTGGTTCAGGCCGTGATCCGGGTCGGTTCGCGCGCGCTGCGCAACGGCGTCATGCGCGGAATCGCCGCCGCCGCCTTCGTGGCAATCTTCTTCTTCGGAGCCCCCTTCCCGCTGATCGTCCTCTTGGCAGGCCTCGCCGGCTATCTTGGCGGTCGCGCCGGTCTGCCCGCCTTCAAGGACGGTGCCGGCCACGGCGCGAGCGGCGGCAAGATCGTCCACGATGCGGAAACCGCGCTGGGCGAAGGGCTGCCCGATCATGCGCGGCCGAACCTCGGCTGGTCGCTGAAGATATCGGGTGCTTTCCTCTTCCTCTGGCTCGCGCCGGTCGTGGCACTGATCCTGCTCGCGGGCTCCGCCAACCCCTTCACCCAGATCGCGACCTTCTTCAGCCAGATGGCGGTGGTCACCTTCGGCGGCGCCTATGCCGTGCTTGCCTATGTCGCGCAGGAGGCGGTCGGCACCTATGGCTGGCTGCAGCCGGGCGAGATGCTCAATGGCCTCGGCCTCGCCGAAACCACCCCGGGCCCGCTGATCATGGTCGTGCAGTTCGTCGGTTTCCTTGCCGCCTATCGCGGTTCGACGGGCCTGCCTCCGCTGGCGGCCGCAACGCTCGGTGCGGTCCTGACGACCTGGGTCACCTTCCTGCCCTGCTTCCTGTGGATCTTTGCCGGCGCCCCCTTCGTCGAGCGCCTCCACGGCAACAAGGCGCTGTCGGCCGCGCTCAGCGCGATCACTGCCGCTGTCGTCGGCGTCATCCTCAACCTCGCCCTGTGGTTCGCCATCCACACGTTGTTCGGCCAGGTCCGCCGGATCGGCGTCGGCCCCCTCGCCTTCGACGCGCCGGTCCCGTCGAGCCTCGACCTACCGGCGCTGGTGCTCGCCGCTCTCGCGGCGCTCGCTGTGTTCCGCTTCAAGCTGGGCATGATAACGGTGCTGCTGGGCTGCGCGGTGTTGGGGGCAGGCTATATGGTCCTGGCATGAAACGACGGATTGACGCTCAGGGCTGTTCGTGAGCCGAGGTACTAGACTGCCGAGCAAGGTCGAGCGCCTCTCGGGCCGCACCGGCGGAGGCCATGTCGGGGTCGAGTTGCAAGGCCCGCTCGAGCAATTGGACAGCCCGCGCATCGTCGCGATCGCGGCCATTGCCGGTCTGATAGGCGCGACCCAACGCGAAGCAGCTTTCGGCGTCGCCGAGGCCACAAGCTTTCTCGAACAAAGACAGCGCGCGCCCGCGATCACGGGGTACGCCCCGACCATCGTCGGCCAGGAAGCCGAGATTGCCGCACGCACTCGCATCATCGGCTGCGCACGCCCGGTCGAACAGCTCGGCCGCCCGGCCGTGATTCTGGTGCATGCCCAGCCCGTCCCGATAGAGCACGCCGAGATTGGCGCAGGCATGGACGTCGTCGCCCTCACAGGCGCGCCGAAACAGCTTTGCAGCAGCCACCTGATCGCGCGCCACACCGCGTCCAAGCGAATAGGAAGCGCCGAGATTGGCGCAGCCCGCCATCCTTCCTGCATCGCAAGCTTTGGAGAACAATGCATTGGCCCGCGTCATGTCTTCCGGGACGCCGACGCCCGCAGCATAAGCGAGCCCCAGGTTCGAGCAGCCCGTCGCCTCGCCGCCTTCACAAGCCCGGTTGTAATAGGAAGCCGCAGAAGCGGCGTCGGCGGCGACACCCTGGCCCTGGGCATAGGCATAGCCCGCCATCGTGCAGGCGCGCATGCTGCCAAAATCGCAACCTTGCGCGAAATATGTCACGGCACGGGCTTCGTCCTTCGGCATCTCGTCGCCTTCGAGATACGCATAGCCGAGGTCGGTACAGGCCTCGGCGTCGCCTGGCTCGCAGGGGGCCGGCATTTTCGCGACGGTGCCGGGCGACGTCTCCGACCACAAAACGGGCTGTTCCCGCGCCTCCATATCGCGGACCTGAGCACTGGCAATCGCGGCGATACCCAAGCCATGTCCGAAGGACAGGCTCACCAGCATCAGACGCCACCACATCACGCCGCCCTCTCCGTCGAGAGGCCCGCGTCGACACCGAAAGGACTCACCTTATTGAATCCCCTATCTTTTTCATCCGACCCACATCGCTTATGGCGAGGGATGCTCGCCAGTGAACAGAGGCAGATGTGACGCGCCGAAGCCGCATCTTGTTCCGTGCATTGATCGCCCTGTCGATCGCACCAGCGGTATGGGCGGCAGCGCCGGGCCCCGAATCAGACACCGCCAGCGACTGGACGGACTGGCACAATGCGCGGTTCGGCTACACGCTCTGCTATCCGAAATCCTTGTTCCCGATCGGCCGGGAATCGCCCCAGAAGCACGGCATCGTCCTGGAGTCCGCCGACAGCGCGCAGATGATAGCGGCAGGCATGATCTACACCCGCAAGACGCTGGCCGAACCGATCCGCATGGAAAAGGAACGGCTCACCCACATCGCGCTGATGTCGAGCAGTCGGGACCTGACCAACGGCGATACCGAGTTCGTCGTCTCGGGAACGCGCGTGGATCAGATCCTCTACACCAAGGCCATGCGCAGCGGCGACCGGCTGATCGCGATCCGCTTCCGCTATCCGCAAAGCCTGAAGGCCCGTTACGCGCCTATCGTCGAGCGAATCGCCGGCTGTCTTCGCTTCTCGAAGAAAGAGGGTTGATAGCGCCGCGAGGCAACACAGCGCCGCAATGCGTCAGTCGTCGACCGCCAATATCCGCAGCTGGGTTTCGAGCACGATCGCCCGATCGCGGACTGTTGCGATCTGTCCTGCAGCGAAAATCGGGCTGTATATCGTGCCCTGCCGCGTGGCGAAAAGCGCCCTGCCGGCCTCGCTGTTTGCATTCCGAAACCGGAGCCAGGCACGCTGCGCGACGCGCAATTTCTCCGCGGCGGGACCGGAGAGTCTCCGAAGAAGCGCGGCATAGGCAAGGTTCATGCGCCGATCATAGGCCTTGCCCGCAGCAGCCTGGCATTCGACCTGTGCCGCCGTGGAGGCATTCGCCGGCCTGGCCAGGCATTGGCGCAATTGCCGCTCGGTGGCATAGGGGGACATTACACCGCCACCCATGGCAGGTTCGACGAATGTCCCCACCAAGACGACCAGCATTACATGCGCCCGCCTGCTCATGCTGGGTCCTCCGGACAAACGAAATAACGCAGCGCGACGCGCCGACAGAAGCCGCCACGGTCGTAACACCGATGTGAGAAAAATGGTGCCCAGGGACGGGATCGAACCGCCGACACTGCGATTTTCAGTCGCATGCTCTACCAACTGAGCTACCTGGGCACTCGCGTTGGAGGCGTGCCTATAGAGGCGGGTTGCCGGTCCTGTCCAGCCCGCTTTCCGCTTTTTTATTCTGGGTCGAGATCGGCGGGCGGGCCGGGGATTCGATAGCCTTCGTCGAGCCAGCGCAAGAGGTCGCGATCGCGGCATCCCTGGCTGCAAAAGGGTTCGTAGCGCGCCTCGGCCGGCTTACAGCAGCCCGGGCAGTCATGGATTTTCCGCGTCGACATGGCCGCCGGATATGGCGAGCCGCGCGTCCGGGCGCAAGGCGATCGGTGCGCCGATGCGACGGGCAAGCTCCGCCTGCCAGTCGGGCCGATCGGCGATTCGGCCGATCACCCCAGGATGGCTGCTGATCGTTCGCATGCCGGAGCCGGGCGTGCGCTCGGCACGGCGCAGCAGCGCGCGGGCCGCAGACCCGAGCGGGTCGCCCTGCAACCGCTCCGGGAGCGAAGCGCGCAAGCGCCGCCTGACGATCTGCAGGAAACCGAAGCCGTTCACGGCGGTGCGCTCGAACGGCTGGGGCACGATGGTGTCGACCGCCTCGGCAGCGGCCTGTCGGGCCGCCTTGCTGCCGGCGGTGGGCAGGTCGATGCCGATCGAGCCACCGATCCCGTGGCGGACGATCATGCGCGCCGCCGCCTCGGCCCCGGCGATCGACAAGGCAGCCGGGTCGAGCCAACCGTCGACGTCGATCAGGGTCATCGCGGGAGTCAGCGAAAGCCGCAGGCCCCCGCCCGGGAAAGCGACTTCCCCCGTGCGCGCCTCCTCGAGCAACTCGGACCAACCGGCCGCCTCCAGCGCGTCGGCCTCATGCGCCATCAGGCGGCGCACCGCGTCTCCGCTTGCGTGCAGCCGCTCGATCAATGTGGGTCCCTGCGCGATGCCCGCCTCCGGGCTCGCCTGGCGAGCGAGCGCAAGCTTCGCCCGTCCGGGCTCGGGCAGCGCCGCCCGTCGGATCTCGACGACAAGCCGCCCGCCCTCGGTGACGCCGCGCGGCAGCGGTTCGATCTGGACCTCCTCGCCCCCGTCAAGGCGCACAAGTCCGCGCCGCCCCGGCACCGTTATCTTGACGAGGCGTCCTTCGGCGATCGTTCCAGCCGCGATGCCGTCGTCGTCGGCCTCGATCTCCGCCGCGACGATGACACCGTCTTCGATCAGCGCCGCGCGCGCCTCACCAATGCCGTCCTCGTAGATCCACTCAGCCATCCGAGGGCGGCAGCAGACCGGTGGCACCCAGCAGCGCCCGTGTCTCGAACAGGGGAAGGCCCATCACGCCCGAATGGCTTCCCGAAAGCATCGCCACCCAGCTTTCGGCATAGCCCTGGATCGCATAGCCGCCGGCCTTGCCCTGCCACTCGCCACCGGACAGATAGGTTTCGATCTCGCTCTCGGTCAGCCGCTTGAACTTCACGATACTGGTGGAGAGGCGGTGGCGCGCCTTGCCCTCCGCATCGATGAGCGTCACCGCCGAATGGACGCGGTGGCGGCGTCCGGACAGCAGGCGCAGGCAGGCGCGGGCCTCCTCGGCCTGCTCGGTCTTCGGCAGGATGCGGCGGCCGGCGGCGACCACCGTATCGGCGCCGAGCACGGCCGCACCGGGACGACGGATCGCGACAAGCGCCGCCTTCTCCGCCGCCATGCGCGCCGCATAGCGCGCCGGCAGCTCGTCGCGCTGCGGCGTTTCGTCGATGTCGGCGGGATCGATGGCCGCGGGTTCGATGCCGAGCCTTCGAATGAGCTCGGCCCGTCGAGGACTGGCCGATGCGAGAATAAGCAGGGACAAGGCCCCCGCCCTTATTTGAAGCGGTAGGTGATGCGACCCTTGGTCAGGTCATAGGGGGTCAGTTCGACCAGGACCTCGTCGCCAACGAGCACGCGGATGCGGTTCTTGCGCATCTTGCCCGCCGTATGGCCCAGGATTTCATGGTCGTTCTCGAGCCGGACGCGGAACATGGCGTTGGGCAGCAGTTCCACAACCTGCCCGCGCATTTCCAGCAGTTCTTCTTTCGCCAAACTAGTGCCTCACAGAGATGATCGGTGTTTGGGCGTGCCCATACGCGGTTGGCCATGAAAAGGAAAGCGGCGCTTGCCCTTTCGATGACAGAGATGCGGTAGCAGCAATTGCGCGCGCCGCATCATTTCTCTAGCGGCAGTTCGGGACGTCAGACAGGGAGGAGAATCGCGTGACTGAGGATGAGCTCAAGGACGGCTTCCGGCATGCGATGCGACGCCTCGCGACCACGATCGCGCTGATCACCACCGGCCGCGACGAAAGCTGGTCCGGCATGGCGGCAACGGCGGTCATGTCGGTCTGCGCCGAGCCCCCGACCCTGCTCACCGCCGTCAACCGCACGGCGAGCATCCACCCGGTGCTGAGCCAGTCGGAGCGCTTCTGCGTGAACCTGCTGGCCGACCGGCACCGCGATCTCGTCGGCATCTTCAGCGGACAGAAAAAGGGCCTCGCCCGGTTCGAAACCGGCGACTGGGGCGCCGGCCCGGATGGCATACCGGTGCTCGGCGACGCGCTCGCCAGCCTCGTCTGCCGTACCACGCAGCGGATCGACGTGGGCACGCACACGCTCTTCCTCGGCGAAGTCGAGGAGGTGGTGAACCATGACGAGATCAGCCCGCTGGTCTGGGTTGACGGCACCTTCGCCAGCGCCGCGCGCTGATAGAGCTGCCGGCGGAAGCGGGCGGATCAGAAGCCCGGTTCAGGACAGACGACGGGCCTCGATGATCTTGACCGGCTGCTTCATCAGCTGGCCCTTCATCGAGCCCGACCCGCCGGGCCAGGTCTTCTCTGCCAGGATCTTCCTGAGCACCGGCTTGCCCGAGACGACCTTGCCGAACACCGCATAGCCGGGATCCCCAGCCTTCGCGTCCATCGCCGGCGCTGCGCCGACCATGATGAAGAACTCGCCCATTGCACTGCCCGGCTCGCGACGGGCCATGGATATCGCACCGTCGACATGGCGCAGGCCGGTCTTGCTGGTTGGCTCATGCGCGATCGGTGGCAGCGATCGGCGGAAATCGCGGTGCACTCCGCCCTGGATGAAGCCCCTGCCCGGATTGCCGACCGCGCGCGCCGCCCGATAGAAGGTCGTTCCATCGAGGAAGCGCTTGTCGACATAAGCCAGGAAGTTCTTCGCCGTAATCGGCGCGCGCTTCGTATCGATGGCCAGCACGAACGTCCCCGCCGTGGTCTTCATAGAGACCCGGACGATGCCGGGCGCAGCCATCGCGGGCGGAGCGAGCAACGGAAAAAGCAGCACCAGCGCTGCCACGCGAAGGGCAATTCGGCGAATCATTCGCAAAGCTTAACGCTCCGGCCCGACAGGTCCACGGCGGAAAGGTGGTAAACACTCAGGTTAATACTGGCTTCACCATATGGAGTTGCGATAGACCGTCGGACGACGTGTTGGAGTAAGATTATGACCGCGAAGCGCGCTCTGTTCGGCATCGCCCTGCTCGCCCTGACGCCGGGCAGCGCATCGGCCATGGTTCCCGATGCCGATGGCGAGATGCGGCAATATGTCCGGGCGCGGCTCGCCGATGCCGACGGCATGCCGGAAGCTGCGGCAAGCAGCTATGCGAAGCTGCTCCAGGCGTCGCCGACCGACAGGCGCCTCGCCCTGCGCACCTATCGACAGGCGCTGACCGCGGGCAATTTCAAACTGGCCGGCCAGGCCGCGCGCCAGCTCGACAGCCTGGCGGCTCTCCCGAACGACGGCACCCTGATGCTGTTCTCCGAGGCCGTGGCCGCGCGCGACTGGCGCCTGGCAGACCAGATCGCCACCCGGATCGACCGGGAACAGGTGTTCGGCTTCCTCGTGCCGGTCATGCGCGGCTGGGTGGCGTTCGGCCGCGGCTCGTCCGACGCGGCCCGGCTGTCGGCGCCATCGGGCGGATCGCAGCTCGCAAATGCCTATTCGCGCGATCACCATATCCTGATCGAGCTCGCCATGGGCAAGGATGAGGCGCTCGACGACATCCGCAAGCTGGCCGCCGCGAATGACAGCCGTTCGCTGCGGCTGCAACTGGCGGCAGGCGCCCTGTTCGCCAAGCGCGGCCAGATCGAGAAGGCGAGGCTTGCTCTGGAGGGACGTGCGCCCGAACTGGCCCGCGCCCGTGCGCAGCTCGATGCCGGGCGACCGATACCCGGAGCAGTGGACAGCGCGGAGCGCGGCCTGTCCGATCTGTTCGCGCAGCTTGCGATCGACGTGAAGGGGGACGGACGCTCGCCCATCTCGCTGCAGCTCGCGCGGATGGCCTGCTACATGGCGCCGACCAACGCCGCCGCAATGATCGCCACCGCCGACCTGCTGTCGGGCAATGGCTATAATGAGTCCGCGCTGAAACTGACGCTTCAGGTTCCGGCGGACAACCCGCTCTACGAGGTCGCCCGCCAGCAGCGCAGCGGCATATTGATGCTGATGGGCGACCGTCAGGCCGCTCTGGGCGACGCCGAACGCGCCGCCGAACGCCCCGGCGCGCCCAGCAACGCCTTTGTCGAACTTGGCGGCATCCTCTCCGATCTGGAGCGCCATGAAGAAGCCGCGCAGGCCTATCAGAAGGCGATCGACCGCGACGATGCCGAGGGCGTCAAGAGTTGGGTCCACCTTTTCCTGAAAGCCGGCGCCCTCGACCGCTCGGGCGACTGGGAGGGGGCCAAGGCGCTGCTTCGCCAGGCCAATGCGCTGGCCCCCGGCCAGGCGATGATCCTCAACTATCTGGGCTATGGCATGCTCGACCGGGGTGAGAATCTCGCCGAGGCGCAGACCTATATCGAACGCGCCAGCGGCCTCGATCCCAATGACGCCGCCATCGCGGACTCGCTCGGCTGGCTCTATTACAAGCGCGGCAATTATCGCGGTGCGATCCCGGCGCTTGAACGCGCGGTCGCCGGCGATCCCGGCCAGTCGGTGATGAACGAACATCTCGGCGACGCCTATTGGGCGGTCGGGCGGCGCATGGAGGCACGCTATTCCTGGCGCGCCGCGCTCGTCCAGGCGGACAAGGCCAGCGCCGACCGGATCAACCGCAAGCTGTCGGACGGACCGGGCGAGACGCTGTCCGCCAACGATCGCTGACCGCGCCACCGCCGTCGCCCGATCGCACCGCCATGACCGACAGCGAGATCGCCTTCGCAAAGATCAATCTCGCGCTCCACGTCCGTCGCCGGCGCGACGATGGCTATCATGAGCTGGAGACGATCTTCGCCTTCGCCCGCCATGGTGATCGGGTCAGCGCCCTCGGAGGCCCTCCGCGCCTGACGATCGAGGGCCCCTTCGCCGACGTTCTGCGCGGCGAGGACCCGGAGGACAATCTGGTGATGCGCGCCGCGCGCGGCCTCTACCGCCTCGCCGATGCCGGGTCTCCGCCCGCGATCCACCTCGACAAGCGCCTGCCCGTCGCCGCCGGCATCGGTGGCGGCTCGGCCGACGCAGCCGCGGTCCTGCGCCTGCTCTGCCGCCGGCTGGGCCTGTCGATCGAGACGCCCGAGGTGATGGCGCTGGCGGCCGACCTTGGCGCCGACGTCCCCGCCTGCCTGATGTCGCGCAGCGTCCGCGGCGACGCGCGCGGCGACATACTCCGGCCGATCGACGGCAGCGGCCTCAGCGACATCCCGCTGCTGCTGGTCAACCCCGGCGTGCCGCTGTCGACGGGGCCGGTGTTCAAGGCCTGGGACGGCACGGACCGCGGCCCCCTCGCCTCCGGCGACCCGCTCGAAGCCGCACTGGCCGGCCGCAACGACCTGGAGCCCCCTGCCTTGCAGCTGTGCCCCGTCATCGGCGAGGTCATCGCTCTGCTGGCGGCTCAGCCCGGCTGCACCCTGGCCCGCATGTCCGGCTCGGGCGCAACCTGCTTTGCGTTGTTCGAGAGTGCCGACCAGCGCGATGCCGCGAGCGAAGCGGCTTTCGCGGAGCATCCCGGCTGGTGGAGGCTGGCGAGCAGCTTGCGATAAGCGACTGCCTCTTCCCAATTAGTAAACTGTCCCTGATTTTCCTGATTTTCAGGCAGCGTATATTCAGTGATCCGAATGTCGATGCATAGGCAGATGTCGTGCCATGCGCGCTTCCAAGAGCCGGATCAGTTCGGGGTCCATGAACTCATAGTCATCAGGTATATCGAGACATATAACGCGCTTGCTGCCGAGCGCACGACGGAAGCGCTTCTGAACCTTGCTCCGGTGAATCCTCTCCATGACGACGATGCAATCCGCCCATTCGACGAGATCATCGGTCAACGGCTCCTCTGCGTCATTGTTGGTGCCGGCAGACGCGACCTCAATATCCTTTCGAGCCGAGAAAAGCTGCTCAGCCGTTGGACTTCGCAACCGATTTTGACTGCATACGAAGAGATAGCGCTTGATTGGCCTGCTCCGACGATAATCGGGCAGTCCTACCCCATCATCAGGTGGCTGCCATATGTCGAAGACAAAATATCCGGTTCTTCGAGCCTTTCAACCCGAACCTCACCCCAGCTTCGCCAGCGTCACGCCTTCATATTTCGCGTCCGTGGTAAAATCAGGGACAGTTTACGAATTCGCGACCCTCTACCCCGCCTCATGAACACCTCAAGCGTTCCACGCCGCCTAGGGAGCGCTCTTTAGCAGCGCCCTGATGATGTGCCAGCCGGTTGCGACACCGTCCTTGTCGAAGGCTGAAAAGGGCGGATCGAAGGTGATGCTTCGAGCCTGACCGCAATAGTCCGTCACCAACTGCACGTTGCCGCGCTGCTCAACATAGCTGCACTTATCCATTTTGCCGTCCTTCCCGACGGTAAAGCGATAAACGTTCAGCCCACGCTGCTCATAGCCAGAGCGCGGGGCAAGCACCCGCTCGCGAAGTTCGGGCGTGAAAACGTCGGCTTGCTGCAGTTCGATCTGAGCGGAAGATCCCGCATAATCGCCGCGAACAGCGGGACCAAGCTCAGGAGGCGCAGCCATATTGGGGCTGCAAGGCCCCTCCTGAGATCGATTTGGAAGGTTCGGAACTGTGATAACCATTTTGCAAGACGTCGGATGTCCCGTCTGATCGACCGACATCAAGACGGACGTCCAGTTTTCGCCGATTGCATGCATGTCCCCTGGGATCATCCACCGGACGCGATTTCGGTAGCTTGCCGCCTGCGCCTTGCCTGCCCGATCGCGCGATGGAGAAAACGTCGCTCTGGCCATCAGGAGTTTGCACGTCGCTTCGTCGAGAATGTCGAACCCACTGCTGTCAGTAATCTCGCAGCCTGTGGTTTTGCCCTTCACGTCAACCGCCAGCACGAACGAGGTGGTACCGATCATACCCAAGCGTAACGCAGGGATGGGATAATCCTCCGGCGTGACCCATTCGCCCGGCGTGCCTTGGGGCACCGGCGGTGTTGGGCCTGCCTTGGGCTTCTCGGCTATCGCTACATGCGAACAAGCCAGAATCGACCACAGGAGCAAAGCGTGTCTTGCCTTCTTCATGCACTTCTCTCCGCCGGTCCGGGCAAAACTACTCCGGTGCCTTATTGCGCGCCGAAGATGAAACACAAGGAACGTTATCTGCTGTCCAGTCGATCTCGTCGGTGGCCGGCACATTGACGTCGGTCGCAACCGGCTTGCTCTGCGTAAGCGGACTGTAGAATATATAGCCCTTGCTGTTGTCGAACTTGGCAATGCGGCCATTGTCCCGCAGCGCTGCTGCTGCATCGACTTCCTCTTGTTCAACGCGGAAGCCCCTGATCATGCGTATGGCTCCATCTCGCAGACCAAAGGCCCGATAATAGTTCCTACCGAAGATGCGTTGATCATAGCCCGGCTTTGACGCCCACTGTCTGGAGCGCGTCGCGGCAGGAAGGCGAACGGTGGTCACATAACAGTCAAACTCCGGCTTATTGTAATAGGGGGCTTCCTGGTCCTGATCCTTAGCCCGGCCACGCCGCTCCGGTGGGTTGAATCCACCGCCAGGCAAGGCAAGCGATTTGGCTCCGTCGCCATCGTCTTCCCAATCAATCTTCCAGGTTCCGCTGATAGTCAGGACGCTCGCCTGCGCCTTTTCATCGTATAGCCATCTGACGTCGTCGATGGTTTGCCAGTCGCCGCCAAGCAGGTTCTGACGGATCGCCTGGACCAGTTGATCGGGCGGCACGCTGGAGAACGATATCTGCTGCTGCACCGCACCGATTCCACGGACTATCTTCGTGTTGACGACATGCGCGTCCTGATCGAAGCCAGCACGTGCATCGATATTCGTCAGCGTGATCTCCTCGGGCCGGGTCGGCGGCCGCCATGCCACAGGTTCGAGCGAACTGCCTTCCGCCGTCAACGGCAGAATCCACCGATATCGCAGCATCGATTCCGTGCTGGGCCCGACGACCGGCGGCATGGTGCCATCGAGCCAATACCAGGCTCCATCGATCCGGACGCGCACCAGCACATGGTCGTAAAGGCGCGGGCTGGGCAGACGCTGGTCCATACCGTCATCCACGCCGGCATTGCTGACGAGCACGGGCACCCCTTCAATGCCCATTTCGCGCAGGAGAGCGAGCAACAGAACCGTCTTGCCCTTGCAATCGCCATAGCGGCGGCGCCAGGTTTCATCGGCTGTGGCAGGGGTCAGATTGCCGCTCCCCAGCCCGACATAGACATAACGGACGTCCTGCTGCACCAGCTTGAGCGCGGCGCTCACCCGTCCGAGCACGCCCTTGTTGCTCGCGGTAATCTTCTTCGCCTCGCGCTTGACAGGAGACTCTGCCGACAGATGCGATGCTTTGGCGAACAGCGGGAAAAGGTGCCGCGATACCCCTGCCCAGTCGGAATAACTGCTATATTCCAAGGCGCGCTGCCACTGGAAACGCGGCGGTGCATCCTTCGGCGGAACGAGCGTTGTGGGATTTTCGAACAACAAGTCCACGGCCCGTTCGCTAATCTGCGCCGCCCGGTTCATGTCAGAGGTCAATTTAACTATTGGTTTCCGACCATCATCCCAACTGAGCCCCATATGATACCGACCCGGAGCAGGACTCGGACCGAGCAGCAAGATACCGGCGTCGTTGATCCCGAGCGTGGGATCGCTGGCGGGCAGCGTATAGCTTACCTCCAATTCGTCCCCGACCCGCAGATCGGGAACGCGCAGCGTTGCTGTCAGAACTCCATCGATCATGGCCGCTTCGAGTTGATCCTCACGGCGCAATATCTCGAACGACGTCGTCTTCAGGACGTCAATGATCTGCTCGCCGCGATAGACGATGATACCATGTATGATGGGTTCGCCCGCAGCGGGATTCCAAGAAACTGCGATATTGCCGACCTGGAGCGCGTTGGACTGGAGGACCTTCATGCGGTAGCCAACATATTGCTGCGCGCCGGTCGAATTCAGGTGGACCAGGACATCCTGACGGCGGAAGAACAATGCGCCGGGCGCATTCAACGGAACCGACAGTGGGTCAGATGCCCGAACCCAGGCCGGCACCGGACCGATCCTGGTCGCCCCCTGTTCCGCTTGTGCCACGCCGGCCGTGAACAGCGCGGGCAAAGTGAGGAAAAGCGGGAAGCGAAGCCTAGTCACTTGTGCCAGCATGTCGGATGATACGCCATTTGTCATCAACCGAACGCACAGAAAGATCGTCTCGCCGCCGTCCAGCGCCATTGCGCTATGCGGTTGAGGCAACGCCGAGTGACATGACGCTGGCCCTGCGAATTGTCGCAGGCCCAACGCGCTCAGCTCACCCCAGCTTCGCTAGCGTCACGCCTTCATATTTCGCGTCGGCGGGATCGAACAGCGCGTGTGGCTCGAAATTGTCGGCAGTCAGCATCACGCTGTTGAGGCCGGCCAGCTTGAACGTGCCGAGCTTCGGCTCCGCGGGGACCTTGCCGTCTCGCAGGGTGACGACGCCGTCGATGAAGGGGTCATCATGCTTGGTGTAGAGGATGTGCGGCGTGATCACCATGGCGGTCTTGTTGTAGACGGCGGTGATGCAGAGCCGGCGCCGGATCGCCTGGGCGATCAGCTGCGCTTCGGGCGACAGTTCGGGGCCCGAAGCGGGGGCCACGACACGGCTGAGCGACAATGTCTTGCGCGGTGTGTTCATCGCTGGCGCGCATATCGGTCCGCAGCCCGCAAAGCAAGGGTGGCGGCGCCGTTCAGCCGGTGGAAAGCCGTTGCGGAGCAAGCAACGGTCATGGTCCGCCTGCTCCTCCCGCTCTCCACTCTGATATTGTCCACCCTCGCATCCCCGGCAGCCGCACAGGAGGAAGATGCCGAGCATCGTGCCGACCGACTGCGGACGATCGAGCTCAACGCCGCGGCACGGGCCAGGGTCGATGCCCGCGACCGCTCCAATGCGCGGGTCCGCGAGACCAACCGCGCGGCGCAGGAGCGTTACGAACGGCAGCGCGAGGAATGGCGTCGGCGGGTCGCTGCGTGCGAGGCCGGCGACTATCGCGCCTGCGCGCGCTGACAGGGTTTCGGCCAAGCCCTGCCCGGCTACGAAAAAGGGCCGGAAAACCCGGCCCCCTCCCGATCACATGTTGGGATAGTTCGGGCCGCCGCCGCCTTCCGGCGTGACCCAGTTGATGTTCTGGGTCGGGTCCTTGATGTCGCAGGTCTTGCAGTGGACGCAGTTCTGCGCGTTGATCTGCAGGCGCGGTGCGCCCTCTTCCTTGCCGACGATCTCATAGACGCCCGCCGGGCAGTAACGCTGCGCAGGCTCGTCATAGAGCGGCAGGTTGATGTCGACAGGGACGCTCGGGTCCTTGAGCTGCAGATGGACCGGCTGGTCTTCCTCATGGTTGGTGTTCGACAGGAACACCGACGAGAGGCGGTCGAAGCTGATCACGCCATCGGGCTTAGGATAGTCGATCTTCGGCGCGATGTCGGCGCGCCACAGGCCTTCATTGTCCTTGTGATGCTTGAGCGTGAACGGCAGGCCGATGCCCAGCGTGCGCATCCACATGTCGGTGCCGGCCATGATCGTGCCCGCGAAGGGGCCGAATTTGGCGATGAACGGCTCGGCGTTGCGGACGGTCTTGAGCTCCTTGGCGACCCAGCTGTCCTCGAGCGCGGCCGGATAGGCGGCCAGCTCGTCCGACGACCGCTCGTGCGACAGCGCCTCGAACGCGGCCTCGGCGGCGAGCATACCCGACTTCATCGCGGTGTGGCTGCCCTTGATGCGGGGCACGTTGACGAAGCCCGCCGAACAACCGATCAGCGCGCCGCCCGGGAAGACCAGCTTCGGGATCGACTGCCAGCCGCCCTCGTTGATCGCGCGCGCGCCATAGGAGACGCGGCGGCCACCCTCCAGGATCGCGCGGATCGCCGGGTGCTGCTTCCAGCGCTGGAATTCCTCGAACGGATAGAGGTGCGGGTTCTTGTAGCCGAGCCCGACGACGAAGCCGAGCGCAACCTGGTTGTTAGCCTGATGGTAGAGGAAGCCACCCCCGACCTCGTCGGTCAGCGGCCAGCCCTGGGTGTGGATGACGCGGCCCGGCTCATGCTTGGCCGGATTGATGTCCCACAGCTCCTTGATGCCGATCGCATAGGTCTGCGGCTCGCAATCGGCCTCCAGGTCGAAATGCGCCTTGAGCATCTTCGACAGATGGCCGCGCACGCCCTCGGCGAAGAGGGTGTATTTCGCGTGGAGCTCCATGCCCGGCTGATAATCGGGCTTGTGCTCGCCGGTCCGGCTGACGCCCATGTCCCCGGTGGCGACGCCCTTCACCGAACCATCCTCATTGTAGAGAATCTCGGCGGCAGCGAAGCCGGGGAAGATCTCCACGCCCAGATTTTCGGCCTGCCCCGCCAGCCAGCGGCACAGATTGCCAAGCGACAGCGTGTAGGTGCCCTTGTTGTTCATGAAGGGCGGCAGCGCGATATGCGGCATCGAATATTGCCGCTTCGCCGTCAGAATCCAGTGGTGGTTCTCGGTGACCGGCACGGTCAGCGGGCTGTCCATGTCCTTCCAGTCCGGAAGAAGCTCGTTCAGCGCGATCGGATCGACGACTGCGCCCGAAAGGATATGTGCGCCGACCTCGGATCCTTTTTCCAGGACGCAGACGGCGATCTCACGGCCCGATTCGATCGCCAGCTGTTTGAGCCGGATGGCTGCCGCCAAGCCAGCCGGCCCGGCGCCCACGATCACGACATCGTAAGCCATAGATTCGCGCTGCGACATGTCTGGTCCTCGTCCTGCCTATCCGGTCATCGCATCAAAAAAACGTCATGCCCCAAAGGCGCTGCCCGCAGATTGACGCCCTCGTCAACCCATTCCTTTAGTCAGCGCTATGGTTTTTGGGGGAAATCATGCCTCGGCAGCCGAACTGGCCAGCCTGATGGGCTGGTGGCGCGATGCCGGACTCGACGTCCTGGCAGCCGATGAGCCGTGCGACTGGCTCGCGCGGGTCGAGCGCCCGGCCGAACGCGCGCCTGCCACCCCGACGATGGAGTCGCCTTCCCGCCCTGCGGCGGTGCCCGTCGCGCCCGAACGCCCCGCGCCGCCGGCCTCATTCCCCGACACCCTGCCGGCCTTCCAGCAATGGCTGGCGACGAGCGAGAAGATCGCGATGCCGCTGCCAGCGCGCGTCGCGCCGATGGGCGATCCGGCATCGGGCCTGATGGTGCTCGTCGATCTGCCCGAACAGGTCGATACCGCCAACGGACGCTTGCTTTCCGGACCGGTCGGAGACCTGTTCGACAAGATGTTCGCCGCCGTGGGGCGTGATCGCCAGTCACTCTACCTAAGCGCCATGGCGCCGGGATGGCCGACCGGCGGCGTCGTCGACCGCGCGATGGGCGTGTTGTTCAGCGAACTGGCCCGCCATCATGTTGCCCTCGCCCGCCCGAGAGCCCTGCTGCTGATGGGCGAGCAGCCCTCGCGCGCCTTTCTCGGCAAGGGCTTCGTCGAGGCGCGCAGTACCGTGCACGACGTGGCGCTCCCCGGCGGCGCGGTCCGTGCGGTCGCCACCTTTCATCCCCGGACGCTGCTGCAGCACCCCCAGCAGAAGCGCCGCGCCTGGGAAGACCTCCAACTGTTGATGAAGTTGCTCGAATGATCCGTTCCCTTCTCCTCGCCGGTTCGATGCTGTTCGTGCCGACACTGGCCCAGTCGCAGACGGTGATTCCGGCCGCGACGGCGGGTCTCGCCGCGGCGGCACAGCCGCTGGCGATCACCTCCGGCCTGACCGCCGATCAGAAGACCGCCTATCGGTCGATCTTCGCGGCCATCCGTGCGGGCGACTGGAGCACGGCGCAGGCCGGGATCGACGCCCTGCCCAACGGTCCGCTGACAGACGTGGCTCAGGCCGAACTGATCCTGGCCAAGGGGTCGCCCAAGATAGCCGACGACCGGCTCGCCGCGCTGTTGACGAGCGCGCCCGACCTGCCCGAGGCCCCGGATGTGGCGGCAATCGCGGCCAAGCGGGGCCTTTCCTCCGCCGCCCTGCCGGTGGCGCGCGATCTGGTTCGCTTCGCCGGGCCCTCGCGGCGCCAGACCGCCCGCAGCCTCAAGAATGACCGGGCGGCAGCGGCGCTCGCACAACAGGCGCTGCCTCTGCTCCGCGACGACCGCCCGAGCGAGGGCGAGGCGCTGGTGCAGGCGAAGCTCCCCGAACTGTCGCCGGAAGCGCAGGCCGAATGGCTGCAGCGTACCTCCTGGTCCTATTATCTGACCGGAGACGATGCCAATGCGCGCCGCGTGGCCGACCTTGCCCGATCGGGCGCGGGCGACTGGGCGGTACAGGCCAGCTGGGTCTCGGGCCTTGCCGCCTGGCGCCAGAAGGATTGCGCCGCGGCCGGCACCGCGTTCGAAGAGGTCGGAAGCCGCGCCCGCGATCCGGAGATGATGGCCGCCGGTCTGTTCTGGGCCAGCCGCGCCGACATGGCCTGCCAACATCCCGAACGGATCGAGCCCCGCCTGCGCACAGCCGCGCGGATGGGCGAGACCTTCTACGGGCTGATCGCAAAGGCAGCGCTCGGAATCGATGACGGCCGCGACGGCGGCGTCAAGCTGACCGCCGGCGACTGGGCTGCGATCGGCACCATAGCCAATGTCCGTCGCGCAACGGCGCTGGCCGAAATCGGCGAGACGGGCCTTGCCGAAACGATGCTCAGGCATCAGGCGCGGATCGGCCAGAGCCGCGACCATGAATCGCTGATCCACCTCGCGGCCCGGCTCAACCTTCCCGCCGCGCAGATCTGGCTGGCACAGAACGGCCCGTCCGGTGCGCGCCTGTCGCCGTCCGCGCGCTATCCGATGCCGGCCTGGACCCCGGAATCGGGCTGGCGCGTCGACAAGTCGCTGGTGTTCGCCCATGCGCTGCAGGAATCGCGCTTCCGGACCGATGCGGTCAGTTCGGCGGGTGCCCGCGGCCTGATGCAGCTGATGCCGGGCACAGCGCAAATGGTAGCGCGCCACCTCGGCCGCTCTGTCGATACCGGCGCGCTGTTCCAGCCGACCACCAATTTCGAGCTGGGCCAGGCCTATCTGCGCGAGCTGGCCGACAATGCCGGCGCCACCGGCGGGCTGCTGCCGAAGGTGATCGCCGCTTATAATGCGGGGCCCAATTCGGTGGCGAACTGGAACGCACGCGGGCGCAACCTGGCCGATCCGCTGCTGTTCATCGAATCCATCCCCTTCGTAGAGACGCGCGCCTATGTCGCGATCGTCCTGCGGAACTACTGGATGTATCAGCAGCATTCGGGTGCGAAGCCCGTCAGCCTTACGGCGATCGCGCAGGGAATGTGGCCGCGCTTCCCCGGCCTGCCGGGACAGCAGGCGGTGCGCCTGACGTCCATCGGCTCCACCGCCGCCGCAGACTGACGGGACCCACCTATGCCGATCAAGGAAGATCTTCCCTTTCATCCGGTCCGGATCGCCGTCCTGACCGTCTCGGACAGCCGCGACCTGTCGACCGACAAATCCGGCGACACGCTGGTTGCGCGGATCGAGGGAGCCGGGCATGTCGTGGCGGATCGTGCGATCGTGCGTGACGATGTCGACCTGATCGTCGCCAGCCTTCATGGCTGGATCGACGATCCCGAAGTCGACTGCGTGATCACCACGGGCGGCACCGGCGTGACCGGACGCGACGTGACGCCCGAGGCATTCGCCCGGGTGTGGGACAAGGAAATCCCCGGCTTCGGCGAGCTGTTCCGCTGGCTGAGCTACGCCAAGATCGGGACATCGACCATCCAGTCGCGGGCGACAGCCGGGGTCGCACGCGGTACCTATATCTTCGCGCTGCCGGGATCGACGGGCGCGGTGAAGGACGGCTGGGACGATATATTGGTCTATCAGCTCGACAGCCGGCACATGCCCTGCAACTTCGTCGAACTGATGCCGCGCCTGACCGAGCGCTGAGGGAGCCGGCTTGCGCCGGCCCCTTCCCGCATCAGGCCAGTTTGAGGCCTTCCTTGTTCATCGCATGGGTCAGATGGGCGGTCTCGTCCTCGTCCAGCAGTCCGCGCAGGCGAGGGAAGACCTTCTTCTCCTCCTCCTGCATATGCTCCTCGAGCATGGCGCGGAAGTCGCCGACCTTGGCGAGGAACTGGGGATGGTCGTTGTCCATCTCGCCCAGCTCGAACAGATATTGCTTCACATAGCCATGATCGCCGTTGAGCTTGTCGGCGTCGGCGGCCTGCCCATGGGTGCGCAGCACCGCATAGACCGCATTCTCCTCTTCCAGCGCATGCTTCGCCAATGCATGGCCGATCTGGGTCAGCAACATCGACCGCCGAACCTTGTGACCGTTCTCGGTCGCTTCGAGCTGATCGAACAGCGCCAGCACCGCCTTATGCTCGGCCGCCAGCGCTTCGTCCCACTCGCCGGCCATGAAAGTCGGCGCCTGAACGAAAATCTTGCGCACCGCATTTGCGGCCAGGCCAGCGGTCAGGCCCGCCGCCGCACCGATCGCGAAACTCCGCGTGGTCTTGTCGTCCAACATGGCAAATCTCTCCTCTTCGGTTGCGCGGGAAACGAACGAGGAGGGACGCAGTTGCCAAATCGAAGGTGAAACAACCTGTTAAGGCAGGTCAGAAAAGCGCGAGCTGCTGACCTGGAGCGTGGAACAGGTCGGTGCGAAGCGCAAAGCGCATGCCGCCCAAGCCCTGTTTTCGGCAGGCAAGCCTGAAGCGGGCAAGCAATGCCTCGGCATAAGCCCCCTTGGGCCGGAAGCGGTCGAAAAAGGCGCCTTCATTGTCCTTGCCGTCGCGCATGCCGGAGATGAGCGACATGACGCGGGCGGCCCGGTCGGGATAATGCACCGCCAGCCATTCGCGGAACAGCGGCGAGACCTCGTGCGGCAGGCGCACGACGATCGAGAAGGCGCCGCTTGCTCCGGCCCGGGCGCCGGCCTCGACGATAGCCTCGATCTCATGGTCGGTGATCGCGGGGACCACGGGCGACACGCTGATCGATACCGGAATCCTCGCATCGGCCAGCGCCCTGATCGCGGCGATGCGGCGCGCCGGAGCCGAGGCGCGCGGCTCCATCCGCCGGGCAATGACGGGATCGAGCGTCGTTACCGACATCATCACGGCGGCAAGACCCTTTTCCGCCATCGGTCCGAGAAGATCGATGTCGCGCAGGATGCGCGCGGATTTGGTGGTGATAGCGACGGGATGATCATGTTCCGCCAGCACTTCGAGCAGGCCCCGCATGATCCGCAGCCGCCCTTCGACGGGCTGATAGGGGTCGGTATTGGTTCCGATCGCCATAGGCTCGCACTGATAGCCCGGCCGCGCCAGCTCGCGCCGGAGAAGCTCGGGCGCACCGGGCTTGGCGAAGAGCTTCGTCTCGAAGTCGAGACCGGGCGACAGGTTGTGATAGGCGTGGGTCGGCCGCGCGAAGCAGTAGATGCAGCCATGTTCGCAACCCCGATAGGGATTGATCGAGCGATCGAACGGAATGTCGGGCGAGCGGTTGCGGCTGATGATCGTCCGCGGGGTTTCCATGGTGACCTCGGTCCGAAGGACGGGGCCTTCGCCATCCACCTCCTCCCGCGCGTCGAGCCAGTCGCCGTCCTCCTCACGCCCGCGATCGTCGAAACGGCCGCTCAGCCCGGCGCTCACGGCTCCGCGTCCATGCACGGGCAGCGGCAGAGGCTTTGGCGAGTCGGGCATGGAAGGAACATAACAAGAACAATTACAGCGGCAAGCCGCGTCGATCGGGCCGGCGTCTATTTGGTTGTGGTGGAGTCCGCCTTGCCTTCGCCGATCAGGCCACCGGCCTTGCGCCGATTGCCCACCCAGTCGACGATGGCACGTCCGGTGGCGTTGAGCAGCGGATGCGTGCGCGAACTGCGCATCCAGCCGGGCCGTTCGGCCGTCGCGCCGTAGAGCGTGTCATAGCCGAGATTGATCAGCAGATAGCCGAGCGTGACGATGATCAGCCCCTTGAGCGCGCCGAAACCGAAACCCAGCACGCGGTCGAGCGGGCCCAGCACCGAAGTCCGCATCCGCTGGCCCAGCGATGCCCCGACGAGCTTTCCGGCCGCATAGACGATAAGGAAGATCAGGACGAAGGCGAGTACGCTGGCCCCGCTGGGGCTGCCGACGAAGCCCATCGCCATCTTCGTACCGGTCGCATGAAACAGCTTGAGCGCGAAGATCGCGGCGACCCAGGAGAAGAGCGAGATCACCTCGGAGACGAAGCCGCGCATCACGCCGAAAAGCCCGCCGCCGAAGATGGCAAGCAGGACGATGATGTCGAGGCCGGTCAATCCATGCATAGGCAGCGCTTGCTATCGACGGCCGAGGATATGGTCAACGAGCGCGCCCAGGCTGGAGAAACTCTCCTGCCGCATTCCCTTGCTGGCCGGCTCCTTGCCGGCAGGTGCCCAGGCCTGGGCAAAGCCGAGCTTGGCCGATTCCTTCAGGCGCAATCCGGCATGCGCGACGGGTCGCACCTCGCCGGACAGAGCGATCTCGCCGAACAGCACGCAGTCGATCGGGACCGGCCTCTCCGCCAGCGCCGATACCAGCGCGGCGGCAACCGCCATGTCCGCCGCCGGATCGGACACGCGATAGCCGCCGGCAATGTTGAGATAGACCTCGGCCGTCGAAAAGCTGAGCCCGCAGCGCGCCTCCAGCACGGCGAGGATCATCGCCAGCCGGCCCGAATCCCATCCGACCACCGCCCGGCGCGGCGTGGCGCCGCTCTGCAGCCGCACGGTGAGCGCCTGAATCTCCACAAGGACCGGTCGCGTGCCCTCCATCGCCGGGAACACCGTCGCTCCGCTCACCCCCTCGCCTCGCGAGGTGAGGAACAGGGCGCTGGGATTGGCGACCTCGCTCAACCCCTCCTCCGCCATGGCGAAGACGCCGATCTCGTCGGTCCCGCCGAAGCGGTTCTTGGCCGCGCGCAGGATACGATATTGGTGGCTGCGCTCGCCCTCGAAGCTGAGCACGGTATCGACCATATGCTCGAGCACGCGCGGCCCGGCGATCGAACCGTCCTTGGTGACGTGGCCGACAAGCACGAGCGAGGTACCGCGCTCCTTGGCGAAGCGGATCAGTTCCTGGGCCGATGCGCGCACCTGGCTGACCGTGCCCGGCGCGCCCTCGATCTGGTCGCTGTGCATCGTCTGGATCGAGTCGATCACCAGAAGCGAGGGGGGCATGCGCTCCATCGTCGTCAATATGTCGCGCACCGACGTCGCCGCCGCGAGCTGGACCGGAGACTGGCCCAACCCGAGCCTGCGCGCGCGCAGGCGCACCTGGTCGGCGGCTTCCTCGCCCGAGATATAGGCCACCGGCTGGCCCGCCATCGCCATCCGCGCTGCCGCCTGCAGAAGCAGCGTCGACTTGCCGATGCCCGGATCGCCGCCGATCAACGTCGCCGAACCCGGCACCACACCGCCGCCCAGCGCGCGGTCGAACTCGGCGATCCCGGTGCTCCAGCGCTTCGGCAGCGGGATATCGGCATCGAGCCCGACCATCTCGATCGCCCGCCCGCCGGTGCGAAGATCATGCTTGGCAGCGAAAACAGTCGCCTTGGCGCTGTCCTCGATGAGGCTGTTCCACTCGCCGCAATCGGCGCACTGCCCCTGCCAGCGGGTCGCCACGCTTCCACAGGCCTGACAGACATAACGCTTCTGCGGCTTCGCCATCGATCCGGGAGATCCTCTTGAATATCGAACAAAAGGAGTACATCATCGCCGGCACCATGACAAGCGATCCCAGCGAAGAGCGGGCAAGGGCCCGGCTCGCCGAACTCCTGACGCGCGGCGAACGGCGGCTGCCCGATCCGGAAGAGCGGGCGCGACAGCGCATCTGGAATCGGGCAACGGAGCAGGAGCGGCGGCGGATGCTCAAGGATTGCGGCTGGCTCTGATCCGCCGCAGCCGCTAAGCCCTCGCCATGCGGGAGAAGGAACTGCGGCTCGCGCTGGTCTGCTACGGCGGAGTCAGCCTTGCCGTCTACATGCACGGGATCACCAAGGAGCTATGGCGCCTCGTCCGCGCCAGCCGCGCCTTCCACGACGGCGAGGCGAGCGGCCCCGGCAGCGAAGCCATCTATCGCCAGATTCTGGAGCGGGTGCAGGCCGATAAAGGGCTGCGCCTGCGCGTCCTGATCGACGTCATCGCCGGCGCCAGCGCTGGCGGCATGAACGGCGTCTTTCTGGGCCATGCAATCTCGACCGGGCAGTCGCTGGAACCGCTGACCGACCTGTGGCTCGACAAGGCGGACGTCGAGGTCCTGCTCGATCCGGACGCCCGCCCGCTGTCGCGCTTCTCCAAGATCTGGGCCGTGCCCTTCGCCTGGATGCTCGCCCGTCGGCGCGGCGGCGCAGTGGAGCGCACCGTGGCGCCCGAGACGCGCGCCGAGGTGCGCCGCAAGCTGTCGGGCTTCGTCCGCGCGCGCTGGTTCAATCCGCCCTTCGGCGGCCCGACCTTCTCGAATCTGATCCTGGATGCGTTCGACGCGATGGAGAAAAGCGAGGCGGGCCCGCCGCTCCTGCCGCCGCGGCAGCCACTCGACGTGACCGTCACCGTGACCGACTTCCATGGTTATAATCAGCGCCTGCGGCTGCACAGCCCCGAACAGGCCGAGGAGCGCGAGCATCGGCTGACCATCGGCTTCACCGACCGTGGCGTCGACGGACGGCAGTTGGCGGATCCTGCCGAACTCACCTTCGCTGCCCGGGCCACGGCCAGCTTCCCCGGCGCCTTCCCGCCCTTCAATGTCGATGAGCTCGACAAGGTGCTGAAGGCCCGCAAACGCGACTGGCCCGGCCGCGAGGCGTTCCTCCATCGCATCTTTCCCCGCGCCGCCGTCAGCGGCAGTCCCGAGGATCTGGTTCTGATCGACGGCTCGGTGCTGGCGAACGCGCCCTTCAGGCCGGCGATCGAGGCGCTGCGCAACCGCCCCGCGCGTCGCGAGGTCGATCGCCGCTTCCTGTATCTCGATCCCACCGCCAATGTTCAGGCTCCACCGGAACGCCACAGCGACGGCATCGTCCGCCTGCCGGGCTTCTTCGCCACGATCTTCGGCGCCATATCGACGATCCCCCGAGAACAGCCGATCCGCGAGAATCTCGAGCTGATCGAGCAGCGCTCGGTACGGATCGCCCAGACGCGCCGGATCATCGAGGCGATCCGGCCGGAGGTCGACGCCGCCGTCGACGCCGCGATGGGACGCCAGATCCTGATCTATCGCCCCAGCGCCGAGCGGATCGGCCTGTGGCGACAGCGCGCCCATACGCAGGCGGCGCGACAGGCCGGCTTTACCTATGCCGGCTACGGCCAGCTCAAGCTGACCACGATCGTCGAGGAACTGGCATCCACGATCGCCCTGCTCGCAGGGATCGAAGATTCGGGCGAACAGCTGGGGATAAGGCGCACCATAGCCGGCCTGATCCGAGAACGCGGCTTCGAGGAGCCCGACGCCCTGCGGGCTGGCGACACCAATGCGGCCATGATCGACTTCTTCCGCCAGCATGATCTGGGTTTCCGTATCCGGCGGCTGCGCTTCCTCGCCGATCGGCTGACCGAGATCGAGGCCGCGCAGGACCGGCAAAACCAGGACGGGCTGCAGGCGGCGCGCGACGCGATCTATGGTTCGCTGGCACCCTATCTGGCGCTGCAGATGCGCGACCACTATGATCGCCCGGTCGTCGCGGCCGCGCAGCGTTTCGAGGAAGATCCCGAGACGGCGCTGTCGAGCATCGCTGCGATCCGCAATCTCGAAATGCTCGACCTGGACACCGACCGCGCCATCGCGGCGATGCTCCCGCGCCTCGCCCGGGCCGATCGTCGTGCGCTGTTGCTCGCCTATCTCGGCTTCGGCTTCTACGACCTTGCCACGCTGTCGCTCATCCGGCCGCAGGGGGCGCAGGAATTCCATTCGATCCAGGTGGACCGCATCTCACCCGACGATGCGGGTTCGATCCGCCAGGGCGGTGCAGCCGCCACGCTGAAGGGCATCGAACTGAATCTGTTCGGCGCCTTCTTCTGCCGTGCCTATCGCGAGAATGACTATCTCTGGGGCCGGCTCCACGGGGCCGAGCGCATGATCGACGTGCTGATATCGACGCTGCCGGAGGAGCACGGTTTCGATGCGGACGAAGTTCAGCAGCTGAAACGGAGCCTGTTTCATGCGATACTCGACGAGGAACGCGATAGGCTTGGCACCATCGGCGCGCAGATCGCCGAGATAGAGCGGGAAATCGGCTGATCGGCGCAGATTCGCGCGGTTGCCCTCTCGCATCCATGGGTTGACCGCGTCGCATCGCTGGGGGACAAGCAGCGCATGCATTTCCTGAAGACCTTGTTCTGGGTGATCCTGACCGTCGTCGCGGCGGTCTTTTCGACACGGAACTGGACGCCGGTCTCGATCAATCTGTGGGCCGGCCTGACTGCGGATGTGAAGCTTCCCCTGTTGTTGTTGATGGGAGCGTTGATCGGCTTTCTGCCGACCTATGCGATCCACCGCACGCGGATGTGGCGGCTGCACCGGCGCATCGACACGCTGGAACGCAATAGCGCCTTGGCGGCGCCGGTCGTCCCCGCTACGGCGCAGCCGGACCCGATACCGACGGAATAGACCCTCATGAGCCGCAGCCCGATCTACGTTGCCATCGACACGCCCGACATCGCCCGGGCCAAGGATATAGCGGCGCGCGTCCGCAACCATGTCGGCGGCATCAAGCTCGGCCTCGAATTCTTCAGCGCCCATGGCCAGGCCGGCGTCCGCGAAATGGCAGCGCTCGATCTTCCGATCTTCCTCGACCTGAAACTGCACGACATTCCCAACACCGTCGCCAAGGCGGTGCAGGCGCTCAACGGTCTGAAACCGGCGATCCTGACGGTCCATGCGGCCGGTGGGCTGGCAATGATGGAGGATGCGAAGGCCGCCGCTCCCGTCGGCACGAAGGTCGTCGCGGTCACCGTGCTGACCAGCCTCGATCATGACGACCTTTCCGCGATCGGCGTGGAAGGCGATCCCCATGCGCAGGTCGAGCGCCTGACGCTGCTGGCGAAGCAGGCCGGCCTCGACGGCGTGGTCTGTTCGGGCAATGAGGTGAAGGCCGCCAAGAAGCTTTGGCCGAACGGCTATTTCGTCGTGCCCGGCATTCGCCCGGCCGACGGCAAGAGCCACGCAGACCAGAAGCGCGTGATGACGCCGCGTCAGGCACTCGACCAGGGCGCGTCGATCCTCGTCATCGGCCGCCCGATCACCCAGGCCGAGGACCCGGACCAGGCCGCACGGGCGATCGAGGCCACGCTCTGACCTCGCGTCGGGTCGAGGAGACCGGACTGCTCCTTCGCGAAGGCGGGGGATTCACCCTCAAAAGCGATAGCGGGCCGGTTTACCGGCTCGAACTTTCCCGCACACCGGTCGACCTGGTGGAGAAGCGCGTGCGGATAGCCGGCTTGCTCATCGATGAAGCTACACTTGAGGCCGAAGGCGTCCAGCCAGGCTGATCGCAATCGATTATTTTGTGTAAAATATATGATTAACAATAAGATAGCATGGACCTATTTTCACTACTCATAAGATAGAAAAACTTTCTTCTCTTTCTCATCGGTAGAGTTAAACAGACTCCAGAGCTGGTCTGGTGGCGCGTGGCGCCCACGGATCGGCGCTCCCCCCGGGGCGGGGGCAGCGGTCAGGGCCGCCGCTTTCTGGGGAGAGAGTGCGAAGACCGAAGAACAGAGGAAAGGGACAGTTCATGCGCAACAAGCTCCTGGCGGGAGCGGCGGTCTTCGCCGTTCTCGCGACGCCGGCTTATGCCCAATCGACATCGGCTGCGCCGGCCGCCGCGGAAGCCGACGGTGACGCTTCGCGGGAGGACATCGTCGTCACCGCGCGTCGCCGCCAGGAGACCGCACAGGAGGTTCCTCTCGCCATCACGGTCGTGAGCGTGAACCAGATCGAGAACACCGGCAATTTCAGCATTCTCCGGATGCAGCAGATCGCGCCGACCCTGCAGGTCTACTCGTCCAATCCGCGCAACACGGCGGTAAACATCCGCGGCCTGGGCGTGCCATTCGGCCTGACCAGCGACGGCTTCGAGCAGGGCGTCGGCATCTATGTCGACGACGTCTACAATGCCCGCGTCGCGGCTGCGGTGTTCGACTTCCTCGACGTCAAGCAGGTCGAAGTGCTGCGCGGTCCCCAGGGGACGCTTTACGGCAAGAACACGACCGCCGGTGCGATCAACATCACCACCAACCAGCCGACCTTCGACTTCCAGGGCAGGGCCGAGGTGACCGCCGGCAATCTGGCCTTCAAGCAGGCGAAGGCTGCGCTGTCGGGTCCGCTGTCGGAGAAGATCGCTGCCCGCGTCGCCGTAGCGACCACGTCGCGCCGGGGCACGATCTACAATGTGACCTCTAAGCAGTGGATCAACGCGCAGGACAATCTCGGTCTGCGTGCCCAGCTTCTGTTCCAGCCGAACGAGGACCTCAGCATCACCCTGTCGGGCGACTATAGCAAGCAGGATGCGGAGTGCTGCGGCACCGTCTTCGTTCGCGTCGGCACCACGCAGCGTGCCCTGGCACGCCAATATGAAGCTCTGGCCGCTGCCCAGAATTACCGCGTCGTCAGCCGCAACCCCTTCGATCGCCTGACCGACATCGATGCCAATCTGAACGCCGGCAACAAGATCGGCGGCGTTTCGGCCAAGGTGAAGTGGGATGTGGGCGGCGGTACGCTGACCTCGGTCACCGCCTGGCGCTTCTGGGACTGGAAGCCCGAAAACGACCGCGACTTCACCGGTCTGCCGATCGTGTCCCGCTCGCAGAACCCGTCGCAGCAGGACCAGTATTCGCAGGAGTTCCGCTACAACTACAGCGGCAAGAAGATCGACTTCGTCCTGGGCCTGTTCGGCTTCAAGCAACGGATCGATACCCAGGGCCTCGAACAGCAGGGCGCGGCGTCGAGCCGGTGGAACCTGACCGGCGCGCTCGCCAATGATCCCAGCGTGCTGAACGGCCTGACCGCGCGAAACACCCAGTGGCTGAAGGCGACCAGCGCCGCGCTGTTCGGCCAACTGAGCTGGAAGGTCACCGACGAACTCACGATCCAGCCGGGCGCACGGGTCAATTACGACAAGAAGTCGGGCTTTTATCGGCGCGTCGTGACGACGGGCGCAGGCGCGATCCTGACCTGCCCACAGCCCGCCGCGACCAACCCGGTCGGGGCCGCCCAGTGTGGCGTCTTCTCGCCGCAGACCAGCGCGCCTTCGGACAGCGCCTGGAACTTCACCTATGATTTCAACGTCAACTACAAGCTGGCGCCCGGCATTCTCGCCTATGCGACCTATGCGAAGAGCTTCAAGACCTTTGGCATCAACCAGAACGGCCTGCCGACCGATGCCGCCGGCAACCCGCTGCAGTCCGACATCAAGCCGGAATCGGTCAACTCGTTCGAGGTCGGCGTGAAGACCCAGTTCTGGGACCGCAAGGCGACCTTCAACGTCGCGGCCTTCCGCACCGACATCAAGAACTACCAGGCGACCGTCACCAACGGCCAGCTCGGCGTGCTGCGCGGCTATCTGGCCAATGCCGGCAAGGTGCGTTCGCAGGGCATCGAAACCGACTTCTCGATCCGCCCGAGCGAGCGGTTCAACGCCTATGTCAACGGCGCCTACACCGACGCCAAATATGTGCGCTTCGTCGACGCCCCCTGCCCGCCCGAACTGGCGGGCGGCACGACCGTCGGCGCCGGCCAGACCCCGGGCGCCCCGGGGGTTCCCGGCTCGTTGAGCCCGGCGAACTGCAATATCTCGGGGCAGCGGCTGCCGGGCGTCTCGAAATATTCGGTGTCTTACGGCGCCGAGGTCAACGCGCCGATCGAACTGCTCGACAAGGAGGGGCAGATCTATTTCGGCGTCGACGGCCAGTACCGGTCGAACTTCCAGTCGAACCCGTCGCCGTCCAGGTACACCCTGGTCAACGGCTATAACATCACCAACTTCCGCGCTGGCTTCCGCACCGAAAGCTTCGACGTGTTCGGCTGGGTCCGCAACGCGTTCGACACCAACTATTTCGAACTGCTCCAGACCGCGCCGAGCAACACTGGCCTGATCGCCGGGCAGACCGGCGATCCGCGCACCTTTGGTGCGACGATCAAGGCAAGCTTCTGAGCATCACCCTTCACCACTTGCCCCCCCGGTCGGCCAGCGTCCTCCAGGACGCTGGCCGATTGCCTTTCCGAACGAGGACACATAGGCGAGGCGGATGAACGGGAAATCGGAAGCGCGCCTCGGCGTCCTGATGGGAATTGGCGCCTATACGATCTGGGGCCTGCTCCCCCTGTTCATTCGCGCGATGGCGCCGCTCTTCCCGACCGCGATCCTCGCCCAGCGCGTCGTCTGGTCGCTGCTGATCATCGTCGTCCTCGCCTTTGCGCTACGCCGCTGGCCGGCGGCTTTTGCCGCCCTGCGCCAGCCGCACATCCTCCTTGCCCTGGTCGCTTCGACCCTGCTGATCGCAGCCAACTGGTTGCTCTACATATATGCGATCAACAGCGGCCATGCGCTCCAGGCAAGCCTCGGCTATTTCATCAATCCCCTGCTCAACATCGTGCTCGGCATGATCTTCTTCCGCGAGCGGCTGGGGCGGATGGAAACAGCTGCAGTTCTCCTGGCTGCGATCGGCGTGCTTGCGCTCGCCATCTATCAGGGGAGCATCCCCTATATTCCGCTCGGCCTCGCGGCTAGCTTCGGCCTCTACGGCCTCGTCCGCAAGAAGATTGCGCTCGGGCCGGTCGAGGGACTGTTGATCGAAACCGGCCTGCTTGCGCCGTTCGCCGCGATCTGGCTGCTGACGATGCCGCAACTGGAGCCCGGCGCGACTCCCCCCGCCTTCTGGCTGTTGGTGCTGAGCGGCGTGGCGACGACCCTGCCTCTGCTGCTCTTCGCGGGCGCCGCGAACAGGATCCGCTATTCGGATCTCGGCCTACTCCAATATATCGGCCCGACGCTGCAGATGCTGATCGCGATTCATATCTTCGGCGAGCCACTGCTTCCGATCCATCTGCTGTCCTTCGGCCTGATCTGGGCGGGCCTGGCGCTCTACGTCGCTGCAACCGTCCACCGGAGCCGCGCTGCCGTCACCTTGCCGGAATGACGACGCCGCCACGATAATTTCAGACGATGACATCCGCGCGCATTTTCATTACCCGCATCGGCCAGAGAATGGAGAGCAGATTACGTCGCCATGGCTGGCCCCAACACACCTGAAGGCTTCCGGGCCGCGTCACCGCTCTTCCTGCGCGAGCCGGAGATACGCCGAGGCGTCGAGCTTCTCTATTTCGGCTACAGCCATCTTCTGCGGGGAATCGACGAAGGGCTGGCGGCCCAGGGCCTCGGCCGCGCCCATCATCGCTCGCTCTATTTCATCGCCCGCAACCCCGACATCACCGTCAGCGAACTGCTGCGGCTGCTCGGTATAACCAAGCAGTCGTTGGGCCGGGTCCTCAACGAGCTCCACGATCGCGGGCTGGTCGAGACTCGTCCCGGCCGGGAGGATCGGCGGCAGAGGCTGTTGCGCGTGACCGAGGCGGGATCCGCGCTGGAAGCGTCGCTGTTCGAGGCGCTGCGCGAGCGGCTGTCCGTCGCCTATGCGCAGGCGGGACAAAATGCTGTAACGGGATTCTGGGCGGTGCTCGAGGGGCTCGTGCCGTCCGAGGAGAAGACGCGCATGCCGCACGTCCGCAAACAGGGGTAGCACGGATGAGCACGGTCTATGATTTTTCGGCGAAGGCGATCGACGGCAGCGAAGTCTCGCTCGACCAGTATCGCGACAAGGTCCTGCTGATCGTCAACACCGCGAGCAAGTGCGGCTTCACGCCGCAATATGACGGCCTGGAGAAACTGCACGAGGAGCTCTCGGACAAGGGGCTCGTCGTGCTCGGCTTCCCCTGCAACCAGTTCGGGGCGCAGGAGCCGGGCGATGCGGAGGAAATCGCGACCTTCTGCCGCACCAGCTATGACGTCAAATTCCCGATGTTCGCCAAGATCGACGTGAACGGCCCCGACGCCCATCCGCTCTATGCCTGGCTCAAGAGCAAGGCGAAGGGCGTCCTCGGCACCGAGGGGATCAAATGGAACTTCACCAAATTCCTGATCGACCGCAACGGCCAGGTCGTCAGCCGCTACGCTCCCATCACCAAGCCCGAGGCGATCAAGGGCGACATTGAGGACCTGCTCGACGGAGCGTCTTCCGGCAGCTAACTGCTTGAGCAAAGAAAACTTGGTTGCCCCCCAAGCAACGCTGAATTGCGCGTGATCGCGGCAAGGCCCATTTGGCAAGCATGGCTTCCTTGCTCGATCCCGATGCGCGTGGGCGCGTCATTCTCGTCGGCGCGGGCCCGGGCGATCCCGGGCTGCTGACGCTCCGCGCGGTCGATGCGCTGCGGTCTGCCGACGTCGTCGTGCATGACGGACTGATCGATCCGCGCGTGCTCGATTATGCGCCTGAAACTGCACAGCGCATTTCGGTCGCCAAGAAGCGCGACCGGCACACCCTGCCCCAGGACGCGATCAACGCGCTGATCATCGCTCATGTGAAGGCGGGTTCTGTCGTCGTCCGCCTGAAAGGCGGCGATCCGTTCGTCTTCGGCCGCGGCGGCGAAGAGGTCGAGGCCGTCCGCGCGGCCGGCCTGCCGGTCGAAGTCATCCCCGGCGTCTCCTCGGCGCTGGGCTGCGCGGCGGAAGCCATGCTGCCGCTGACCCACCGTGACTGGTCGAGCGCAGTCAGCTTCGTCGCCGGCACCTGCAAGGGGCTGAGCGAGCAGGACTGGTCGGGTCTCGCAGGACAGGGCAGGACGCTCGTGATCTATATGGGTGTCACCACCGCCTCGATGATCGCCGACAAGCTGATGGCGGACGGCGTCGCCCCCGACATGCCCGTCGCGGTGCTCGAAAAGGGTACGCTGGAGGGATCGCGGGCGATGCGGACACTGCTCGCCGATCTGGGCGACATGGTCGAACGCGAGGGCGTCGAAAGCCCTGCGATCATCGTCGTCGGCGAAGTGGTCCTGCTCTCGGATGCCCAAAACCGCCTGGCCGCCTTTGCTGCCCGGGCCGAACGGATGAAAGACGAAGCGTGAAGATTCTGACGGGCAACGATCTGGTCACGGGCGACGTGATCTGGTGGACCGGCGACGGCTGGTCGCGCCATATCGAACATGCGGTCGATGTCGACGGACAGGGAGAGGCCATTGGCGCGCGCGAGGAAGCCGCCCGGCACGTAAACGGCCCCTATGTGATCCAGGCCGAGCTCACCGGCGAAGGCCCCCGCCCCGCCCACATCAAGGACCGCATCCGCGCCATCGGCCCGACGGTGCGTCCCGACCTCGGCCTCAAGCCGGCCGACCCCACCATCGGCGACTGGGTGATCTGACATGTATCAGTACGACCAATATGACCAGGCGATCGTCGACGCCCGCGTCGAAGAGTTTCGCGATCAGGTGCGCCGTCGCCTCAGCGGCGAGATGACCGAGGACCAGTTCAAGCCGCTGCGGCTGATGAACGGGCTCTATCTCCAGCTGCACGCCTATATGCTGCGCGTTGCCATCCCCTATGGCACGCTGTCGGGCAAGCAGATGCACATGCTGGCGCACATCGCCCGCAAATATGACAAGGACTACGGTCACTTCACGACCCGGCAGAACCTCCAGTATAACTGGATCAAGCTGGCGGACGCACCGGATATCCTCGCCGAGCTGGCGACGGTCGAGATGCATGCCATCCAGACCAGCGGGAACTGCATCCGCAACATCTCGTCCGATCAATATGCAGGCGCCGCCGCGGACGAGATCGAGGATCCGCGCCCCTGGGCGGAGCTGCTGCGCCAGTGGAGCACCTTCCACCCCGAGTTCAGCTATCTGCCGCGCAAGTTCAAGATCGCCGTGATCGGATCCGAAGAGGATCGCGCGGCGGTGCGCCTGCACGACATTGGCCTGCAGATCCATCGCAACGAAGCAGGGGAAACCGGCTTCCGCGTGTTCGTCGGCGGCGGCATGGGCCGCACCCCGATGATCGCTCCGGTGATCCGCGACTTCCTGCCCAAGGCCGATTTCCTGAGCTACATGGAAGCCTGCCTGCGCGTGTACAATCGCTATGGCCGCCGCGACAATCTCTACAAGGCGCGGATCAAGATCCTCGTCCATGAGATCGGCGCCGACGAATATCGTCGTCAGGTCGAAGAGGAGTTCCTCCACACCCGCACCCTCGGCCTCGATGCACCCCAGGCCGAGTTCGATCGCATCGCCGCCCATTTCGCGCCGCCCGCCTTCGAGAGCGGCTTGAGCGACGAGATCGATCGCAGCGACCCGGATTTCGCGCTGTGGCTCGACCAGCAGGTCGTGGCGCACAAGGCGCCGGGCTATGCG
This sequence comes from Rhizorhabdus phycosphaerae, assembly GCF_011044255.1. NCBI lineage: Bacteria > Pseudomonadati > Pseudomonadota > Alphaproteobacteria > Sphingomonadales > Rhizorhabdaceae > Rhizorhabdus > Rhizorhabdus phycosphaerae. The sequence goes on from NZ_CP049107.1 coordinate 1,555,785, forward strand.
ATCGTCAACATCAGCTTGAAGCCGACCGGCGGCATTCCGGGCGATGCCAGCTCGGCGCAGATCGACCTGATGGCCGAGCTTGCGGAGACCTACAGCTTCGACGAGCTGCGCGTGACCCATGCGCAGAACATCGTCCTGCCGCATGTTCGCAAGAGCGACCTCTACGCCATCTGGCAGAAGCTCGACGCCGCCGGCCTCGCGACGCCCAACCTCGACCTGGTCGGGGACATCATCGCCTGCCCCGGACTCGACTATTGCAGCCTGGCCAATGCGCGTTCGATCCCGCTCGCGCAGAAGATCTCGGAGCGTTTCGGCGCGATCGATCGCCAGCGGGATCTGGGCGAGCTCAAGCTGAAAATCTCTGGCTGCATCAACGCCTGTGGCCACCACCATGCCGGCCACATCGGCATCCTCGGCGTCGATCGGAAGGGCGAAGAGAATTATCAGCTCTCCTTTGGCGGCTCGGGTGCGGAAGATGCCAGCCTCGCCAAGATCATCGGTCCCGGCTTCTCCGAGGATGGCGTCGTCGACGCGATCGAGAAGGCGGTGAACGTCTACACGACGCTCCGCGCCGAGGGCGAGCGTTTCATCGACACCTATCGCCGGGTCGGCGAAGCGCCGTTCAAGGAGGCGATCTATGGGTGACCTCATCCGGTTTCGCGACGACGAGACACATGAAGAGCCTGCCGTCACGCTGGACGCCTTTCTGGGCCAGTCGAACGCAACTGCCGTACGGCTCGAGCCGACCGACGATCCGCGTGCCCTGATTCCGCATCTGTCGCGGCTGTCGCTGATCGAGGTGTCCTTTCCCAAATTCCGCGACGGCCGGGGTTATTCGATCGGCAGCATCCTGCGCGAGGCCGGCTATACGGGCGAACTGCGCGCGGCGGGCGACGTCCTGGTCGACCAGATCGGGCCGATGCGCCGCTGCGGCTTCGACGCCTTTCTTAGCGACGCGGAGATCGACCGGGACGTGCTCGACAAGCTCCTCTCGCTCCAGGCTCACGTCTATCAAAAGACGGTGGACGGACGCGCGCCCATATGGGCCCGGCGGCATGGCTGAGCCGGCGCGCAGGATCGACCGCATCGACACCGCACCGCGCTTTACGGCGGCGGACGTCGCTGCGCTCAACGCGCGCTTCGAGGGAGTCGCAACGGCCGACATGATCAAGACCGTGCTCGAGGAAAAGCTCCTCAGTCGCGTCGCCGTCGTGTCGTCTTTCGGTACCGAGTCCGCTGTTCTGCTGGACCTCGTAGCCCAGGCCGATCCGGCCACGCCTGTGATCTTTCTCGACACGGGCAAGATGTTCGACGAGACGCTCGCCTATCGAGACCTGCTGGTCGAGCGCCTCGGCCTCCGGGACGTCCGCAACATCACTCCGGAGGCCGCGACGATCGAGGCCAAGGACGCGACCGGCCTGCGCTGGTCCTACGATCCGGATGGGTGCTGCGAAATCCGCAAGGTACTGCCCCTCGCCGCCGCCATGCGCGGGTTCGACGCGTCGATTTCGGGCCGCAAGGGCTTCCAGGCATCGACCCGATCGGGCATCGCCCGATTCGAGCTGGACGGCGACCGCATCAAGTTCAATCCGCTGGCCGACTGGGGCAAGCCCGATCTCGACGCATGGTTCGAGAGCCGCGATCTGCCGCGCCACCCGCTTGAGGCCAAAGGCTATCTGTCGATCGGCTGCGCCCCCTGCACCAGCGTGGTCAAGCCGGGAGAAGACCCCCGCGCCGGGCGCTGGCGTGGCTGGGACAAGGTCGAGTGCGGCATTCATGGCGAGCCGCTGACGAACCCTGGAGACGAGCCCGTCTTCTGATCCCTGGTCGGTCGGTGCCGATCTCAGTCGATCAGGAAAACGCCGATCTTATAGGCCATGTAGAAGGGCACGCACATGATGGCGGCCACCAGCAGCTGATCCATGGTGCGATCGATGTAGGACATCGCGGCATCCTCTTCCCCAACGCCCCGCTATTCCGGGTGCTGGATAAGAAAACCACCTTTTCTGCGCTTTGTCACCTGCGCAAAGCCGCAATAGCGACGAAAATGAGCGTCAGCTTGCGTTGCAGCGCAACAAGAACGGCTCACTCATAATCGTTCGGATTGTAATAATCGTCCGCCAGATCGGAGAATTTGGTGAACTTGCTCTCGAATTTCATGGGGATCGTGCCCGTCGAGCCATGACGCTGCTTGGCGATCACCAGTTCGGCGCGATTGTGCGCGCGCGCCATCTTCAGCTGCCAATCCTCGAAAGCAGTCACGTCCACGGCGCTATCGCCGGCTGCGGCTGAAGCCTCTTTAGGGCGAATCAGGTTGAGATAATATTCCTCACGATAGACGAACCAGACCATGTCGGCGTCCTGCTCGATCGAACCCGACTCACGCAGATCCGAGAGGACCGGCTTCTTGTTCTCGCGCTGCTCGACGGCACGGCTGAGCTGGGACAGCGCGATCACCGGGACGCTCAGCTCCTTCGCCAGCGTCTTGAGGCCACGGCTGATTTCCGAAATCTCCTGCACGCGGTTGCCGTCGGAGCTCTTGCCCGAGCCCTGCAGCAGCTGGAGATAGTCGACGACGATGACGCCGATGCCCTTCTGGCGCTTCAGGCGGCGGGCGCGCGTCCGGAGCGCCGCGATCGTCAGGCCCGGCGTGTCGTCGATGTAGAGCGGCAAAGTCTCAAGCTCCTGCGCCGCCCGGGCGAAGGCCGTGAACTCATTATGAGTGAGCTTGCCCATGCGAATCTGTTCGGAGCTGATCTCGGCCTGTTCCGAGAGCACGCGGCCCGCCAGCTGGTCGGCCGACATTTCCAGACTGAAGAAGGCACAGGGCGCACCGACCGAGGGGCTGATCCCATCCTGCTGGTCGCGCATGTAGCGGGCCGCCACGTTGAAGGCGATGTTCGTCGCGAGCGACGTCTTTCCCATGCCCGGACGGCCCGCGAGGATGATGAGGTCGGACGGATGCAGGCCGCCGATCTTGGCGTTCAGCCGCTCGAGCCCCGTCGTCAGGCCGGCGACATGGCCACCCGAATTGAGCGCGGCGCTCGCCGTCTCGATGACCGTCTTGGTCGCCTGGGCGAAGCTCTTGACGCTGCCTTCCTCGCCGCCCTGTTCGGCGACCTTGTAGAGCGAGATTTCCGCCTGCTCGATCTGCGACTTCGGGTCGACCTCTTCCGACGTGTCGAGCGCGCCTTCGACCATGTTGCGGCCCACGCCGATCAGTGCACGAAGCAGCGCCAGATCATAGATCTGCTGCGCGAAGTCGCGCGCGCCGATGATCGCGGCACCGCTACCGGTCAGCTGCGCCAGATAGGAGGGGCCGCCCAGCTCGCGCATGCCGACGTCGCCCTCGAACAAGGGCCTCAGCGTCACTGGCGTGGCCAGCATGTTGCGGTCGACAAGGCGCAGAATCGCCTCGTAGATCCGGCCGTGCAGCGGTTCGAAGAAATGTTCGGGCCGCAGGCGCACCTGGACATCCTCGACGATCCTGTTGTCCAGCATCATCGCGCCGAGCAGCGCCGCCTCCGCTTCGATGTTCTGCGGCATGGAGGGCGCGTCGGCCGGAGCCGGCGTGGGAATACGTATAGGTTCAGCCATGTGCCGGTTATCCGCTCACCGGGGCCGCGCCGCAAGCGGCGCGTCGACCGGCGCCGCAAAAAGCTCTGGACGATCCTGTGGATTGCTACAACGCACTCTGCTTGCACGACTTAATGTTCGTCGGCATAATGTAAGCATGCATACAGAACCGAATCGGCGCATTTCGTTTCTGACGCACGACATCGCCCGGAGGTCGCGCTACTGGTTCGACGCGCGTGCCAGGTCGCGCGGGATCACCCGGCCGCAATGGCGGGTCCTGATCAGCCTGGCCGCTGCCGAAGGCCCCACCCAGAGCGAACTCGCGGAAATGCTCGACGTCGAGCGGATCACCCTGTGCCGCATGGTCGACCGGCTTGCCGAGGCCGGCCTGGTCGAACGCCGCGCAGATCCGGCCGACCGGCGGGTGTGGCGTATCCATCTGACCGACAGGGCTGCGCCGATCGTCAGCGAGTTGTCGGACATCGCCAGCACGCTGGAAGAGCGCGTGCTCGCTCCATTGACGACGACTCAGCGCGAGACACTCTCCGAATTGCTGTCGATCGTGCGCGACCATATTCGCGAGGAAGACGAACGGACGGCCAACGCACCCCGACCGTCTCCCGAAACGCCCGCCACCGCCGCTGCGGCCACCGCCGTCCCCATCATCGACTGAGATCCTCCCCCGAGGCAACTGGAAGCATGCAGAACCAAGGTTCTGCATGCTTCGCTTTGCCAAGGCGGGCGACGGGCGCTAATGCGCGAAACAATGTCCGATCCGCGCATCATCGCCATCGATCTCGACGAGAAAACGATCATCTGGCGCAACGCCGATGTGGAGCAGGAGCGGCGCGTCGCCATCTTCGACCTGCTCGAAGAGAATTACTTCAAGCCGCTGCGGGCCTATCCGCAGGGATATGCGGGCCCGTACAAGGTCAAGCTGCGCGTCGAGGAGGGCCGCCTGGCGATCGATATCCAGGCACAGAGCGACGAATTGCTGGAGACGCTGATCCTGGGCCTGGGCAGCTTCCGCCGGCCGATCCGCGACTATTTCGCTATCTGCGACAGCTATTTCCAGGCGATCCGGACCTCGACCGCGCAGCAGATCGAGACCGTGGACATGGCCCGGCGCGGCATCCACAACGAGGCCGCACAGCTTCTCAAGGAGCGGCTGGAAGGAAAGATCGACGTGGATTTCGATACGGCGCGGCGGTTGTTCACCCTCATCTGCGTGTTGCACATCCGTGGCTGAACCGGTGGACATGCGCGAGGTCGCGGGCCGTGTCCTGATCGAGGCAGCGCGCGACGCTGCACGCCATGCCCATGCGCCTTATTCCAACTTCGGCGTCGGTGCGGCGGTTCTCCTGACCGACGGATCGGTCGTCACGGGAACCAATTTCGAGAATGCGAGCTATGGCTTGTCGCTCTGCGCCGAGACGGTCGCGATCGCGAGCGCCAGCGCCCAGGGAAGGCTGCGCGACATCGCGGCGATCGGCGTCGTCGGCGGCGCGCTGGCCAAGGACGGAACGATCAGCGGCCAGGGCCTCGTCACGCCCTGCGGTCGTTGTCGCCAGATCATCAATGAGGCCGCGGATCTGTCGGGATCCGACGTGGACATTTACTGCGCATCGGCCGATGGAAGCGCCTTCCGCCATTTTCGGGCGTCGGAGCTGTTGCCGCACGCCTTCGGCCCCGCCGATCTCGGCATCAGGTAAAGAGGGTACCGCCTTCATGACGATCATGTCGGACAAGTGGATTCGCGAGCAGGCGACGAAGAACGGCATGATCGCGCCCTTCGTCGAGGCACAGCGCCGCGATGGCTGCATCAGCTACGGCCTGTCCTCCTACGGTTATGACGCCCGCGTGGCGCCCGAGTTCAAGATCTTCACCAATGTCGACTCGGCCACGGTCGACCCGAAGAATTTCGCGGCGAACAGCTTCGTCGATCGAGAGACCGACGTGTGCGTGATCCCGCCCAACAGCTTCGCCCTCGCACGCACGGTCGAATATTTCCGCGTGCCGCGCGATGTGCTCGTGATCTGTCTCGGCAAGTCGACCTATGCCCGCTGCGGGATCATCGTGAACGTCACGCCGCTGGAACCCGGCTGGGAGGGGCATGTGACGCTGGAATTCTCCAACACCACCCCGCTGCCCGCCAAGATCTACGCCAATGAGGGCGCGTGCCAGTTCCTGTTCCTACAGGGCAACGAGCCCTGCGAGATCAGCTATGCGGACCGGCTCGGCAAATATATGGGCCAGCAAGGCGTGACGCTGCCGCGCCTCTGACCCGCTGCGCGCCGCGGGTGACGCCGCTCAGCGGCGACGCCCGTTATGACGGATATTGCCCGGGCGTCCGCGACGGCCGACGATCGGACGCCCACCCTTGCGGGGTCCGCGCGGTCCGCGCATCGGCAGGTGGTTCGCCCCTTCCTCCAGCTCGAAGCGCAGCGACCCGTTGATCGGATCGGCCTCGACCAGACGCAGCCTTATTTTCATGCCGGGCACATAGCGCTCGCCGCTCTCCTCGCCCTCGAGAGCCTGGGCCTTCTCGTCATAGCGGAAGCGCTCGGCACCCAGCGTCGAGACGGGCACGAGGCCGTCCCCGCCAAAGCCCTCGACCGTCGCGAAAAAGCCGAAGGACTGCACGCCGGTGATTCGCGTGTCGAGCAACTCGCCGACCTTCGTCGACAGATAGGCGGCGACATAGCGATCCACGGTGTCGCGCTCGGCCTCCATCGCCCGTCGCTCGGCCTTGCTGATAAGCTCGCCGATCGCCGTCATCCGCTCCCCCTCCTCGAGCGTCAGCGCGGTGCGAGGAACGATGTCTCCGGTGCGGCCCGCCCCGTCGATCTCCACCTTGCCCGCTTCGAGACCATAGGCCCCCACCAGCGAGCGGTGAACGAGAAGGTCCGCGTAGCGCCGGATCGGGCTGGTGAAATGCGCGTAGCTGCCGAGCGCAAGGCCGAAATGGCCCGTATTGGCCGGCGCATAATAGGCCTGGGTCTGGCTGCGCAGAACCTGTTCCATGATCTGGGGACGGATCGTGTCGTCGGTCACCCGCTTGAGGATCTGGTTGAAGGTCGACGGCCGGACGACCTGCCCGAGCGCGAATTCCATGTCGAACGTGGCCAGATAGTCCTTGAGCGCGACAAGCTTCTCGCGGCTCGGCGGCTCATGGTCGCGGTACATGACCGGCGCCTTCTTGGCCTCCAACGCCTTGGCCGCCGCGACATTGGCCGCGATCATGAAATCCTCGACCAGCCGATGGGCGTCCAGCCGCTCACGCGGCGCGACCGAAAGGATACGGCCCTTCTCGTCGAGAACCACGCGCCGCTCGGGCAGATCGAGGTCGAGCGGCTCCCGCTTGTCGCGCGCAGCTGCCAGCGCCTTCCAGCACGCCCAAAGCGGCCTGAGCGCGACATTGGTCAGGTTGCGATCCCAGCCGCCTTCGATCGGCTCACCGTCAATCGCGGCCTGCGCGTCTTCATAGGCGATATTGGCGGCGAGCCGGACAACGGCCCGCGAGAAGCGCCAGCTGGCGAGCGTGCCGTCGGCCTTGATCACGAGGTGGCAGACCATCGCCGCCCGGTCCTCACCCGCTTTCAGCGAGCAGATACCCGCCGACAGAGCCTCTGGCAGCATCGGTACGACACGATCGGGAAAATAGACGCTGTTGCCGCGCTTCTTCGCCTCGCGGTCGAGCGCAGAACCGGGCCGCACGTAGAAGGACACGTCGGCGATCGCGACGATCGCCTTGAAGCCGCCGCGGTTCGCGGGGTCATCGTCGGGCATCGCCCAGATCGCGTCGTCATGGTCGCGCGCGTCGGCAGGATCGATCGCAACGATCGGCAGGTCGCGCAGGTCTTCTCGCTCCGCTCCCAGCCGCAGCCTGCGGACCAGCTCTGCCTCCTCGATCACCGTTTCCGGCATCGCGTCGGGGATGCCGAATTTGTGGATCGCGACGAGGCTGAACGAGCGTGGCGCGAAGGGGTCGCCCAGCCGCTCCGTCACCCGCGCGGTGATGCGCGGTGGGCGGCCCGCCTTTTCGGCCAGAACGAGATCGCCCGGCTCCGCATCGCCCGCATCGGAGACGAGCGTGTCGCGCTTCTCGCGCTTGTCGACGGGCCGCAGCCACAAACGGTCGCCGTCGCGATGCAGGACACCGAGCAGCAGCGCCTCGCCGCGCTCAAGCTTCTTGAGCGGATGGGCGATCCAGCCGCGCCCTGCTTCCTCGGTCCGCGCCAGGATGCGGTCGCCGACGCCGAGCGCCGGGCCCTTGCGGCCGCGCGTTTCTTTGACCCGCAGCTGCGGCGGCGGGCCATGTTCGCCATGCCAGGTCTCGGGTACGGCGAGCGGGACGCCCTCGTCGGTGACGTCGGTGATCCGCAGCACCGTCATCTTGGGGATGCCGCCCATCTTGTGAAAGGCGCGCCCCCGGCCGCTGTCGATCAGCCCCTCGTCGGCCATGTCCTTGAGCAGGGCCTTGAGCTCGATCTTCGCGGCGCCGTGCAGGCCGAAGGCCTTGGCGATCTCGCGCTTGCCGGCGGGTGTCTCGGATTTGACGATGAAGTCGAGGATCTGGTCGCGGGTCGGGAGACCGGAGGTTTTTTGGCGGGGCATCGGTCACCCATAGAGGCTGAGGCGCTGCGCGTCACGCATTGCAATCGCCGTCCTTGACGCGAATCAAATGCTAATGCGATTGATTCTCACTATTTCCTGTATTAGCGGAGATATTCTCTCGGGAGTGAGCAGGTGACCATGCACGCGACGCTCGGCAAACAGGATTTCGAAGACGCGCATGCCTTGTTCTTCGACACGCCGCCCGCGCGCCCCGCAGCGGCCACGACGACCACGGTCGCAGCGCCCCTGCACCACTCGGTCTATGGCGTCGACCGCCGCCCAAACTGGGGCGGAATCCTCGCCATTGCGGCCCTGCACCTGCTGGCGCTCGTCGCCCTCGTGAAACTCGACGTCATCCCCATGCCCAAGCCAAAGCCCGCGCCGCTGGTTGTCGACCTGATCGCCGAACCGGCCCCGCCCGCAGTCGTGGAACGGCCCAAACCTGAGCCCACGATCGAGCGGCCGGTCGAGTCGCCTGTCGTGGCTCCTCCGCCGATCGTGCAGAGCGTCGCGGTCGCGCCGCCGCCCGTGATGACGTCGCCTGCGCCGCCCCCGCCCCGCCCCGCGCCCGTGGCCCCACCTGCGGCAGGACCCGTCAGCATGGCCAATCTCGAAGAGCGGATGATCGAAGGCGAGCCGCCCCGTTATCCAATCGAGTCGCGCCGGAAGAAGGAGCAGGGCACGGTCGTGCTTCGTCTGCTGATCGGCACCGATGGCCGGGTCGCGCAGGTGACGGTCGCGGAAAGCAGCGGCTTCGACCGACTCGACCGGGCAGCGCTCGAGGCGGCCCGCCGCTGGCGCTGGCAACCGATGCTGCGAGATGGCGTACCGGTCGAGGTGCGCGGGCTGATGCCGATCCCCTTCATCCTGCGCGGCTGACTTCGCATGATGATCGCCATTCCCGGTTTGCTTTCGGGCGACGCGCTGGCGCAGGTTCGCCGACTGCTCAGTGAAGCGGACTGGATCGACGGCAACGCAACCTCGGGCCACCAGTCGGCACTCGCCAAGCGCAACCGCCAGTTGCCTGAAGACTGCGAAGCGGCCCGCGCGGCAGGGTCGATTATCCTCGACGCGCTCGGGGCATCCCCGTTGTTCGTCGCGGCGGCACTCCCGCTCAAGGTGTTTCCGCCGTTGTTCAATCGCTATGGCGAGGGAGAGTCCTTCGGCACCCATGTCGACAATGCGATCCGACTGAAGCGCGGTACTGATTTTCGCATCAGGTCGGACCTTTCCGCGACGCTCTTCCTCGCCGAGCCGGAAAGCTATGACGGCGGCGACCTCGTCGTCGAGGACACGCTGGGCACCCACAGCGTGAAGCTCAGCGCCGGCGACATGATCCTCTATCCAGCGTCAAGCCTGCATCGCGTCACGCCCGTCACGCGGGGCGAGCGCCTCTGCTCCTTTTTCTGGATCCAGAGCATGGTACGCGACGACGGCGCCCGGTCCACATTGTTCGACCTCGACTCAGCGATCCAGAGCGTCGCGGCCGACAGGGGACAGTCCGACGACGCGGTCATCCGCCTGACCGGCGTCTATCATAATCTGCTGCGGCGCTGGGCCGACGCCTGACGTCCTGTGGAGCGGATCAGGCCGCGTGCGTACGGCGGGCCTTGTCCAGCTTCTTGAGCAGCATGTCGCGCTTCAGCCGGGACAGATGATCGATGAACAATATGCCTTCGAGATGGTCCATCTCATGCTGGAGGCAGGTCGCGAGAAGACCGTCGAGCCGCTCCTCATGGCTGTTGCCCTGCGCGTCCAGCCAGCGGGCATGGACCACCGCGGGCCGCTCCACCTCTGCAAACTGATCGGGCACCGAAAGACAGCCTTCGGTGTAGAGATTATGCTCGTCCGACGGATCGAACAGTTCGGGATTGATGAACACCCGAGGGTTGCGGATGGGCTTGCCCTCGGCATCCTCTTCTTCCTGCAGGTCGATTACCAGGATCCGCTTCGGCACGCCGACCTGTATCGCGGCGAGCCCGATCCCCGGAGCGTCGTACATCGTCTCGAACATGTCGGCGATGAGCGCACGGACGTCGTCGTCGACCTGGTCCACGGGCAGCGACTTGGTCCGCAGCCGGGGGTCCGGCGTCTCTAGGATCGGAAGAATGGCCATGTGCGGGAGCTAGGTATTCGGGGCCGAATCGTCAAGGAAAAGGCCGCCCGCCGGTTCGCGCCGACGGACGGCTAGAGTTCCGCCGTTATCGGCCGTCGGCGATGGCCGCACCTATCGCCACACCTGCCAGGGCGCCCAGCAGTACGTCCCCGCCACGGTCGCGGTAATGATATCGGCGCGGTGGCGCCCATCCATAACCCCAACCATATCGAGGCGGGGGCCCATAATAATAGCGGCGCGGTGGTCCGCGCCAATATCCGTAGTCGCGATAGCCGCGATCCCAGCGATACCGGTCGCGGCCGCCCCAGTGCCGGCCATAATCCCGATCATAGCCCCATCGCCCGGGCCGGGCCTCGGCGGGCACGGCTACGGCGATCGAGCTGGTGAGCGCGAGGGCGGCGATTGCTTTGATGAAGACGCGTTTCATCCTGCTCTCCTTCAGCATGGCTGACCCGAGCTGGAGACAGGTCTCCTATACTATCGATACATCAAGCTGAACGCTGGCCGAACGAAGGCCGTCAGCTGACCGGGCGTCGCGCACGAAGCGCCTGGGCCAGCGTTCCTTCATCGAGATAATCGAGTTCGCCGCCAACGGGCAGGCCGTGGGCGAGCTGGGTCAGCCGCACCGGATAGCTTTCGAGCCGATCCGCGATGTAATGGGCGGTAGTCTGTCCTTCCAGCGTCGCGTTCATCGCGAGCACGACCTCGTCGACACCGCCCGCCGCGACGCGGCTCACGAGCAGGTCGATCGTCAGGTCCTCGGGCCGCACACCATCCAAGGCCGAGAGCCGCCCGCCCAATATATGGTAGCGTCCGGGGAACAGGCGCGAGCGATCCAGTGCCCAGAGGTCGGCAACCTCCTCTACCACGCACAGCATGCGCGCATCACGGCGGGGATCCGCGCAGATGCCGCAGGGATCGCTGGTGTCCACATTGCCGCAGACATGGCAGTCGGTCAGGCGCAGATTGACCGACTCCAGCGCCCGCAGCAGCGGCTCGAGCGCGATCTCCCGCTTCTTGAGGAGGTGCAGCACCGCACGGCGCGCGGACCTCGGCCCCAGGCCGGGCAACCTCGCAAGCGCCTGGGTGAGCATTTCTATCTCGGGAGACGACATGGCGTCTTCGATATGGGCTTGCATGTTGGCATGGCAAGCGTTTCAGAGGGCATATGCGCATTGCCTTCATGGGAACACCCGATTTCGCCGTCCCCACGCTCGATGCCCTGGCCGTTGCCGGGCATGAGATCGTCGCGGTCTACTGCCAGCCGCCCCGGCCCGCAGGACGCGGCAAGGCGCTGTCGCCATCGCCCGTGCAGAAGCGCGCGGAAGCGCTCGGCCTGGAGGTCCGCTATCCCGTTTCGCTCCGCGACGAGCAGGCCCAGGCCGACTTTGCCAGCCTCGACCTCGATGCCGCCGTGGTTGCGGCCTATGGCCTGATCCTGCCGCAGCCGATCCTCGACGCGCCGCGCCTCGGCTGCCTCAACGTGCACGGTTCGCTGCTCCCGCGCTGGCGCGGCGCGGCACCCGTGCAGCGCGCAATACTGGCCGGCGATGTCGAGACGGGCGTAACGATCATGCAGATGGAACGCGGGCTGGACACCGGCCCGATGCTCGCGATCCTGCGCACTCCCATAGGCCGCAAGACCGCAGGCGCGCTGACCGACGAACTCGCCCGATCGGGCGCCGCTCTCATGGTGGACGTGCTCGACAAGATCGAGGCCTATCCGCCGGTCGTGCAACCGGAGGACGGCGTCACCTACGCCGCCAAGATCGACAAGGCCGAAGCGCGGCTCGACTTCACGCGGCCGGCGGCGGAGGTGGAACGCCAGGTGCGCGCGTTCAACCCGGCGCCGGGTGCCTGGTTCGAACAAGACGGCGAGCGCATCCGCATCCTTGCCTGTTCGATCGTCGAGGACGCAGCCGCAGGCGCATCCGGCGAAGTGCTTGACGATCGCCTGACGATCGCATGCGGCGGCGGCGCCATCCGACCGATCCGCGTCCAGCGCGCTGGCAAGGCGGCGATGGCGACGGACGAGTTGCTCCGCGGCTTCGACATAGCGGCCGGCACCGTCATCGCATGACCCGCTTCCGCCTGACCGTCGAATTCGACGGACGGCCCTTCATGGGCTGGCAGCGGCAAGCGCACGGACCGAGCGTGCAGCAGGCGATCGAGGAAGCGGTTACGGCGATCACCGGAGAAAGCCCTCCTGTGCACGCCGCCGGCAGGACCGATGCGGGCGTCCACGCCCGGGCCATGGTCGCCCATGTCGATGTCGACAGGCCGATCGCCGCCTTTCGCCTCGGCGAGGCGCTCAACGCGCATCTGCGTCCGGCGCCGGTGTCGATCCTCGCCGTGCAAGAGGTGGCTGACGACTGGCATGCGCGCTTTTCCTGCATCGGGCGGCGTTATATCTACCGCATCGTCAACCGGCGGGCTCCGCTGACCTTCGAGCGCGGACTGGCCTGGCAGCTCGCAAACCCGCTCGACGATCACGCGATGCATGCAGCGGCGCAGGCGCTGGTCGGGCGGCACGACTTCACCACCTTCCGGTCCGCCCACTGCCAGGCGGAAAGCCCGGTCAAGACGCTCGACCGTCTCGACGTGCGTCGTGCCGGGGATGCGATCGAGATCGAAGCGGCGGCGCGCTCCTTCCTCCATCATCAGGTTCGCTCGATGGTCGGGTGCCTTGCCCTGGTCGGCCAGGGACGCTGGTCGCGCGACGATCTGGCCGATGCGCTGGCGTCAGCGGACCGATCGCGGCTCGGGCTGAATGCCCCCCCGGACGGACTCTACTTTGTCGAAGCCGTCTACCCCGACTGATCCCCGGCTTGCCTTCCTTTGCCGCCTGCGTCACGGGGGGCAGGTACCGTCATTCGTGGTGAGATTTGATTGACCTCTGCCCAGCCCTTGCCCGTTCTTTCGGAGACCCGCGCATGGTCCTTTGCCTTGCGCCATATCTCCAGCGAGATCGCGCTTCCCGACCTTCCGCTGTGGACTGCCGGCGGCGAGGCTGACCTGTCGATCCGGATCGGTGCGGCCCCAGCGCTGGACGATGTGATGTCGGAGGCGCCCCATATGCAGGTCGCGCGTGACGGTCGCTGCCGTCTGCACATCGTCGGCACCGCCGCCTGGCTGATCTCTCCCGACGGACGATCGATCACGATCGAACTCGAAACCGATCCTGACGACCCCGCGATCCGGACCTATCTTTATGGCTCGGTCTTCGCGATCGCCGCGATGCGCTGGGGCCTGTTTCCGCTTCACGCTGCCTGTCTGCGCTTCGGCACGGGCGTAGCCGCTTTCAGCGGGCGTTCCGGCGCAGGCAAATCGACGCTCGCCGCGATGCTGATCGACCGTGGGCGGGCGATGATGGCCGACGACGTGACGCTCCTCGACCTGTCCGAGGACGGACCGCCCCGCGCCCTGCCGAGCTTCCCTCGGGTCAAGCTCTGGCAGGACGCGCTCGATCGGATGAAGATAGACGCGGCCGATCTGGAGCGAGTGACGGGCGGTATGGACAAGTTCAAGCTGCCGGTCGTCGACGCCTTCCATCCGGAGCCGGCACCGCTTCGGGCTATCGTGATGATCGATCCCGAGGCGTCCTATGATGGGCAACTGACCCGCCTGCGTCCGACGGACCTCCTCCAGCGGTCGAAAGACCTTGTCTACCGCCTCCCGGCAATGCGCCGCATGGGCCTCGCGCGGTGGCAGATGGCGCAGATGATGCGCATCATTCCGATTCCGGCCTATACCGTTGGACGAGTAAAGCCGCAGGATGTGGACCGATTGATCGAGCAGCTCGACGAGGCCTGTGCGTGACGAACAATGCTTGGGCGCATCGCGGGTGATATCCATGCCACGCCGTGAACCCTGTTCTCCTCCAGCCCTGCCCTCCAGTCTCGCTCCCTCCGTCGACGGGCTCTTCTGGCACCGCGATCTGGTGGGTGAGTCTGGCTGTGCGATTTTCTGTCTGACGAACCCGTCCGGACAACCGGCGCGCTATCTGAAACACGCGCCCGAGCAGCATGTCGGCGACCTCATCGACGAATATGTGCGGTTGCAATGGTTGCAGGCTCGTATCGCCGTTCCTGGCATTGGCGGCTTCGTTTCGCTTCCCGTTGAAGCCTGGCTGCTGACCGACGCGGTCGGGGGCTGCACCGCCTATGAATTGCTAACGACCGGTACCATGTCCGAACGCGGGGCGGTGGTCGATGCCATGGCCGATCATCTCCGCCGATTGCATGCCATCCCCCCGAGCGACTGCCCGTTCACCGCCGGTGCCGAACTTCGTCTCGCTCTGGCGAAGCGGCGCATGGAACAAGGGCTGGTCGACCAGGACGATTTCGACGAGGAGCGCCAGGGCGAAACGCCAGAGGCGCTTTGGGAACGCCTCGTGCGCCTGGCACCATCGGGCACGGACCAGGTCGTGGCCCATGGCGACTATTCGCTCGACAATCTGCTGTTCCCGAGCGGCCAGCCGGTCACCTGCATCGATGTCGGCCGCCTTGGGCTGGCCGACCGCTATCAGGACATCGCCATCGCCTGGAACTCGCTGGGCGAGTTCGGCCGCGATCTGCAACAGCGCTTCGTGCGGCGCTACGGGATCGTGGACATCGACGAGCGGAGGCTCGAGTTCCACCTCATATTGGATGAGTTTTTCTAGAGCGAGCCGCTGCCCCATGTTCCCGCTGTTTCTCTCCCTGACGATCATGACCGCCGTCGCAGCCGGCCCACCCGCCTCGGCACAACAGCCCGAGGTCGAAACCATCAGGATCGAGGATCTGGAGAGCGGTGCCGGCGCCGAGGCTCGCAAGGGCAAGACGCTCGTCGTCCACTATACCGGCTGGTTCTACGACCCGGCGAAGGACGAACGGGGACGCAAGTTCGACTCTTCGCATGGCGGCACGCCGCTCAGCTTTCGGCTCGGTGACGGACTCGTCATCAAGGGATGGGACGATGGCCTGACGGGAATGCGCGTCGGAGGAGTCCGTACTTTGATCGTTCCGCCCTCAGCCGCCTATGGTCGCAAGGGCAAGGGGCCGGTGCCGCCCGACAGCTGGCTGATGTTCGAGATCGAGCTTCTCGACGTCAAATAGGCGCCCGGCCCGGTTCAGCCGATCCCGAACAGGCGGCCGAGCGATCGGTCTAGCATCAGCAACTGCCAAAGCAGCCGGCCATGATCGAGGCGGCCGCTCCGATGCTCGGTCACGATCCGGTCGAGCGCCGCGACATCGAACCAGCCGCTTTCGACCAGCGCTGACCCTTGGGCGATCCGCTGGGCCTCGCCCGACAAAGGGCCACGGAACCACGCGCCGATCGGCGTCGAGAAGCCCATCTTTCGCCGATAGAGGATGTCATCGGGCAGATAGCGGCGCATGGCCTTCTTCATCAGCCACTTGCCGGTCGTGCCCCTTATGCGCATCGACTGCGGCAGTCGCGCCCCGAACTCGATCAGCCGATAGTCGAGCAGCGGCTCTCGCGCTTCCAGGCTCACCGCCATGCTGGCGCGATCGACCTTGGTGAGGATGTCGCCGGGAAGCCAGATCTTCAGATCGGCATATTGCGCGCGGTCGAGCGGGTCGCGGGCAGGTGCATCGCGCATCGTGCGAATATAGCGATCCTCGGCGCGGTGCCCCTGCAGGTCGCGGACGGCGCGGTCCGTGTAGATCCGAAGTCGGTCCTCGCGTGCCGTCACGCCCACGGCGCCGGCATAGGCCTCCTCGCTCGAGCGCCCGAGCTCGGCGAAGGTCGACCGCGCCCGCAGGAACTGGGGCGCCCAGTCGAGCTTGGGATAGACACGCCCCAGGGCGCCGAAGACGCTGGCGCGCAACCCGCCCGGCAGGACCGAGCGAAGACGCTCCTCGTTGCGGAAGAAGACGTACCGCCGATAGCCGGCAAAGGCCTCGTCGGCGCCGTCACCGGACAGCGCCACCGTCACATTCTCACGCGCAAGTTCCGATACGCGATAGGTGGGCAGAGCCGAGGCGTCGGCAAAGGGTTCGTCGAAGGCCTCCACCAGCCGGTCGATCAGCCCATAATCGTCGGAGGAGACGATGCGCGTGCGATGTTCGGTCGCGAAACGTTCGGCGACCTGCGCTGCGTACCGCGTCTCGTCATAATCGGGATGGTCGAAACCGATCGAGCAGGTCTTGACCGCCTGTGGGCTGGCTTCCGCCATCAGGGCGACCACCGAGGAGCTGTCGACACCGCCCGACAGAAAGGCTCCGAGCGGGACGTCCGCCACCATCCGGTCGGCCACCGACGCGCGCATCAGGGTGGCGAGTTCGTCGGAGAGCGAGGCAGCGGAGCCGCGCGCCCGATCGGCGAAGGTCACGTCCCACCAGGCGATCGGCGCAGGAACGCCCTGCCCGCGGCGCAGCATCAGATAGTGGCCCGCCGGCAATTTGCGGACGCCGGCGAGAATGCAGGCATCGTCGGGCACATAGCCCAGGCCGAGATAATCATCGACCGCGCTGAAGTCCGGCACGCGACGCAAGAGGGGGTGGGCGAGCAGCGCCTTCAGCTCCGATCCGAAGATCACGCTGCCATCCGACAGCTCGGCATAATGGAGCGGTTTCACGCCCAGCCGGTCACGGGCCAGGAACAGGCAGCCGCGCTCGCGATCATGGATCGCGAAAGCGAACATGCCGTTGAGGCGGGACAGACAATCGGGGCCCCATTGGCGCCACGCCTCGAGGATGACCTCGGTGTCGCTGTTCGTCCGGAAGCTGCGACCGCATGCCTGAAGCGCAGCGCGCACCTCGCGATAATTATAGACCTCGCCATTATAGGTGATGACGGCCTGACCGTCGTTCGACTCCATAGGCTGCGCACCGCCGGCAAGGTCGATGATCGCCAGCCGGCGATGCCCAAGGCCCACCCCCGGCGCCACCCAGAGATCGGCACCGTCGGGTCCGCGATGAGCGATGGCATCGGTCATCGCCCGGATACGCAGTGCATCGACCGGCTTTGCCGTCTGCAGATGATAGATACCGGCGATGCCGCACATGAACGTTCAGCCGATCCCCAGCATGCCATCGAGCGCCGCGAGCTGCGCATCCCAGTCATAGCGATTTATGACCTGTTGGCGAGCCGCCTCTCCCATCGCGGCCGCCTCGTCGGGATGGGTCAGCATATGACTCACGGCATTGGCCATCTCATAGCCATGCGCCACGATCAAATGCTTGCCGGGCTCCGCATCGATCCCCTCGAAGGCGGCCGGCGACGCCACCACGGGGCGGGCCATCGCCATCGCCTCCAGAACCTTGTTCTGGACTCCCCGGGCGATCTCCAGCGGGGCGACCACCACCGAGGCAGCGGCGAGCCAGGGCCGCACGTCGGGGACCTCGCCGGTCACGATCACATTCTTCAGCTTGGCCAGCTCGCGCACGGCCGGCGTCGGATTGCGCCCCACGATGGCGAACAGCGTGGCCGGGTGCTTGGCGCGGATGGCCGGGAAGGTCCGACGCGCGAAATAGGTGACGGCATCGACATTCGGCCGATAATCCATCTGCCCGGTGAAGACCAGCATCGGCTCGGCGCCCGACACGCGCGGAAAGCCTTCCGGCGCGAAGGTGCGATAGTCGATGCCGTTGTCGAGCGCCCTGACATGACTGGACGACAGGCCCGCGCGCTTGCGGAACAATGCCGCCTCGGCCTCGCTCACGAACAGGCTCACATCTGCCCAGCGTCCGACGCTGTCTTCATAGTCCGCGAGCAGCCGCCCTTCCCGTCGGTTGATCCAGGCGAGAGGCCCGCGACCGGACCTGCCATAGGCGGCGAATTTCTCCGAATCGACGTCGACGAAATCCATGACGAAACGCCGGCCGACGCGGTCGTCGGGCACATATTGCGCCATCTGCCCGGAATAGGCGAAGATCGTCTCGATCGGCCTTTCCGCCAGCAACTGATCCACCATGCGCATGATCCGACGCGACCCGAAGGCCGCGATCGATACGGGCTCGCCGAGGAGCAGCGCCTCCAGCCCCGCGCGCAGGCGGGACTTGCTGCGAATCTCGATGTGGAGCGACGCCAGCATCGGCAGCAGTTCCTTGGCTTGCCGGCGATCCTCCTCGCTGTCGACGAAGCCTAGCAGATGGACCGGACGCTGCTGCGCGAGGTGGCGAAGCATGTGAAAGCTCCGTATCCGATCGCCCCGGTCAGGGGGAAAGGGGATGCGGTGCGCGAGGAACATGATCTCGCCCGTCATCCGAGCCCTCGCGCGATCCATGGGCCGACGCGGTTGGCGATGGGCAGGGGAAGCCGCTGCCACAGTGCGATCTGCAACCGATATTTGGGGTTGAGCGGGTTGACCTGCCGGGGCGCCTGCCCGTCGGCGGTGCGCACGGCATAGGCAAGCGGGCGCGGCTCGAACCCCCAGTTCTTCTTGAAGGCGAACGCACCCGTCCCGAACTTCGATCGTCCGAAGTCGAAGGACGAACTCCCTCGCCGCCGGGCGTGGAGCATGAGCGCATAATACATCAGGTCGTTGGCCCGCCACGTACGCGCGTCGCGCGTTCCGCCCCCCCAATAAGGCAGCACCGCGCCACGATGGTACAGGCTGAGGACGCTCGCCAGCGGCCTGCCTTCATACCGCACCGTCAAGATATCGGCATCGTCGGAAAAGGCGTCGAGGACGGCATCGAACAAGGCACGCGGAAAAACCGGCGTACCGAGGTTGCGGACGCTTTCGGCATAGACGGCATAATGGTCGCGACGGTCGGTTTCGTCGCGGCCGATGACGACCTCCAGGTCGAAACTCAGCGCACGGCGGACCTCCGCCCGCTGCTTGCGGGGGATGGCGAGCAGTTCCTGCTCGTCATTCTGTGCCAGCGGTCTCGCGAAACCAGCATAGACGCCCTGCTCGACATGCCAGGCGGAGGCGTCGGGCGCCGTGCCGCCGCGCAGTTCGAGCGACGGGCAGCTCAGCCGGCCCGCCAATTGCCAGGCCGCCTCCGCCAGCGCGTCGGAGGTCTCGCGATCGTCGGCGATCGGCCCGCCACCCACAGCGAATCCGGCTGAGACCAGCGCTCTGCCGAACAGCGGCGAATGGACCTCCGACAGCGGCATAGCGCCCGTCAGCCTGCCGTCGGCCAGCGCCACCAGATAATGCGCCGTCTGGCGACAGGAACGCTCGACCGCGAGGCTCCACCCCGGTCTGTGGAAAACCGTGCCCGCCGGATGCCGTGCGACATAGCCTTCGATCGCCCGGCAGTCCGCCGGATCGGACAGGTCGGCACGACGCAGCCCGTCCATCGTCAGGCAGCCCTCGCCGCTTCCACGGCCGCGACGCGGTCGATCCGGTCCCAGGCGAAGTCGCCGATCGCCCGTGCCAGTTTCGCTTCCATGGCCGACAGCCGGGCATAATGGCGGAGCCGGGAACGGAGCGGCGCGTGCGCCACGCGCGGCTGGCCGGGATCGATCTCCCAGGGATGAAAATAGAAAATGCCGGGTCTGCCCTCGGCATTGACCTGACGAATCGCCCAGCGCGAGAAAGCGTAGGGAAAGAGCCGGAAGAAGCCGCCGCCCCCCGCCGCGATGGTGCGACCGGCGAGACGCGCGGTGGTGACCGGCAATTCGATCAGATCGGCACCGGGCAGCGGGCGAAAGGCGAAGCGCGGCGCCTCCGGCCAGCCATAATGGTCGTGAACCACCGGAGCGACGCTGGAGGAATAGGTATAGCCCTCCTCGGCCAGGATCTCATGGGCCCAAGGGGTACGAGCGTCGATCGAGAAGCTGGGCGCGCGGTAGCCGACCACCCGGCAGCCGCCGAGATCCTCGAGCACCGCCCGCGTCCGGCGCAAATCTTCCCGGAACTGGGCCGGGGTCATGGTGAAAACCCGGACATGATCCCAGCCATGGCTCGCGACTTCATGGCCTGCCTCAACGATGCGCCGGATCAGGGCGGGACAGCGTTCCGCCACCCAGCCCAGCGTGAAGAAGGTGCCCTTCGCACCGGCCCGACCAAACAGCTCGATCACGGCATCGCTGTTGCGCTCGACACGTGACGGGAGGGACTCCCAGTCGTCGCGGCGGATGCTGTTCTCGAACGCGCCGACCTGGAACCAGTCCTCGATGTCGACCGATAGACCGTTGATCACCATGGCCCGGTCAGGCCGGCCCCTGCCCTCCGCCGCCGGGCCGCTGCGACGGCGTCGATCCGGGGGCGGCGGGTTGCGGATTGAGCTGGGGGTCAGATTCCACCAGTTCCACCAGCAGGGTCAGCGTCCGGCGAAGGATCGCCTCCTGTTCCGCCAGGCGGGCCTCCAGCTCTGCGTTGCGGGCGGCATAGTCACTGATCAGTGCCGGATCGATCGATGCAGGCGGTGGAGACAGCGGCGCCTGGGCAATCGGCGGTACCGAAGCAGCGGGTTCCGGCGCGGGTTCCCAAAGGGGAGCGGCCGGTGGCGCGACATCGTCCTGGCGCGGTCGGGACCAATCCTGATCCTGCGCCCAGGACGGCTCACCCGAAGAGGCTGGTGCGGATGCCGGTGCGGCGACGGGCGCCCAGCTTGCTGCCGGATCGTCGAAACCAGCCAGGGGGCGAGCGCTGGGGTTCGGAATTACCGGAGCCTCGGGCGGCTGGGAGCGGACCAGTTCGGGCGGCACATTTCCGTCGAACCTCGGAGGCTGCGCCATAGCGGGCGGCGGCACATGGCCGCGCAGCGTAGCGAGCGGATCGGCAGCGAAGCCGGCCGCCGAATCCGTCGGCAGGTCGAACGGCTCATCCTCTTCGGGAGGCGCGTAGCTCGTATAGGAGGGCTGCACCGCAAGAGGCGGAGGCGGCGGGGGTGGCGGCACCGGCTCGGCGAAGGCCGCAGGCACATAGGGTGGCGCCGCATAGGGCACAGGCTCGCGAGCCGGAAAGGAGTCCGCAACCGGAGCGGGCGCCTGTGGTGCCGGAAAGACCGGGTCCGCCGCAGCCGGCATCGCCTGGGCGCGCGGCTGTGGTCCTTCGGCCGGCATGATGCTTTCGCTCGCGAGGTCCGAGGCGACATCCTCGACCACCTCGCCGTCGATATCCGTCAGACGCTCGATCGCCCCCTGGAGCATGACCCGGCCTGCCAACATGTTCAGCCTGCGGGGAATGCCTCCGGACAGCCGGTGAAACGCGTCATAGGCATCCTGGGTAAAACGCGGCGTCCCCTTCCATCCGGCACAGGCGAGCCGATGCATGACATAGGGCGCGACCTCTTCGGGACCCATCGCCGTCAGATGATGGGTGGCGATGACCCTCTGGCGCAGCTGCTCGAAGCGCGGCTGGGCCAGTGCATCGCGAAACTCCGGCTGCCCCAGCAGGAAGATCTGCAGAAGCGCCTGGCCGCCATATTGGAAATTGGAGAGCATACGCAGCTCTTCCAGGGCCGAAATCGGAAGATTCTGCGCCTCGTCGACGATCAGGAGAGTACGCTTTCCGCTGCGCGCCTGCTCGTGAAGGAAGCGCTCGATCCGCGCCAGCAGCTGCCCCTTTGCGGCGACGTCCGTCGCCACGCCGAGCGCCAGGGCTACGATCCGGAGGATGTCCTCTCCCTCCAGCTGGGTCGACACGAGATTGATCGCGGTCAGCCGCGACCGGTCTATCGTCGCCATCAGGCGGCCGACCAGCATGGTCTTGCCGGTGCCGACCTCGCCGGTGACGACGATGAAACCTTCGCCTTGCGCGAGGCCGTAACCGAGATAGGTCATCGCCTTACGATGGGTCGCGCTTTCGAAATAGAAGCGCGGATCGGGCGTCAGCTGGAACGGCCTGTCGGTCAGGCCATAGGGATCATGGTCCAAAACGACCCTCCCGCGTGCTGAAGATCAGGCCAATCATCTCAGAAGCGATACTGCAGGCCGAGTTGCGCGCGCCCGGAGACATCCGCCGTGAGCCCATCCTGCTTTGACGCATCCACCGCAACACTCGCCTGCATCTGTATCCCGCGCCCAAATGTGCGGAAATAATTCGCACTGGCGGAACCCGACAGCACGTCGGAAGCCCCCACCTGTCCGTTCTTAAACATGTTACCGGTAAAAGAAAAGGATACGCCCGACTGGCGGGTCAGCTGACCACCCACCGCAAAATTGCCGAAAATGCTCTGATCGACCACGCCGGCAAGCGATACGACGGCGTTCGGATCGTCGATATAGTTGCGCCGCGTATAGCCCAGCCCCGCGGACACATTCCATTGGCGCAGGGCCCGCGTGAAGATGATGCTGGCACCGCGTTCACGATACATATTGGCCGATGCCTGCCCCAGCGTCCCGCCAATGCAGCGACCCGATCCGGCGGCCTTTCCGAACAGGCAATTCTGGAAGGACGTGGTCGGATCGATCGCCTGGCCGAGGTCGAGATTGACCGGCGAATTGGCGAGACCGCTTGTGAGGCCCTGCCCGAAGCTCTGGATCTGATCGCTGATGATGACGGTGAGTCCGGTCCGCTCGCTCGGCTTCATTTCGACCAGACCGGTGACCGAGAAGCCGCCATAACGATAGCCGGCACGCGCCTCGAAGCGGGTCCGGCGGCTCGGTCTCCAGATCACGCCGCCATCGGCGATGAAGCCGCTGACATCATAGGTAAGCACGCGAGGCTTGGTCAGATCGGACACGAATCCGCCGCCCCGGCCGATCACCGGCAGGCCCGTCAGCGCATCGATCAGCGCCTCGCGCTCGGTGGTGCGCGTCTTTTCATAGCCGGCGCTGGTGACCAGCGCGATCGTCTCCGCCACCGGCAGCTTGATCTCGCCGATGATGTTCAGGGCGCGAAGCTGCTGATCGAGATTCGACAGATCCTCCGCCCGCACCTCGCCGCTCAGCTTCCAGTCGAACGGGAGCGAACTGCGCTCCATCCCCAGCGAGAGCTGCGCCTGCTGGGAGACCGAACTGTCGAAGCGATCGGTAACCGGCCCTGTCGAGAAGGCGCCGCCGTCGCTTTTGTTCTTGGTATAGCCATAGCGATAATTGGCGGAGAAACCGAGATCGCCGATCCGGTGCGCGAGCATGGGCTGGATATAGCCCGAATAGGTCTGGGTCAGATTGCGGCCGCTGCCGAAATTCGTCGGCGGTGCCGGCCCGCTCGGATCGATGCGGCTGCGCGTGACGATGCCGCCACCCTGGACCGTCAGCCATTCCTCTATGACCACGGCCTGGGCCTGCATCACCCCGTCCTGAACGAAGGACTGCTGCGTGTCGCCCATTTCGGGGATGCGATAGGCCAGCCTGTAGGTTCCCGATACGATCACGCGCCGGTTGGTGATCTGAGCGGCAAGCGTGCCCGATACCTCGGTATAGGTCAGGTCGTCGACGCCCTGCCCGCTCAGCTGCGACTGGACGACCTGCTGAATGTCGAAAAAGGCACCGATCTGGGGACGTTCCGCATGCGCTGCGCCACAGGCGGCTCCCCCGGCGAGGAGACCCAGTACGGCTCGCGATGTCACCCTGTTCATCGCGGTGCTTCATAGCCGTAATAGCTGCCGAAACGGCGGGCATTGGGCGCGAAGCGGGCGCCGTTGAGGAGAAGCTGTATCTCCTCGCAGCCGCCGAGCAGCAGGACCGCGTCGCGCAGTTCGGCTTCGCCGGTCTTGTCGGCGCGCACCACCAGCAGGACCTGCCCGACATGATAGGCGAGCACCGACGCCGGCGAGGCCGCCAGCGCCGGCGGGCTGTCGAACAGGATGATCCGGTTGGGCTTGGCCGACAGCCGCTCGATGATCTGCCGCGTCCGGTCGGCCGCGATCAGCTCGGTCGCCTCATTTGTATATTTGCCCGACGGCAGCACCGACAGATTGCCGACGTCGGTCTTGATGACGAGCGTCTCCACATCGACCTCGGGATCGGCGAGCGCGTCCATAAGACCCACCGGTCCTTCGATTCCCAGCGTCGACAACACAGTTGGCTTGGCGAAGTCGCCATCGATGAGCAGCACCTCGATATCGCGCTCATTCGCCATCGACAGCGCCAGGTTCACCGCGCAGAAAGTCTTTCCCTCATTCGCCTGCGCCGAACAGATCAGGATGCGGCGGCCATTGGGCAGTGCCGTCGGTCCGATGGCGTTCAGCAGCAGCGTGCGTTTGACGATCCGGAACTCCTCGGCCAGCGCGGTGATCGCCGCATCAGGCATCACGAAGCCCTGATCGATCAGATCCGCCCGGTTTACTTTGGCGGTCCGGTAGATGATGTCCGGCGCCGGCAGCGCAGTAGGCGCAGGCTGCGCCGGCGGCAATGCGGGTGGCTCCGCCTGCGCCGGTGGCGCGGCGGGCTGCTCGACAACGGGCGGTCCCGACAGCGGCGCCACGGGAGGCACTGCTTCGAGGGTTGGCGCCTGCATGGTCCCTGCACCGAGGCTGGCAGGCCCCGGCTGCGGCGAGAGCGGCACGTCCAGAACCGGCGAGTAGGGCATGGTTCCGGCATCCGGCATCACCACGCGGGCCCGCAGCACGGCCTCGAAATCATAGACCGAGCCGGCGCGCTCGATCAGCGATCCGCGACGGCGGCGCTTGCGCGCGGGGGGTTTGGGGCTGTCGTCGTCCACCGTCAGGACACCATGATCCGCTTGATGAATTCGATCAACATCAACAGCATGAACATGCCCGGAAGACCCGCGGCTGCGGAAGAGAACCACATCATCTGCTTGCGCCGCACGAGCCGGGTGTCGGCGGTTATCACCTCGGAGATCGAGCCGAGAACAGGAAGGCCGCTGGCCTTGGCCAGCTGCTGGGTGGTCGTGAAGACGTTCGAAAGCTGGCTCTTGGCGAAGCCGACACCCGCTCCGACGACAATCCCGGCGATGAGGACCGCCGACAGCAGCATCGTGCGATTCGGCGCGGCCGGCTCTCGCGGCAAAGACGGCTGATCGATGACGCGGAAGCGGACGCCATCTGTCTTGCCGGTCGCATCCGAGCGCAGCTTGGCGGACTCCCGCCGCTCGAGCAGCTTGTTATACTGGTCGCGCAGCACGTCATAGTCGCGGTCGAGGCGGGCCTGGTCGATCTGCTGTCCTGGCGCGGTCATCTGTCGTTGCCCGATCAGCGTGATGGCCTGCTCGATCTGCTGTTTGCGCGCCTCCAGGGCGGCGACATTGCCCTGCCGCTCCGCCTGCATGGACTTGAGCGAGACATAGACGGGATTGGGCGTCATCGGCACCGAGCGGGTGCCGCCCCGTGCCTTTTCCGCCCGCAACTGTCCCAGCTGAGCGCGGATCGCGATGACGTCCGGATGCTTCTCCGTCCACCCCCGCGAAATCGCCTCGGAAAGCTGCCCTTCCAGCGAAGCAATGCGCTGGTCGATCGAATCGAGCCCGCCGACGCTGCCCGCGGGAATCTGCGCAGGGGTGGCGGCGATCTGGCCGTTCATCGCCGCGAGCGCGCTGCGCGCCTGCATCAGGTTGGACTCGAGGCTGACCATCTCATTGCGGACCGCGTCCATCCGCTGCTCGAGCGTACCCGTTCCCGGAAGCGCGCCCAGCGTGTCCTGCGTGATCTTGGCCCGCCGACGGTCGACATCGGCCAGTTCCTTGGCGCGGCGAGCGAGTTCTTGGTCGAGGAAGCGGAGCGCCTCCTCATTATTGGCCTTCGACCCGATCACATTCTCCTGCACGAAGATGTCGATCAGCTGCTGCGTCACGCTGCGGACGATGAAGGCGGTCTGCTGCTCGGAAATACCGTTGAGGCTGATCCGGGTCTTGATCTCAAGCAGATCCTCGCCCTGTGCCGTGATCGAGATGCCGCCGCGCAGAGCCCCTATCAGCGACAGCGATTCATAGGACGTCAGCGGACGTTCGCCGTTGGAGACGTTCTTGACGACGCGCTTCAGCATCTCGGTCGATGTCAGCGACTGACGAACGCGGTCGACGCTACGCTGCATGTCGCCTTCGGACCCGTCGCCGAACAGCGACTTCACCTGAACCTGAATTCGCGCACTGCTCTCATAAGCCGCCGGAACACGCATCACCATGATCCAGCCGACCAGACAGAAGGCCCAGGCCACCGCGAGCGCGAGCCAGCGCATGCGCCAGATCGCATAAAGCGCGATGCGGATCTCGGTGTAGATCGCTTCCATCGTCTAGTCAGCCGCCCCCACGGTCACCGGACTCAGAACAAGCTCTCGGGAATGATGATCACATCCCCGGGTAGCAGCTTCACGTTCGCCTTGATGTCGCCCCGCTTCAAGAGGCTGTCGATCCGCAGGCGATATTCTTCCTGCTTCTTGGTTTCCGGATTGTAGCGGATCAGCTTGGCGCGATTGCCGGCAGCATATTGCGACAGGCCACCGACCGAGATCATCACGTCGAGCAAGGTCATGTCCGCCCGGTAGGAGACGGTGGCAGGCCGCTCCGCTGCGCCGACGATGCGGATCTGCTGGGCGAAGGTGCCGGAGAAATTATTGACGATCACCGAAACGATCGGATCGGTGATGTAGGTCGACAGGGCGTTGTGGATATCGTCCGACAGCTGCGTGGGCGTCTTCCCCACCGCGACCATGTCGTTGATCAACGGCAAGGTGATGCGGCCATCGGGGCGCACCTGCACCTGCGCGCCCAGTTCCGGATTGCGCCACACGAACACGGTCAGGGAGTCGAGCGGACCGATCGTATAATCTTCGCCGGGCTGCCCACCCTGCGGGACGAACAGCGCCGGCGGCAGCTCCTTCTCCGCCGCGACGGCAGGCGAGACCGTCGCGACCGCCAACAGCACAACCGCAAAGACCGACGTCCAACGCTTAGCACAAAAGGCCATCACCGATCCTCCGGGACCATCGAAAATTCCGTTCGCCCCATCTCAACGCACAGTCCCGCCCTATGGCGCACAAACCCTGAACAGTTGCTTAGAATCACAGGATGTCGACGCCGTCTATGGTTAATTCCTTTGCCTCTCCCTGCCCCAGAAATCGAGCCGGGCTTGCACTGGCCCCATAGGCGCCGGCGAGATACACCGCGACGAGATCGCCGACCCCGGCCGGAGGCAGGCCGACCTGATCCCCGAGACGATCGAGCGGCGTGCACAGGCAGCCGACGACCGAGACGGTTTCCAGCCTATCGGGCTCACCGCATTTGGTCAAAGAAATCGGGTAGTTACGCCTGACGACCGTACCGAAATTTCCGCTCGCTGCCAGCTGATGGTGCAATCCGCCATCGACGACGAGGAAAGTCTCTCCGTGGCTTTCCTTGCGATCGACGATACGCGTCAGATACACGCCGGCCTCGCCGACGAGCCAGCGGCCAAGCTCGATTGTAAATTCTGTGCGCGCCAGCATCGGACCGCGTGCCGCGAGGGTTGCAGCGAGGGCTTCGCCCACCCGCACCTCATCGAGCGGACTGTCGGCGGAAAAATAGGCGATGCCGAAGCCGCCACCCAGATTGACGTGCGGTGGTGCCACCCCGGCCTCGCGGCTTATGCGGTCCGCGAGCGCGACCGCCGACGCCTGCGCCTCGATCAGCGCTTCGGGATCCAGCGCCTGGGAACCTGCGAAGATATGGAGGCCGCGATAGAGGCCGCCCTTCTCTTCGATGCGCCCGATCAGGGGAGCGACGCGATCCGCGTCGATCCCGAAAGGCTTGGCGCCTCCCCCCATCTTCATGCCCGATCCTTTGAGCTCGAAGTCGGGATTGACCCGCAGTGCCAGCCGCGGCGTCGCGCCGAGGGCGCGCCCCAGGCCCAGGGCGCGGTCGAGCTCGGAAGCGGATTCGACGTTGATCGTTATCCCGGCCTCTATAGCCAGCTCCAGTTCGCGGTTGCGCTTGCCCGGTCCCGCGAAGGAGATCCGGCGCGGGTCGACGCCTGCATCGAGAGCCAGTCGCGCCTCACCAGCCGAGGCGATGTCGAGGCCGTCGACGAGGCCCGCCATCGCGCTCAGCAAAGGCGGGTGCGGATTGGCCTTCACCGCATAATGGAGGGAAATCCCCGGGAAGGCGGCCCGAAAACGCTCCACGCGCCGACGGACGATGGCGAGATCGTAGACGAACAGCGGCGTATCGCCAGCCAGCGTCGCCCACTCGTCAGCAGGCCGGTCGCCCAGCATCAGCGCACCGTCGCGCCAAATATAATCGGTAGGGATAGGACCAATGGGCTTCATGCGTCCTCCTCCTTCAGCGCCGCCGCCTCGGCGCGCAACGCGGCCCGATCGAGCTTGCCGTTCGCATTGCGCGGCAGCTCGGCCCGCCAGACGATCCGTGCCGGGTGCATGAATGATGGCAGGTTGCGTCGGAACCAGTCGCGGAGAAGCGTATCGGCCTCCGCGCCCGACGGCCGCGCATAGAGCAATATCGCCTGCCCCTGACGCTCGTCGGGCAGCCCGACGGCCACCGCCTCGGAGGTCGCACCGCTGGCGATCGCGGCCTCTTCTATCTCGGTCGGGCTGATGCGGTTTCCCGATACTTTGATCATCTCGTCGTCGCGGCCAATGAACCGCAGCAATCCCGCCGCATCGCGAGCCACCGTATCGCCCGACCAGACGGCTGTCCCGCCATGGATGGAGGCCGGCGGCGCCGGACGGAAGCGTAGCGCCGTTCGCTCGGCATCGCGCCAATAGCCTTGCGCGACGAGGGGGCCGGCGTGGACCAGTTCGCCTGGCTCGTCATCGTCGGCGATGCTGCCGTCGGGCCGCACGACGAGAATCTCCGCGAAGGGGATCGCCTTGCCGATCGAATCGGGATGCGCGTCAATCAGCGCAGGATCGAGATAAGTCGACCGGAACGCCTCGGTCAGGCCGTACATCGAAAAGAGGCGAGCGTCGGGAAACAGGCCCCGCAAGCGACGCACCAGCGAAAGACTCATCCGTCCCCCGGTGTTGGTCAGCCGCCGCAACGGAGCAATCGCTTCAGCCGGCCAGTCGGCCTCCGCCAGCTGGATCCACAGCGGGGGCACGCCCGCGAGCGTCGTGATCCCATGGCGCGCAACCGCGCGTACGACGTCGCGGGGAGTCAGATAATCGAGCGGATGGACGCAGCCGCCGGCGGCCCATGTCGACAGCAGCTGGTTCTGGCCATAGTCGAAGCTCAATGGCAGCACGGCCAGGGTTCGATCGTCCGGTTCCAGGCCGAGATAATGGGCGACCGAGATGGCACCGAGCCAGAGATTGGCGTGGCTCAGCATCACCCCTTTCGGCCGCCCCGTGGAACCCGAGGTGTAGAGGATCGCGGCAAGTTCGGAGGGGTCGGCGGCCGACGGAGGCAGTCGCTCGTCACCGGACAACAGGGCCGGCCCCTCCTCCTCCTCGATCGCCAGCGCGCAGTCCTCGGGCCGATCTCCCGGCTCCAGCGTGGCGGCCCGCCCGGTGCCGGCTATGAGCAGCCGGGCTCCGCTGTCGCTCAGAATGTGGGCGACCTGATGATGTTTGAGCTGCGGATTGACCGGAACATGAATCAGACCCGCCCGCGCGGCCGCGAGCGGCAGCAGGCAGGCGAGGCGGTTCTTGGCCATCCAGCTTCCCAGCCGGTCGCCTGGTCGCAGCCCGCGGGCCCGAAGCCCCGCCGCAAGCCGCGCCACCGCATCCTCGAGCCCCGCATGATCGAGCATTCCCGTCCTGTCGACGAGCGCCGGCGCCGATCGATCGCCGAGCAGGGCGAGGTGATCGAGCGGACGAGGAACGGGATCTGCGGCGACGGGCATCGGCCGACAGCTAGGGACTGGCGGGCGGATGGGCAACCGGCTGCGGACAATGCCTATCGGAATCTTGTTCCTGGCCGGCAATGCGTCTAGGGAGCCGCCATTTCCGAACCGGGAGGACGTGTCGACGTGAGCGCAGCCGATTTCGAGAGCACCGAGGATGCCGTCCGCGCCGTGCTCGCGGACAGCCTGTCGCTCGACGCCACCCGGGTGGCGGCTTTCGACACCGATACGGCGCTATTCGGTTCGCTGCCAGAGCTCGACTCGATGGCCGTGGCCGGCCTCCTCACCGCGCTGGAGGACCGGCTGGACATCATCATCGACGACGACGAAGTGGACGGCGAGATGCTCGAGAGTTTCGGAGCGCTGCTCGCCTTCGTGGAGCGAAAGATCAAGCGCTGAGGCGCTGCAGGGGCGAGCGGTTCAGCCATCTCGTCCCCGCCCCGACGGTTCGTTCCGACGCTCAGGCGTCTACCGACACCCGCGCCTCGAAATCTGCCTCGGCCAGGAAGCGCTCGGCATCGAGCGCCGCCATGCATCCCATGCCGGCCGCCGTCACCGCCTGTCGATAGACCTTGTCGGCGACGTCTCCGCAGCCGAACACGCCCGGCACATTGGTGCGCGTGCCGCCCTTCTCGACGACGAGATAGCCATCCTCGTCGAGATCGAGGTGGCCCCGGAACAATTCGGTCGATGGGCTATGGCCGATCGCAACAAACCCACCATCGGTTTCGAGCTGCGAGATCTCGCCCGTGACGCTATCCTTCAGTTCGATCGCCACCAGCCCGGCATTGCCTTCGCCGGCGACGAAGCGCTCGACCTGCTGGTTCCACATGACCTTGATATTGGGATGGGCGAACAGCCGCTCCTGCAGGATCTTCTCCGCGCGCAGGGAATCGCGACGGTGAATGAGCGTGACGTCATGGCTGTGATTTGTCAGGTACAGCGCCTCCTCGACCGCGGTGTTGCCGCCGCCGATAACCGCCACTTTCTTGCCGCGATAGAAGAAGCCGTCGCAGGTGGCGCAGGCGGAAACGCCCTTGCCGCCAAGTTCCATCTCGCCTTCGACACCAAGCCATTTCGCCTGCGCGCCCGTGGCGATGATCAGCGTATCGGCCACATAGAGCGTGCCGCCGTCGCCTTTGAGCCGGAAGGGCCGCTCGCTGAGATCGATGTCAACGATCATGTCCCAGACCATCGTCGCCCCGACATGCTCGGCCTGCGCCCGCATCTCCTCCATCAGCCACGGCCCCTGGATGACCTCGCGGAAGCCGGGATAATTTTCGACGTCGGTGGTGATGGTCAGCTGGCCGCCGGGCTGGATCCCCTGCACGACGATCGGCGACATGCCCGCGCGGGCGCCATAAATGGCAGCGGACAGGCCTGCGGGGCCGGAGCCGATGATCAACATGCGAGTCGAATGGGTAGCGGTCATGGCTGTCGTTCCGGTCGTGCAGAATGATTCTCGAATGCGCAGATAGGGACGCCTCCCCCGACTTGGCAACCGCCAGCCATTTACCCCCGCTTAGCTTTCCGACGCTAGCCCGGCGAAGACCACCAAAATGGACATGACGATGCGGCTACGGCAGGCGATCAAGACGATGCACGGGGATCGAAAGGGAAAGGGAGCGCTGCGCTTCGCGCTGGGCACCTGCCTGGTCGCCGTAGCGGTCGCCCTGACCGTTCCCGGACTCCTGTCACGCGGCGCGCTCGACAATCCGGTTTTCAAGCTTCGGCAGCATCTGCCGGCCGCTCTCGATCGGATCCGGGACGCGATGCAGGGCTGACGATACGCCTTCGGTCGCCCTCAGCCGGCCGACCTGCGAAACAGCTTGCCGAAGCGCGCACGGGCGTCGCGGTCGTCCTTGTCCTCCTGCTTCTCGCCCTCTTGCGCCCTCACCGCCGCCGTGGTCTCGCGCAGCCGTTCCGACAGGAAGACGGCCAGGGCCCGGTAGAAGCGCGCTGCGAAGACCGGCTCCTCATCGAACCGCTCCAGGATCAGCTTTCGGGGTATGGCGAGGACTTCGGCCGGCTCTTCGGCGATGACCGACACGAGTGGGGAATGCCGCTCGACGAAGGACATCTCGCCCACGACGTCGCCGACGCTGAGGCGGGCCACCTGCGTACCGTCGCGCAAGCGGACCGCCACCCGGCCGGCCAGCACGAAAAAAAGTTCGTTGACCGGCTTGCCCGCACTCACCAGCACATCGCCACGCTTGAGGCTTCGGAGACTGCCCACCGACAGCAGCCAGAGCATGTCGGCGTCGCTGAGACCGGCGGCAATGTAGCGGGCATTTTGCATCAGCGCTTTAGCACTTGATCCCGCAAATAAGTTCCATAGGCGCTCTTGCCGAGCGCGTGGGCAAGTCGTTCCAGCTGGCCGGCATCGATGAACCCCTGAAGATAGGCGACCTCCTCCAGGCAGGCGATCTTGAAGCCCTGCCGCTTCTCGAGCGTCCGGACGAACTCGGCCGCTTCGATCAGGCTGTCGGGCGTGCCGGTGTCGAGCCAGGCATAGCCACGTCCCATCAGTTCGACCGACAGCTTGCCGGCGGCGAGATAGGCCTTGTTGACGTCGGTGATCTCCAGCTCGCCGCGCGCGGACGGCTTCAGCGAGCGGGCGATCTCGACGACATCCGCGTCGTAGAAATAGAGCCCGGTAACCGCCCAGTTGGAGCGGGGGCGCTCCGGCTTCTCCTCGATCGACACCGCCCGCATGTCGGCATCGAACTCGACCACGCCATAACGCTCGGGATCGGTGACATGATAGGCGAAGACGGTCGCTCCGTCGGCCCGCGCTCCTGCCGAACGGAAAAGGTCGGTCGCGCCGTGCCCGTAATAGATATTGTCGCCCAGGATCAGCGCCGACCGGTCATTGCCCACGAAGTCGGCCCCGATGATATAGGCCTGCGCAAGTCCGTCGGGGCTGGGCTGGACCGCATAGCGGATGTCGATACCCCACTGGCTGCCATCGCCCAGCAGCGCCTGGAACGACGGGATGTCACGCGGGGTGGAGATCAGCAGGACCTCCCTTATGCCGGCGAGCATCAGCGTCGACAGCGGGTAATAGATCATCGGCTTGTCGTAGATCGGCAAGAGCTGCTTCGACGTCACCATCGTCATCGGGTGGAGCCGCGTTCCCGCGCCCCCTGCCAGGATTATCCCTTTCACGCGTCCGTCCCCTGGTTCCGGACCGGCGGCCCGAGCAGTTCCTCGATAATATCGTTCACGGCCAGCTGCCAGCGGCGCGGTTCGATCGCATAGGCGTTGCGAAGCGCCGCCGTCGACAGCCGAGAATTGGCCGGTCGCCTTGCAGGGGTGGGATAATCCGTCGTCGTGATCGCCTCGACTTCCGCAACCGGGCCCCCGCGCGCCGCGCTCAGCCTGAAGATTTCCCGGGCCAGTTCGCACCAGCTGGCCTCGCCCGCATTGACGAAATGCTGGACGCCGAACGGCGCCTGCGGATCCTCCATCATCCGAATGAGGATCGTCCGAACCGCTTCGGCGATATCGGCGGCAGCGGTCGGGCAACCCCGCTGATCATCGACCACCCGCAGACGAGGCGTGTTGGCCGCAACCCGAAGCATGGTCTTGAGGAAGTTGTTGCGGTGCGCCGAGAGAACCCATGCCGTGCGCAACACCAGAGCCGGTGCGCCGCCGGCCAGCACGGCGCGCTCGCCCGCAAGCTTGGAGGCGCCATAGACGCCGAGCGGCGCGACCGGATCGTCGATGTCATAGGGGTCGCTCTTGCTCCCGTCGAACACATAGTCGGTCGACAGATGGACGATCGGGACGCCCGCTTCGGCCAGCCAGCCGGGGGCCTCACCATTGACGCGAAAGGCAAGCTCAGATTCCTCCTCGGCCCGATCGACCGCCGTATAGGCGGCACAGTTGACGATCGCATCGACCGGATGCCTGTCGAAATAGCCGGCGACGCTGTGACGCGACGCGATGTCTAGCTCAGCGCGCGTCGGCAGCTGCACCTCGATCCCGTCGGGCCATGTCAGCCGTGCGATCTCGAGCCCGACCTGCCCCTGCCCCCCCGTTACGAGGATATGGCGCGTCATCCCGCAGCGAGACCCAGCCGCTGGGTCGCATAGCGGCCCGCGAGGATATCCTCCCACCAGGGCCGGTTCTCGAGATACCAGCGCACCGTCCGCTCGATACCTTCCTCGAACGAAACCTGCGGCTCCCAGCCGAGAACGTTGCGGATCTTGCTCGCATCGATCGCGTAACGCCGATCATGCCCCGGCCGGTCGGCAACGAAGCTGATCTGGTCGGCATAGCCATGACCGTCGCTGCGGGGATGCAGACGATCGAGCGCCGCACAGATCGACCGTACGACCTCAATGTTCCGGCGCTCCGAATTGCCGCCGACATTATAAGTCTCGCCCGGCGCGCCGCACTCGAAGACGGTGCGCAGCGCGCGGGCATGGTCCTCCACGTACAGCCAGTCGCGTATGTTCGAACCGTCGCCGTAAACAGGCAGGGCTTCGCCCGCGAGCGCGCGGATGATGATCAGTGGGATCAGCTTCTCGGGGAAATGATAGGGCCCGTAATTGTTCGAGCAATTGGTGACGAGCACCGGCAGGCCATAAGTATGCCCCCAGGCCCGCACGAGATGATCGGACCCGGCCTTCGAGGCCGAATAGGGCGAGCGCGGATCATAGGCCGTGCTCTCGGTGAACAGGCCCTCTTCGCCCAGCGAGCCGAAAACCTCGTCGGTCGAGATATGGTGAAAGCGAAAAGCTTCGCGCGCTTCGGGATCGAGCCCTCGCCAATAGGCCAGCGTCTGGTCGAGCAGCGTGTAGGTGCCGACGACATTCGTCTGGATGAAAGCCCCCGGGCCGTCGATCGACCGGTCGACGTGGCTTTCGGCGGCCAGATGCGCGACGACGTCGGGCCTGAACTCGGCGAGCAGCTTACGCACCAGCTCGGCGTCGCATATGTCGCCCTGCACGAAGCGGTAGCGGGGCGAATTGCCGACCGGAGCGAGCGAGCTCAGCACGCCGGCATAGGTCAGCTTGTCGAGATTGAGCACCTCATGCGTCGTCTCGCCGATGAGGTGGCGGATCAAGGCGGAACCGATGAAGCCGGCGCCGCCGGTGACCAGGATGCGCATCGTCACTCCTCCGAGAGCGGCCCGAGCGGCACGCCGTCATAGGCGAAGGGACTGGCCCAGCCCTCCAGCGGAGGCAAGGCCATATCCTTGGCGGACAGGACCGGCCCTTCGGGCGGCAGCGGCCAGTCTATGGCGAGCGTCGGACAGTTCCACGCAATGCCGCCGTCGGTTTCCGGCGCATAGACGTCCGAAACCTTGTAGCTGACCTCAGTGTCGGGTTCGAGCGTGACGAAGGCATGGCCAAAGCCGACCGGAATATAGAGCTGATCGCCATTGTCGGCGGACAGTTCGGCCGCGACATGCCGGCCGAACGTGGGGGATCCGGCGCGCAGATCGACCGCATAGTCGATTATCCGCCCACGAACGCATCGAACCAGCTTAGCCTGCGCGTGCGGGGGCGATTGGAAATGAATGCCGCGAAGGGTTCCGACGTGCCGCGAATAGCTGTGATTGTCCTGCACGAAGAGATCGGGAACACCGAGTTCCGCGAAGCGGTCCTGGCGGTATGTCTCGGAAAACCAACCACGATCATCGCCGAAGCGACGGGTCTTGATCAATCTGACGGGCAATATGCTGGCTCCTGTCATCGAACCCGAGCCGGTTCGCAGGCATTGCCGCCCCTGTCCAGTACCAAGGCGCGCGCATCATATTTTCGGCAGCCATATTGCAGCGCGCCAGAGGCTGCATTACCAGTGTCAACCGTGTGGGGACAGGTATTATATTCTTCATGACATTGATATTACAAAATATTTTCAGTTGCGCGACGCGACTTTCGTTCTTTGCGCCCTTGCCGCCGCTGCGATCGAAAGCAGTAGGCGCATGAGCGTGGCGAGCAAGATACTGGCAAGCCTTGGTGGACGCCGCGGTAAGGCCGGAGTGTCGCCGCGCTCCGGTCCGCGTGCATCCGAGACCGCGGCAAAGCTGATCGCGGACGGAGATGCCGCACGGTCACGGGCGGATTGGGCGGCGGCGGCGGCGGCCTATCGCGCCGCACTCGACGACCAGCCCGAGCTTGCCGCGATATGGGTGCAGCTGGGCCATGCCGAGAAGGAACGCGGCGCCTTGGAGGCTGCCCTGAACGCCTATGGCCGGGCGACGGCGTTACGACCGCTGGAAGCCGATGCGTTCATCCATCTCGCGCATCTGCAGAAGCGCATGGGCCTGGTCGACGGCGCGATAGTGTCGTTTCTGGGCGCCCTGCATGCGGGCGATTGCGGTCCGGACGCCAGCGACGAACTGATGTGGTTGATCAACCACCGGCCGAAGCAGCAGCGCGAAACACTGACATCCCTGCTCAAGCGCGGGGTGGCTCCCCTGCCCCAACGCACTGGCGAGGCACGCCTGCTTTCCCAGCTTCGCGCCATATTGATCGAGGACATGGCGGAGCCCGTCCGCGTCGGCGAGCCTCGGCACACGCTCGTGTTCGATATCTCCGACCTGATCGCCTATTACCGCAATGCGCGGCTTCCGACCGGCATCCAGCGCGTCCAGATCGAAACGATCGAAGGCGCCGTGGAGCAGGGCGGAAACAGGGACATCCGGCTGTGCTGCTTCATCGACGGGCGCGATGACTGGCTCGAGCTTCCGCTGGAGCATATGCGCGCCATCGCGAAGCTGAGCACGGCCAGCGGCGATCGCCTCGCGCCGGAGTGGACCGAGGCAATGGACAGGCTGCGCCTGTTCCTGTCGCTGACCGAACCCTTCGAATTTCCCCAGGGCGCTTCGCTGATCAATCTCGGCACCAGCTGGTGGCTGCAGAATTACTTTCTTTATGTGCGGGAGGCGAAGGCGAAGCGCGGCATTCGCTACGTCCCCTTCGTGCACGACATGATTCCGATCATCACGCCCGAGCATTGCGTGCGGGGCCTGACCCAGGACTTCATCAGCTGGGTGATCGGCGTTTTCGATCATGCCGACCACTTCCTGGTCAATTCGGACGCTACGCGGGAGGACCTGATCGCCGTGGCCGCGCGCCTTGGCTATACGGTCGAGCGCGACGACGTAGCCGTGATTGCGCTGGACACCGATTTCCGCAAGCCGGAGCAGAAACGCCTGGCCGACAGCGAGCTTAGGCAATGGGGTCTGGAACCCGACGGCTTCGTGCTGTTCGTATCGACGATCGAATCCCGGAAGGGCCATCTGATCGCCTTCGAGGCCTGGGCCGAACTGATCGCGCGTCATGGCGCTGCGGCGGTGCCGAAACTGGTGTGCGTCGGCAATCAGGGCTGGCTCAATAGCCGCATCTACCAGCGACTCAGCGACGATCCCGTTCTGGCCGAGCGGGTGACGATGCTGTCGCGCCTGTCGGACGAAGAACTGGCGCTCCTCTATCGCAGCTGCCGCTTCACCCTCTATCCCAGCCTTTACGAGGGCTGGGGCCTGCCCGTCACCGAATCGCTCTGCTATGGCAAGGTCCCGCTGATCTCGGATGCCGCCTCGCTGCCGCAGGCGGGGGGTGATTTCGCCGTTTATGTCGAAGCCGGCTCGACCGATTCGCTGATCGCGGCGGCGGATCGCCTGATGTTCGACGACGACCATCGTCGCGCATTGGAAGCCCGCATCTCGGCGGATTTCGCGCCGCGCTCGTGGAGCGCGCTCGCCAAGCAGATCGCCGACGAACTCGACCGTTTCGCGGCGCGCGACGCGGAGAAGCCTCTTGCTCTGCCACAGACGAGGGCGACGATCGGCGCCTGGCACGCGCTGACCCGCAACGAAGAGATCCGCATCTGGCGCGGGATGAAGACGGCCGAAATCTTCCGGTCCAATCTGGGGTGGCATCCGCCCGAGCATCGCGGCTGCAGGATCAAGGCGGAAGGCGCGAGGCTGACCCTGCCGATGCCCGCGCATGAGTCGCCGCTGCGCATCTTCTTCCAGCTGGGCGGCGACGAACATTTTGCCTGCCAGTGGACGCTCGGCTGCGGCCAGCAGGAGCTGGCGGGCGATGTCGGCATTCATGAGGATCGTTGGATCAGTTGCGACATTGCCGCGGCCAGTGCCCCTTATGACCTTGACCTGAGTTTCGGCGCCGCCCCGGCGCCCGATGGAACGCTGCCGACCTTTTTCGTCCGCGGCTTCTTTCTGTGCGCGCTCGGAGACCAGGCGGCGCGCATGGACTTCATCGAGGCGGTCGCGCTGAACCGGCTGGATGCCCTGAGCGCATTCCGGGAGATGTGAAGCCCCCTTGCCCCGCGCGCGGCCTTCGCCGATAGCGCTCGCATGGCGACGCGCGACAGGGCCGCTTTGGCAACGGGGCTCCAGGTCCTGCCCGACGGGGTCGAGATCATCCTCGACATCTCGCGCCTGCTGTCGCGTACGCTTCACGCGATGCCGACCGGGATCGACCGGGTCGAGCTGGTCTATGCCCGCCAGCTGATCGACAAGATCCCCAACCGACTGCACTTCGCTGCGGTCAATCCGCTGGGGCTCTACGGCCGTCTGCCGACCGAAGCCGTGCTGCGTTTTATAGCCGAGACCGAAGCGCGCTGGTCGAGCGCGAGGAGCCTGTCCCGCCGTGAAATGCTGGTGGCCGCCGGCCGCAGCCTGGCAAGCCTCCGGCCGCGCCCGGTGCCGCGTCGGGCAGCCGGCTCCCGCCGTTACTATATCCAGGCATCGCCGCACCATCTCGACCGGCCCGAGCGCGTGCAGGCAAAGCTGCAGGCCGAAGGCGCACGCTTCGTCTGTCTCGTTCACGACCTCATTCCGATCGAATATCCCGAATATGCCCGGCCCAACGGCGCGGACACGCACCGGCGGCGGATCGCGACGATGGGCGCCTTCGCACAGGGGTTGATCGCCAACAGTCAGGCGACCGCCGACTCCCTGACCGCATTTCTCGGCGAGTCTGCCCCGCCGGTGCGCGTCGCTCATCTCGGCTGCGATCCGCTACCCTCCGGCGCTGCGTTGCCAGCGGGGCTGACCCCACCCTATTTCGTCGTCCTGAGCACTATCGAGCCACGCAAGAATCATCTGCTCCTGCTCAATATCTGGCGGCGCATGGTCGAGACGCTCGGCCCGGAGGCCACACCCCAGCTGGCGATCGTGGGACGCCGCGGATGGGAGAATGAGAATGTGATCGACATGCTGGAGCGATGCGACAGCATCAAGGGGCATGTCCATGAGTTGTCCGGTCTGCCCGACCATATGGTCGGAACGCTCCTGCGCAACGCGCGCGCCCTGCTGTGCCCCTCCTTCGCGGAAGGCTTCGGCATGCCGGTGACCGAGGCATTGCTCAGCGGGACTCCCGCGCTCTGCAGCGATCTCCCGGCCCTGCGCGAGGCCGGCGGGACCGTGCCCGAATTCCTCGACCCGCTCGACGGGCCGGGCTGGCTGGCGGCCATAACCGACTATGCGCATGACGGATCGGCCGCACGGTTGCGACAGATCGAACGCATGCAGGACTGGACACCGCCCACCTGGGACGCGCATATCGCGACCGTGCTTGACCTGGTTCGCGACATCGATGCGCGCGGAGATATGGCGAAATGACCGCTATCCGCTCCTCCTTCTACGACGATCTGACGCATCAGATGAACGTCGTGGGGGCGCTCGTCCTGCGCGAGTTGCACACCCGCTTCGGCCGTAACAATATCGGTTATCTGTGGATGATCGGTGAACCGATGCTGCTCGCGACGGTCATCGGCGCGCTTCACGCCTTCCAGCCCGGGCACCTCGGATCGGCGATACCGCCAGTGGCTTTCTCTATCGTTGGCTATTGCGTCTTCATCATCTTCCGCGGCATTTTCAATCGTGCGGAAAGCATCGTCGAGGGCAATCTGCCCCTCATGTACCACCGGATGGTGTCGGTTCTGAACCTGTCGATCGCCCGTGTCGTGGTCGAATCGGCGGGGTGCATCACGACATTCGTCATCATTTATAGCTTCATCACGCTGATCGGCATGGGCGAGGTTCCGGCGCGACCACTCTATGCCATGCTCGGCGTGCTGCTCATGATCTGGATCTCCTTCGCGCTGGGTCTGAACGTCACGGCCATCACCTTCGAGCGCCCTACCCTGCAGCGGCTGGTGCATCCGATCTCCTATTTCATGATGCCGCTTTCGGGCGCCTTCTTCGCCGTCGAGTGGCTGCCTCTCTCCGTCCAGCGAGCCGCAGACTGGTTTCCGCTGGTCAACATCTTCGAGATCATCCGCTACGGCATGTTCGAGATGGCATCGGCGCAGCATATCTTTCCCGGCTACGCCATCGCCTGGTGCGCCTTCTTCACCTATACTGGCCTGCTCGGGATACGGCGGCTTCGCAATCGCATACACGTCCGCTAATGTCGCCTCAGCCTGCAATATCTGGATAATCGATGCACGGAATTATCAAGCCGCACTCCGCCGACGCGCTCGTCGAGCGTCCGCACTGGTCGGAGAAACTCCGTGCGTGGTCGCGACGGAACAAGTGGTTCCTGGCGATCGTCGTCGTCCCGACGCTGCTGGCCGCACTCTATTATTACGTCCTCGCGGCCGACCAATATCAGTCGGAGGCGCATTTCATCGTCCGTACGGCCGATGCCGCGCCGACTCCGAGTAGTGGCTTCAGCCAGTTTCTGGGTCTCGGCGGCGGCATGTCGGCGTCGCGTAGCGAGGCGATGAGCGTCAACGACTATCTGGACTCGCAGCAGGTCGTGAACCGCATCGACGACAAGCTGAACCTGGTCGAGCGTTTCCGGCGGCCAGAAGCGGACGTGGCGACGCGGCTGTGGTTCTCGCAGCCCACGCCCGAAATGCTGCTGCGCTATTACCGTCGGCAGGTGAATGTGAAGTTCAACCAGGAGACGGGTATCACCTCGCTGCAGGTTCGCGCCTTTCGCCCGACCGACAGCTACGCGATCATCAACGAACTGCTCGCCATGGGCGAGGGTCGGGTGAACGAAATCAACCGGCGCAGCCAGACCGACCAGCTTTCCAGTGCGCGCCGACAGCTGGCGGAAGCCGAGCAGGCACTGCTCGAGATCCAGTCGAAGATGACGAGCTTCCGTCAGGCGCGCGGCGACATCGACCCGGAAGGCTCGGGGAAGGCGCAGCTCGGCCTCGTCACGACGCTGGAGGGGCAACTTACCAACGCCCGAGCCCAGCTGAACGCCATGAAGGGCATCATCGCACCGTCCAGCCCTCAATATGTGGCGACGCTCGCACGGGTCCGCGCGCTGGAAGCCCAGGTCGCCGGACAGTCGGGCAAGCTGACCAGCGGCGGTGGCGCGATCGCCGCGCGCCTCGGCAACTACCAGGACCTCCAGATCCGCCAGCAATTCGCCGCCAAGCGCTATGAGGTCGCAGCGGCCAATCTCGAAAAAGCGCGCGACGCCGCGATGAAGCAGCAGCTCTACATCGTCCGCGTCGTCGACCCGAACATGCCGGTAAAGTCGGAATATCCCAAGCGCGGCGAGATTGTGCTGACCATCTTCCTGTCGCTGTTGGTCGCCTATGGCATCGGCTGGCTTCTGGCCGCCGGCGTACGCGAGCATTCACTGTAAGGAAAATTCGGGAATAGCCGAGCGGGGAACGGCGTATAAAGCCGTTGCGGGAGTAGTCTTCGGGAGGGGTTGTTGGACGTCGTATTTCTGCAGACGGCAGATCCTTATCGCTACAAGCGGATGCTTGATGCGACCGCCCGCACGATTACAGAATATTGTCGGCGTCACGGCTATGCCTACGAAAGCTATGTGGGGATCAAGCGGGGGTACTTCCCCTGGCATGCCACCTTCAACCGGATGTTCCAGTTTCGCGAACTGATCGACCGGGAATTTGCAGGCTGGGCGATCTACCTCGACGCGGATGCCTATATCAACGACCTTGACTTCGACCTTGACGCCTATCTCGGCCGTTTCCGACAGCGCGCCGGTATCATGACCACGATACCCGGCTCACCCCACCCGTGGTGCATCAACGCCGGCGTAATCCTGCTCAATCTCGGCAATGCTTCGGCGCGCGAGATCGTCCGGCGGTGGCTCGACAAATATCTGCAAATTGAGGACGAACGCCTGCGCGGCATGAGTGTCTGGGACGACAGCGAAAGCGACCAGTCCATGCTGTTCGATGTCCTGTGTGAGGATAGCGTGCTGCGTGACGCCGTTGATTATGACGATGGCGCGACCGTCAATTCGAGCGAGGCGATCTTCATCCGACAGCTATTGCGGTCGCTGAGCCCCGACATCGGCACGCGTACGAACATGCTTGAGGCATTGTCGGAAGAGCTCCTTTCGGATCGGAAGTCTGCAAGCCTGCAAGTGGTGGCAGCCCTCTATCGCGGATTGCTCAAGCGCGAACCCGACGACGGAGGACTCACGTCCTACGCTCGACTGGTAGACGCTAGCGGCTTGGAAGAGGGCACGAGGCTGGTGGCTCATGAACTGATACACAGCGACGAGTATAAGACGCTCCAGCGCTGAGCATCGGGCGCGGATGCTGTTAGCTACCGGTCAGAAGAAGCCATGGCAGAACCGCTGACATGGCTGCCGCTGAGATCTGGGTCGAGATCGAAACCGTCCAGCACGAGCTTTCACATGCCGGGCTCCCCGGTTGTTACCCGTAAGAGGTTGAGTCTGGCTCCTTCTGCACTGCCGCGGGCGCCCAAGATCCAAGTCAAAAAACACCTCGTTGCGCGGCCCCGCCATTCAAGCTAGGCCGGTTTGATGGGAATCGACGTCGACAGTTTGCGGTTGCTGATCGAAACAAGAAACCGCTTTGGCCCGCTAGGCGACGTGCTGCAGCTTGGGCGGCAAGGCCTGTACATCCTCGAAAGCCCTGAAGTTGATAAGTGGATCCGCGAGGCCGATCTGGGCTCGGGTCTCGCAGAAGCAATCGGGCCCTTCGCCTTTGCCGACCAGCAATTATTGCCCCGGCTTGGCGCGACCAGCATCGTTTCCGTCGACGCCTCGGCTTACGAAGGGGC
The DNA here is from genome assembly GCF_011044255.1 of Rhizorhabdus phycosphaerae. Taxonomy (NCBI): domain Bacteria; kingdom Pseudomonadati; phylum Pseudomonadota; class Alphaproteobacteria; order Sphingomonadales; family Rhizorhabdaceae; genus Rhizorhabdus; species Rhizorhabdus phycosphaerae. Next base: position 1,598,689 of record NZ_CP049107.1, read on the forward strand.
GGATATCGTACATGACTTCAACGAGCCGATCGACGCCGTTCTGCATGGCAAGTTCGACACGGTCATCGACTTTGGATCGACGGAGCACATTTTCAATGTGGCGCAATCATGGAAGAACCTTCTTTTGCTCCCGAAGGTCGGTGGCCGTCTGATTGCCTGCGTTCCTGCGAATAACTGGTTTGGTCACGGATTCTATCAGTTCAGTGCGGAACTGGCTTTCAGGGTGCTGGTGCCCGACAATGGATATCGCCTCCATGCAGTTTATTATGGGGCTTTAGATGGATCGCCTTTGGACGTGGTCGAGGACAGCGGCGCTGACGGCGTCCGAGGCGAAATCGGTTTGACACACCGTAAGGCGAGTTTGCTCTACATCGCAGAGCGTATCGAAAATGTTGTTCCGTTCAACCGACGCTGGCCACAGCAGGGTGACTATGCAGCGGCTTGGCGCAATTCATCTTCTCGCGAGGATCAAAACGCTTAAGCGTGCCGTCCATTTTGATGTCAGAATGAAATCTGTTTCTGATTATCAGATTGGTTGCCACATATACTATAGTGAGTGTCGATAGAAACATTCGCCGAGCGCGTCGCTGATGATCGTTACTCCAGGACCATGAGAGCTGGAGATCGAGATCTGATCGACCACCAACGGCCCACAACCCCTTGGCAAATCGCGTGATCGCCTACCACAGGCCGTTGCCGCTACCGATCACCGTCTTTTCTGAACCGCGATCGTATGGCTGATTGCGTTGCCGCCTGCCGCCCCATCTTCACGTATCTCGACCGGCACGCATCCTGCAGCGTCGATGATTTCGAATATCCGGTCCTGGGATAGCGCGTTCATCTCCATCGCCGGCTGCTCGCTCGATAGATAGCTCTCCGCCGCGAAACGCTGCCCTACGATGTAGGTCGGCATCTGCACGATCGCCACGCCCCCTGGCGTCAGTGCGTCGAGCAGGCGGCGATAGATCGCGGCCATCACGGGCGGCGGGTTATGCTGGAGGACGATCCGGCTGATGACCAGATCGAACAGACCCAGGCCAGCGAGATCATCGACCGATCCGATCGCCTCGAACGTCACATTCCCCGCTGCGACGGTGCCGGCCCTTTCGCGGGCAAGCGCCAGGTGGGGCGGCGATATGTCGACGCCGACAACCGCGTCCGCATGCGCCGCGAGCGCCAACGACAACCGGCCGACGCCGCAGCCAAAGTCCATCGCCCGGCGGAAGTGCGTCGAGAGGCCGCTGCGTCGCAGGAAGTTCAGATGGATATCGATGTCCGGCTTTCCGCTGGCATAGAAGCGCTCGATATTCTCGGCGAGATTCTCTTGCCTGAAGTCATCGCTGACGAGGACCGACCAATGCGGCTCGGTCTCCCCGAATTTCTTCCACTCGGCACCGATGCGGTCGAACATCTGCTGAAGCTGCTTCCCGGAGCAGCGCAGGTCGACGTCGATTTCACGCACGTCCAGATAGCGGCCGACCGGAAGGGCGTGATGCCCATCGGCGCCATTCTTCAAGGCGAACTCCTGGCTGCCGAAGAAGATATCCCGCAGCTGTTGCCAGTCCCGTACATTGAGGAAGCCCTCCACGACGGCCTCGCTCTCGGGATCCCGCCCCAGGATAAGCCGGTAGGCGTCGATCACCTGCTCGCGCGTGACTGCCATCTTCTCTCCTCTCACCGGCGAAACGCCGGACCAAGGCGCATTGGGGCAGCCGTTTCGAAGGATGCAAGCTTATGAGAGGGTTATCTCATCCAGAACGGATCAAAAACCGGGTGAGCCCCTCAGATCCGCCGATACAGCTCTTCCACATGGCCCGCCCGCATCCAGTGGCGGTGCCGGCTGATCAGGGCATAGCCGCCCGCCTTTTCGATCAGCTCCGCCACGGCGTGCAGGCCCGGTGCGGCCACCTCCTGATTGATGCTCAGAACATGTGTCACCCGCGCACCCTGCGCCGCCGCCAGCCACGCCAGAGCATCCTCCTCTGCCATGTCGGGAAGGGAGTCGCAGTTCAGAAGCAGGTCCAGCCGTGACTGCCGCAGGTCGCCGGGGGCAACATCCCGCAGCGCCGTCCCCGTGACATAGGACTGAATAACCGCAGCAGTGGCGCTGCCGAACTGGCGATAGGGTGGCTGCCCCAGCCGACCGGCGTAGAAGGCGTTGAGGCCGATCCCGCCCCCGATCTCTCCGACAGCGAAAGCCTCAGTCCCGCTGGCATCCGCCAGTTGCTCCTGAAGCTGTCGCACACGCCATGCGGCATAGACCGCGTCCAGCATCCGCATATGGACCACCCTGCCCCCGCCGACGGCGATACCGAGATAGGCGCCGATGTTCGGCGGGGGTGACAGGTCGGCACCCAAGGCGGTTTCGATGGCGGCGAAAAGTTCGGCGGGATCGCGTTGCGCCGTAACGCCCCAGGGCCCCGTCTCGGGATTCTCGACCCTCAGACATCCCACCGCTTCGGCGAGCGAGACGAGCTTGTCATGGGTCCAGCGCGCCAGTTGCTCGGCGAAACCGGGATCGCGGGCGCGGTCGTGCTGGCGATCTCCACCCAACCACCCTTGCGCGGCCGAGGATCGGCCGAACGCCGCAAGCGCCGAGGCGAGCCCCTCGTCATCGCCCCGTGCCAGCAGGTCGGCCAGCGGCAGCATCCGCGCGGGCAGGCGATCGATCTCCGCCGGTCCGCCCATCCGGACCCACGCATCGCGAAGCGCTTGCGCACCGACCCTATCCGGTGTGGCCGCGGGCGCTTCGACCAGCGGCGCAAGACGGCCCGCCGGATGGAAAAAGCGAGCGGCCCAGCGTCCCGCAGACGGTGTTGGCGCTGGCGCCGCTGCGGCGTCTCCACCCGCCACAAGCGCCGTGCGAACCGCCAGGGCCAGGTCCTCGAGTCGAACAGCATCGCCTGCCGCGCAGCGGACGAAAGCGGCGTGCCGGCCGCCGAGAATGGCCTCCTGCTCGATTCGCACAGCATCGGCGCCGCCGACCGCCTGCGCGATCGCTGCAATATCCACGTCGTCGCTATCCCGCTGGCCAAGCGCGCCGAGAAAGGCGCGCGCGCTGCGATGGGCCAGGTTGAGCAGCCAGGGCGCCCCGGCCCCGCGACCCAGCGCTGGCATCCCGGCCTGTGACAGGATGACGAGCGGCCGGTTCTGCCCATCGAGATAGGAAGTCAGATCGAAATCTGCGCTGCCGATGAAGCTGTCGGGCCCGAACAAAACCGCCCAGTCGCCGTGCTGGCGGGCGACTGCGTCCGACAGAAGATCGAAGACCGATTGCGTGCCAAGGCCCAGTTCGTACCGATAGCCATGCCGCCGCGCAAAGGCCTGTATCGTGCCGGCCGTCGCCGCCTGCGCGGCGCTATCCTCCTCGCCTTGCCCGATAAACTGGATCAGCATGATTTCGAGCGGCCGATCGGCGCTCGGTGCCAGACGCCGCGCCTCGGGGGACAGTCGCAGCACGGCACAGAATTCGTTGCGCCCATGTGCCGTATCGTAGACGCCTGCGACCTCCAGCCCGACCAGTCCCAGCGCCCCCAGCGCACCGACGATCTCGGCGAAGCGGTCGGGCGTGAAATACCAGGCATGCACATCGACATAGCGGCCCAGCGCGAAATCATGATCGCGCATTGCCTTGGCCAGCCGCGCCGCCCGGTCGCGCGGCAGCGGATCGCCATGATCCCCTGCCCAGTGCCGATGGCTGTCATTATGCGTGGTCAGCGCGACATGTTCGACGATGCTTGCCAGATTGTGCGTCCGCCGGCGGTCGCGATGCGCCTGCAGCACCTGGGCGATCGTGCTTTCGGGCAGGAAATGGTCGAGACAATAGCGTTTGTCGGGAATGATCAGGCAGAACAGGCCATCCGGCTCAAGGATGCGCTCGATCTGCTGCATGTGGTGGATCAGGTCGGGTTGATGCTCGATCGCATGGCTGCTGATGACAGCGTCAAAGCGCCGCTTCACCTGTTCCAGGCCACCGACATAATCGATGTGCGCTGGGCATCCCTCCGGATCGAGCCCGATCTCCCGCGCCCGCGCGCGCAACTGGTCCGCGTCAAGCACGTCCAGATAGGCAACCGACGGCCCCTTGAGCAGCGGATTACAGAAGGGCCCGATCTCGAGGACCGACCGCCCGTCGGCGACCATCGCAATCAGATTTTCGCGCAAGGCGAGTGGAGAGGCGACAAGCCCCCGCGCGCGCCCTTCGGCCAGATAATGGGCTTCGGCTTCCGCCGGCCCGATCGCCAGGTCCGGATTGCGTGCCCGATACTCGGTCTCGTCGAAACGGGGCGGCAAGACCACCGCCTGACCGTCATCGGCGCTCGCTGTTCTTTCCTCGACCATCGGACAGCCTTAGCCTGCGTCCGGCGCCGGGCACAGCCCCGACATCCGGGCGGATATCACCGATACCAGGCATCGCGGTCGTCGACCGGCATGACCTCGAAACTGTCCCAGCGCAGGCCGGGGTGCCAGGATGGATCCTGCGCAAGCCACGGCTTCCAGCGCTGCATGAAGGACGCATATTGGTCGCCCCCAGCCGGCATCTCGCCGCGCGAAGCCTTTTCGGCATGGACCATCTCCGCATCGGGCGTGCAGATGATGCGAAGGCCGAGCGCCCGCATCCGCAGACACATGTCGATATCGTTATATTCGAGCGTGAACTGCTCGTCGAAGCCGCCGATCCGCTCCAACAGGGAACGGCGCGTTGCGAACAGGGCCCCGGTGACCGCAGACCATTCGCGCTGCACCGATGCCCAATCCTGATAGGTGGCGCGATCGGTCGAGCGGCCTGCCCAGGGGTGCGCGACCGCCCCGAACAGCGGCGCTATGCCGGCATGCTGCATCCGCCCGTCGGCATAGAGCAGGCGCCCGCCGACTCCGCCCACATCCTCGTCCATCGAGAAGCCGATGAGCGCCCGCAGCCAGCCGCCCTCGACCGGCTGAAGGTCGTCATTCATCAGGACGATCTGCTCGCTGGTCGCCTCACGCCACAGCCGGTTCATCTTCGCGGCATAGTTGAACGGTTCGTCCACGGCGCGCAGCGTTTCGATCCGACGCAGGACGAAAGGCCAGTCGCGCTTTGCCCAGGCCGGCTCCCCCGCGATATCGTCGCCGACGATCACCGTCAGCCGGTCCATCGGCCAGTCGACCTTCGCCACCGCCTTCAGCAGGCGCTCGACATAGGTGGTCCGGCTGTCCGGAACGCGGCTGCGGCGCGTCGGAATGACGAGCGAAACATCTGGAAAGACTTTGCCGAAACGACGCCGCTGCAGCAACGTGTCGGGCGCCCGCCCCGCCACGAAGCCATGATCGCGATAGTGCGGCAGGCGCTCGAGCATGCGGCGCCGGACGATGGGGTCGGCTTGCGGTCTTTCGGCCGGATGGCACAGAAGGACCTGCGCGATCCGGGCGATCGAAACACCGGCATGATGCGCACGCATCAGCAGATCGTCGAGCAAGGCGCTGCCCATGGCCGGGTCGAGACCGATCTCGCGAAGCACCGAAGCCCGCACGATCAGCGGCGCACCGATATAATCCTGCGCCGCCAGAAGCGTGACGTCGAAACAGGGCTTGAGACGCAACTGATCGATCGGGCGCGTTGCCTCAGCCGCAACGTCGTCGCCATAGAATATGCCCGCATCGGGCCGCGCCTGCATCGCATCACGCCACGCCCGCTCGAACATCGGCGCGAGCCGGCTGCCGCGCGGGGCAAGCACGACCCATGCATCCGGATCATCGGGCAATTCGGGCGGGACGGCCGCGTCATAGGCACCGTCGGGCGCGAGCAGCACCATGTGCAGCCCTTCGCCGAACGCCACGCGCTCGGCTGGCATGCCGGCACGCCCGTTGACCGCAAAGGTCAGGCCGCGCCCTTCGGCGGGCTCCGTGCGCAGCCGTGCGAAGCTGTCGCGGATCCGCTCCGCCACCGCCGCCTGCGAAAGCTGCCCGGCGATCCGCGCCCGCGCTGCAACGCCCTTGCCGGAGTCGCCGGCCTCGACGGCCTCGGCCGCCTGCGTCAGAGCCAGCGACAGTGCCGGCTCATCGATCCGGGCCCAGCTCCCGCCGACGGTATAATGGCCGAAATCCTGATCGAGCGTCCAGCCATGCGCCCGAACCGGCCAGCCGCTCTCCGCGTCCAGAAAGTCGCGGGTTCCGCCGAAATCGGTCGCGACAACGGGCTTGCCCATCGCCATCGCCTCGGCAACCGTCAGGCCGAAGCCTTCCGAACAATGCGGCGAGGCATAGATGTCGGCTGCAGCGACCAGCTCGGCGAGTTCGTCCGCCGTCATCGACCGGTCCAGCAGAACGACGCCGTCGGTTTCATCGGCCAGCGAGCGCAGCGCTTCGCCCTCTTCGGGGCGATCGAGCAAATGCTTGGTCTTGAGGACCAGCGACCATCCGCGCTCGGCCAGCCCTGACGCTGCGAAAGCCCGCACCAGCGCCGCCGGATTCTTGCGCACGAGATAGCTGGACCCATCGAAGATATAGAGGATCGTCCGACGATCGGCGGGCAAGCCCAGCCGCTCACGACTGGCGCCCGGATCGACCAGCGAGGTCTCCGCGAGCGGGACGACGTGCGGCACGACGTCGACCGGAACGTCTCCGCCCGCGGCGAAGACATCGGCGCAATAGCGGCTCGGTGCCCAGATGCGATCGACCGCGCCGAAATTGCGGCGCCAGGCAGGCGGGATATGCCCCATCTCCCACACCCAATAGCCGATCCGCTTTCGGGCCGCCCCAATCGCTGCAAGCTGGTCGTCGGTCAGCAGATGCCAGCTGTCGGGGTTGAGATGCACGATGGCGATATCGGCCGGCCCGGCAAAGTCGACGATGTCGACGGGCGGGGTCAGCGGCTTGTGGACGTGAAAGGCCTTGTGGACGGGGTGCAGGTTCAGGCGGACGCCCGTTTCCCGCAACGCAGCGATGATCCCACGGCTTGCCGAGCCCAGCCCATTGTCATAGTTCCACGGACCGAAGAACGCGACCTTGAGCCTCTCATCGGCCCCTGCCGCCCGCTCCGGCAGGCGCCGCGCCAGCAGGCGGCCGCCATCGTCCACCGGACCTTCTTCGGCGGCAGCAGCGATCACCGCTTCCGCCAGCGCCGCGTCGAAGCCATGCGCGGCGAGGACGTCCTGCCAGCCGTCTATGTCGATCGCGTCGAACTGACCGCGCAGCAGCAGCAGCTTGACGAACGGCATCCCCGCCTCGATCAGCGCGCGCCAGCCGAACAGGGTCGGATTGATCGCCGTAGCGCTGGGGTAGAGGATATCCACCCTGTGCCCGCTCTCCTCGGCCAGTTCGGCGAGGCGAACTTCATAGGCGCGGATGACATGATCCTTGCGGGTCAGCAGGCGGACATCGTCCATGAAGCCGTGGAACGCGCGCGACGAGAGGAACCGGCTCTTCACGGCGAGGAAATAGCTCTGCACATGCCAGCGCCACTCATGGCTTTCGGTCAGACCGACCAGATCGGCCTCGCTCGCCCGCACCTGCTCCACCAGCGTAGCAATTCGGCCCGTATCGGCCGCCGGCAGAACGCTGTCGTTGACCAGATACAGGGTCGACGAACCATAGAGACGCGGGTCGAGCTTCAGCGCATGCGCCCAAGCGGCGAAGTCATAGCCGCCATTGCGGCGCACGAGCATCCCGTCGACAAGGTCGAGCAACTCGGGCGCAGGGTCGAGCGGCCGGTCGACCGAGGCGATCAGGCATACGGACAGACCCGCCGCCTTGAGCGCCCGGATATAAGGCAGGACGTGCGGCTTGACCTTGCCGCTGCGCGAATGGGTGACGAACAGCGCCACCTCGCCGCGCGGATCGCCGACAAAGGGCTTCACCGTGACGGAAGGCAGAGACCAGGCGACCGCATGATCCTCGGGGTGGCGCGAGGGGGGGAACAGGATGATCGGGCCGGGCTCCAGCGTCGCACCGTCGGGCATGCGCCGCGCGAGGACCTCCGCCCCCTCCCCATTATCGCCCAGTTCGACATCGAGCACGGTGCGGAATTCCAGCATGCCGTCGTCACGTCGGCTCGGCGTCGCCTGACCCACAAGGCGCTGGCCCTCGCGAAACTCGACCCAGGGCTGCTCATCCTCGGTCTCGAACAAGACGCCCGAAACGCCACGCAGATACCAGCCCTCGATTCGCCCGCCCCAGGCGGGCGGGGCCTCCGGCTCTGCGCCCTCCTCTTGGAGAGCAGCACTTTCCTCCTCGCTATGCAGCACCTCGTCGGCGGCGCAGTCTATCGTCGTGCTGTCACCATCGGCATCGGATTGCTCCGGTTCGGGCCCAACTTCGGGTTCGGGTTCGGTTTCGGGTTCTTCCGGGGGCGGGGCGAGTTCGGCAAGCGCGCGTGCGGCATGGTCGTTGCCGTCGAGCTCGAAGCTTTTCCGATAGAAATCGAGCGCACCCTCGATATTGCTGCGCCGGCGCTCCAGATGTCCGCGGCAGAGCGCGAGGTCTGCGTCCTGCGGGTCGATCTCCGCCGCCCTGCGATAGGCTGCGTCGGCCTCTCCAAGGTCGCCGGCCTCTGCCAGCATATGGCCGAGTTGCACCCAGATCGCGAAATCACCAGGCCGGGCGGCAAGGAAGCGGCGATAGTGCCGGGCGGCGGTGCGCCAGTCACGCGCATCGCGCGCGGCGCTCGCCTTCCGAAAGGCCCGCCTGACCGTCCGCCGCTGCCAATAGCCGCCTATCATCCCGGAAGCGCTACCATGAGGAGAGTGGGGACGAAATCGGGAGCGCGCATGGCGAAAGACTCTTGATCGATGGTGCCGCGGGGCGGTTGCGGCCGGCCGCGCCGGTCCTGCCTCTTAGGAAGAAGCCACATTCAAACGCAAGCCGTTAAGGCTGCAGCAAGGGTCTCGTCGTGATTGACTCACGCGCACAGGCGGCTATGGGGGCGGCCCGGCACCAGCGGCGGGCCTGGGATAGGAGCCGTCGATGAAATGACGGCAAACTGGATGATCCTCATAAGACAGCGCAGCCCCCGTCGATCTTCCAACGCAATCGGTCGAACGCGCCTGATGGCCGGTTCGCTTCTCGGTCTTACGTTCGCGACGACACCCTCGATCGCCATGGCTGAGACGCTGATGGACGCGGTGGAAGCGGCCTACGCAAGCAACCCGACACTCGTCGAGCAGCGCTTCCGGCAGAAGGCGACCAACGAGACCTACGTCCAGACCCGCGGACAATATGGGCCGACCGTTTCGGTCACGGCGACTGGCTCCTACGAGTACCAGAAACTGGGGCCAAAATTCGGCAGCCGCTCGGGCGATACCAATCAAGGCGAATTGAGCGTCAGCGTCCGCCAGCCTGTCTATACCGGTGGGCGCGTCCGTGGGGCGATCGCCCAAGCCCGGGCCAATGTCGAACAGAGCCAGGAAATATTGCGCCGGGTCGAAGGCGAAACCGTTCAGCGCGTGATCGAAGTTTATGGCGCTGTGTTGCGCGACGAGCAGCGGCTCGAGGTCTCGAAGGAGAATGTCGCAGCGCTTCGCGAGCAGCTGGCCGAACGCCGCGCGCGGCGCAATGTGCGCGACGCGACCATAACCGACGTGGCCCAGGCCGATGCGCGCCTTGCCGCAGGCGAGCTGCAGCTGGCTGCTGCGGAGACGCAGCTGGCCGTGAGTCGGGGCCAATATCTGCTCGTCGTCGGCCGTGAGCCGCGTGACCTTCAGCCGCTGCCGGATCTTGGGGGGCTGCCCGAGAGCGTCGACGAGGCCTTCGCCATCGCCGACGAGGAAAATGCCAATCTCGCCGCCGCCCGCTATAACGAGCAGGCGACGCGCGCCAATGTCGCGGCGCAGCGCGGCAATCAGCGGCCACAGGCGACCATCTCCGCCTCGGCCGGCAAGCTCGGGCCGCTGTCGCCCTATGACAGTCGCCAGCTGCGCACCGACGTCCAGGCGCAGATCACGATCACCCAGCCGATCTTCCAGGCCGGCGCGATCCAGTCGCGCATCCGCCAGGCCCAGGACCAGAATGGCGCCGCCCAGGCCGCGCTCGACGGCGAACGGCGGCAGGCGTTGCAGGATGTGGTCGTCGCATGGAACCAGCTGCGCTCGGCCCGCATCGCCGTCACCGCGGGTCGCCGGCAGGTCGAGGCCGCCCAGGTTACCTTCGCCGGCATGCGGCTGGAGGAGCAGAACGGGCTGCGAACGACGACCGACGTGCTCAACGCGGAGCAGGAGCTGGCCTCGGCGCAGCTGGGGCTGCTGTCGAACCGCTACAATGAATATGTCGCGCGCGCATCCCTGTTGCTCGCGATGGGCCGACTGGATGCGCGCACGGTGAACTCGGCGATACCGGCCAAGGATCCCGACGAGGAATTCCGCAAGGTGCGCTGGCGCGGCGTTTCGCCGACAGAACCCGTCGTGATGCTGCTCGACCGGGTCGGATCGGCCAGCCCGAATGCGAAGCCGAAGCCCGACCTGCGCGGCGCCAAGCAACCGAAGCCGACTGGCCAGCTCGATCTGCCGCCCACGCCGCCACCGAGCGTGGTAACCGATCCGCTGACTCCGATCAGCAAGAGTCGCCTGATCTCTGCCGAGGAGATACCGGCGCTGCTCGGCGACTATGGCAATCCCCCGCCCCGCCCCTCGGATCCGCAATGAAAAGATTTAGCCGCCCGGCGGCCGGGATGATATCAGGCCGGCCAGCTCGCGAATATCGGCGGACGCCGCAAACGGGAATGACTGCGCGATGATTTCCGCCCTGCTCCAGAAGAACATGATCAACGATGCCCTGGCCAAGGGCAAGCGTGCCTTCGCGGCCGCCGCACTGTTCAGCCTGTTCAGCAACCTGCTGTTCCTTGCGCTCCCGATCTACACCAACCAGATCTACTCGCGCGTGCTGGCCAGCCATAGCGGGTCGACGCTGCTGGTGCTGACCTTTGGCGCGCTGGTGGTGTTCCTGGTCTCGAGCATTCTGGACCATTATCGCACGCAAACGCTGTCGAACTTCGGCATCGCCTTCGATCGCGAACTGGCCAGCCCCACCTTCGCCGCGCTGTTCGATCTGGTCGTCCGCCGCGTCGGCGGATCGCATGCCCAGGCACTGCGTGACCTCGACACGCTGCGTGCGGCGATCAGCGGAGCCGCAGTGAGCGTGCTGTTCGACCTGCCGTGGATGCCGATATTCCTGGGCGTGCTGTTCGTCATCGATCCCTGGATCGGTGCCGTGACGACGATCGGCGGATTTCTGCTGTTGCTGCTCGCCATCCTGCAGGATCGCGCGACCCATGCGGCGCTGAAGGAAGCGAGCAGCGCGTCTATAAAGAGCTATTCCTTCACCGACGCCGCACTCCGTAATTCGGAAATCGTCCGCGCGCTCGGCATGCTGCCGATGCTCGGCAGCGCCTGGTTCACCTATCGCCAGATCGCGCAGCGGATGAACATCGTCGCGAGCGATCAGGGCAGCTTCTATCAGGCGGCTATACGCTTCGTCCGCATGGGCATTCAGGTCGCGACGATCGCGGTGGGCGCCTATCTCGTCATCATCGGCAACATCGCCTCGGGTCTGTTGTTCGCCAACATGCTGCTCGCCTCGCGGGCACTCGCCCCGATCGAGCGACTTGTCGCGTCCTGGAAGGTGCTGTTCGAGGCCTCCCAATCCTATAAGCGTCTCGACAAGGTGCTCGCCGAGTTCGAGCCGCCGGTGCCGTCGACCCAGCTGCCGACGCCCACCGGCCGCATCGCTTTCGAGGGCGTGAGCTTCACGACCAAGGCGTCGCCTGCCCCGATCCTGATGGGCGCCAGCTTCATCATCGTGCCGGGCGAGATGGTCGGCGTGATAGGCCCGTCGGGCGCGGGCAAGTCGACCCTGCTGCGGCTGATGGTCGGCATCTGGAAGCCGGGCACCGGCACCGTCCGGCTCGACGGGGCCGACGTCTATAGCTGGGAACGCAGCGATTTCGGCCGCCATGTCGCCTATCAGCCACAGGACACCGAATTGTTCGCCGGCACCGTACGTAACAATATCTGCCGTTTTCTGCCCAATGCACAGGACGCCGACATCGTCGCCGCCGCGCAACTGGCCGGCGCGCATGACCTGATCCTGCGCCTGCCCAAAGGCTATGATACCGAACTGGGCGAGGCGGGGTCGATCCTGTCGGCCGGCCAGCGCCAGCGCGTCGGCCTCGCCCGCACCCTATATGGCGATCCAAAGGTCGTCGTTCTCGACGAACCGAACGCCAATCTCGACGCCGACGGCGAAAATGCGCTGGCCGAGGCGCTTCGCAACCTCAAGGCCAAAGGCACGACCATCGTTATGGTGTCGCACAAGCCGAGCGTTCTTTCCCAGGCGGACAAGCTGATGATGATCCGCGCCGGGCGCATCGAGAAATATGGCCCGCGCGAGGATGTGCTGCGCGCGCTGAACCCGCCTCAGGCGACACAGGCCCCGCAGAACAAGCCGCCAAGCCCAGCTCTGGCGGAGGTCAAGCCATGAAGCTGCTCGCCGACCTGCGCCGCGCCATCGCGCGCCCCGATTCCAGCGAGACAGTCGAGGGCGAGCCGGTCGATCCTGCTGCCGCCTTCGCCGCCCGCGACGCGGAGATCGAACGCCGGCTGCGCCATCCGATGGCGAAGGGCGGTATCGCACTGCTGATCCTCATCGTCGTCCTGCTGATCTGGGCGTCGGTGTTCCGCGTCTCGGGCGCGGTGCTCGCGCAGGGCGTGATCAAGGTCGAGGACAACAGCAAGACACTGAGCCGGCTCGAGGCGGGGGTCGTCCGCGACATCCTCGTCCGCGAGGGCCAGAAGGTCGCGCAGGGCCAGTTGCTGATCCGGTTCGACGACACCCAGTCCGAAGCCGCTGTCGACATCTTCCAGAGCGCCGTCGACAGCGCCCGTGCGCAGATCGCCCGCTTCCAGGCCGAAGCCGCCAATGCGTCTTCAGTGACCTTTCCCCAGGACCTCGTCGCACGCGCGGCGACCGATCCGAACGTGGCCGCGCTGCTCGACGGGCAGCGGGCGCTGTTCGACACCCGGATGATGCTCTATCGCAGCCAGGCGATGGTTCTCAACTCGCAGGCGCAGCAACTGCAGACGCAGGTCGCCGGCCTGCAGATCCAGGCCGACGCGATCGAGGATCAGGGCAAGCTGATCCGCGAAGAGCTTCAGGGCGTGCGCGAACTGGCGCGGCAGGGCTATGCCCCCAACAGCCGCCTCCTCGCGCTCGAACGCAGCACCGTCCAGGTGCGCGGGCAGAAGGGGTCGGCCATGTCCGACATCTCCCGCGCGCGCCAGTCGATCGGCCAGGTCCGCCTGCAGATCGCGCAGCTCGAGGACAAACACCAGACCGAGGTCGCCGACGGCATCCGCGCCGCACAGGAGAAGCTGGCAGAGGCCGACCCCAAGCTGCGCTCTGCGAAGATGATGCTGCAGCAGACCGAAATCCGTGCGCCCGTCGCCGGCTATGTCTTCAACCTGACCCAGTTCACCAAGGGCGGCATCGCCGGAGCGGGACAGGTGCTGCTGCAGATCGTGCCGTCGAACACCAAGCTGGTCGTCGCGGCCGAGGTCGCCCCGCGCGACATATCCGACGTGCGCCGCGACATGCCGGCGCGTGTCACGCTGCTCGGCTTCAATCCGCGCCTCGTCTCGCCGGTCGATGGCAAGGTGACGCTGGTGTCGGCCGATGCCCGTGTGAACGACAAGACCGGACAAAGCCATTTCCTGGTCGAGGTCACCGTGCCGGCCGAGCAGATCGCAAAGGCTGGCCCCAATGTCCGCCTCGCGCCCGGCATGCCGGCCAGCGTCGCGATCGTGACGGGGGAGCGGACGATAATAGACTTCCTGCTCGAACCCTTCACCGATTCCATGCGCACGGCCCTCCGCGAACGCTGAGATGACCCGCAAGGTCGATTTCCTCGTCTCGGGGGTCCAGAAGGGCGGCACCAGCGCGCTGTTCGAATATCTGCGCGAGGTGCCCGGCCTTCATCTGCCCGACGTCAAGGAAGCGCATTTCTTCGACGACGAGGAGCAGGACTGGGACCGTCCGGACGAAGCCGCCTATCATGCGCTGTTTCCCGACCGCCCAGGCCGGTGGGGCGAAGCGACGCCGATCTACCTCTACTGGCCGAACGCGATCGAGCGGATCGCACGCTATAATCCGGCGATGCGGATGATCCTGATCTTCCGCGACCCGGTCGAACGGGCCTGGTCGCACTGGAAGATGGAATATGCCAAGCGCAAGGAGCGCGAGCCCTTTGCCTGGTGCATTCGCGAGGGCCGCGCGCGGCTGACGCCCGGCGATCCGCAGGCGCCCGGCCATCATCGCGTGTTCAGCTATGTCGAACGGGGCTATTACGGTGCCCAGGTCGAACGGCTGCTCCGCAGCTTCCCCCGCACGCAATGCCTGTTCCTGCGATCGGAGGATCTGCGGACCGACCCCGCGGGGACGATCGCCTCGGTGTGCGCCTTCCTCGGGGTCGCCCCACCGGCGAACGTGCTGCCCCGCAGCGTACGCGCGGCACGCGACGACATCGACTATCCGTCGCGCCTGACCGCAGAGGATCTCGTCCTGCTGCGCGGGCTATACCAGGCGGATCTTGCCCGATTCGAGGCGCTTACCGGAATCGACCTCGGCAACTGGAGCCGCTGAGGGCGCGGCATCAGCCCAGCAACGACACGACCCTCATCTGCCGGAACACCCGGAAATAGAGGCTCAGGCGCCCAACATCGCCTCGGTTGTAGCGCGATCGTCATTTTTCTTCGGAAATCGACACGCAGCAGCAGCACGAACATTGGCGTGCCCATAGAAAATAGCGGCGCGGCGCATGAAGAAAGCCATGCTGCGCTGCGCTTTTGTCTGTTGCGCGGTTGAGAAAGCTTGGCTAAGCAACGTGCTGGGCTTGCTCGTCGAACCATGCCGTGGGGGATCGGTTCGCGGGCGGCAAGGGGTGCCTCCCGCTCGTGGATCACGGGAGGTTGCGCGCTGCTTGCCCGGGTAAGGTTCAACTGGAGGTTCTAATGGCTAATTACACTTTTGAAACGATGACGTCGGCCGACGCCGCCAATTTCACATCGGCTGACACGCTCACCTTCTCGAGCAGCACGCTCACCCCGGCCGACGTCGTCGTGGCTAACAGCGGCAACGCGTTCGACATCACCACGCTCACCGCTGGCGGCAAGTCGCTTTCCTTCCCCGGTTCGGCTCTCTCGGGCGCGAACATTCAGTTCGTCAGCTCGTTCATTGCGGGCAGCGGTGCGACCCTCGCGGTCGGCACGAACGATGGGGATGAAGTCGGCGTCGAAACCGACAGCGACGGCTCGTTCATCTATGGCTTCGCTGGTAACGATTTCCTGGCTTCCGACGGTTCGGGCGCGAGCACGATCTCCGGCGGCGACGGCAACGACATCATCACGCTGAACGGCAGCGGTTCTGTCGACGCTGGCGCTGGCAACGACTCTGTCACTCTGGGCGAAGACACTACCGATGAGGATTCGGTCGTCGTCACGGGTGGCGCGGGCAACGACACCATCACTCTTAACGGCGACGCGGCCGTCACGATCACCGGCGGCGCCGGTGCCGATACCGTCAACTCCAACCTCGGAACTGACGGACTCCTCAACATTTCGCTGGGTGATGGCAACGACGTAGCCAACACGGGCAACGTGTCGGGCGCCACGATCATCGAAGGCGGCGCTGGCGCTGACTTCATCACTGGCGGCAGCAGCAACGACCGTCTCTATGGTCAGAGCGCTGCTGGTGGCGCCGACGGTAACGACATCATCGAAGGCCGCAACGGCTCGGATTACATCCAGGGTAACGCCGGCGCGGATACGCTCGATGGCGGCAACGGCAGCGATCGCATTTTCGGCGGTGCAGACAACGACACCATCAACGGCGATGACGGCAACGACACCGTCAACGGCAACAAGGGTGACGACATCATCGACGGCGGCCTCGGCAACGACTCGCTGCGCGGCGGTGCCGATGACGACATCGTCAATGGTGAAGACGGCAACGACGTCATCCTCGGCGATGCCGGCGATGACGAGATCACCGGTGGTGCGGGTGTTGACATCCTGACCGGCGGCGCAGGCAACGACGTATTCGTCTTCGCCGAAGGCGACGCCGACGTTCTGACCATCGACGACGAGACCGTTACCGATCGCGTGACCGATTTCTCGACCGGCGACCTCATCGACCTCGGCTTCACCGTCGAAGAAGTCAGCGATGCTCCGGGCCTGATCTTCACCACTGTCGATGCGGCCTTCAACTACGCTGATGAAGCCAACCTCGACGCAGGCGAAGTGCTTGCTCTGACCGTCGGCACCGACACCTATCTGTTCTACAACGATGAAGGTGCTCTGGGTTCCGTGACGTCGGCTATTGCCTTCACCGGCGTGACCACCCTCACGACGGACAGCTTCGTCGAAGCCTCCGTCGCTCCCTGATCCATCAGGACAGGTACAAGGATCGGGGCGGCCGAAGGGCCGCCCCTTTTCTTTTGTGCCAACGATATCGCACAACGCAGGGCCGACCTTCTCGGGACGTCCGCCCGGACCATCTGCCTCTCATCGCCTCCGGAAAGCCGTCAGCGACCCAGCGTAGCCGCCCCTTGAAAATCGTCCACATTGCCCCCTGCCCGACCGCCCCATCGACCATGCTGAACCATCGGCCGCGCGCAGAGCGGGGGCGGTCGACCCAGAAAATGAGACTTGGGAAATCCGCGTGGAGCCCCCGCGCGCGGACAACTTCTACCTCGGTGAGGCATAGGGGAAAGCCCGGCTGCGGCACCGCTCTTTACCCCGCAGTTACGGAATCAAAATATCTATGCGCGTCCCGTGATCATGATATAAGCGGCGCCGAGGACGCTGTCTGTCTTGTCGACGCCACATGCGGCCGGGGGCTCACTGGAGTGAATGATGGCTAATTATACTTTCGAAACAATGACGTCGGCTGACGCCGCCAATCTGGTGGCAGGCGATGTACTTACCTTCTCGAGCAGCACGCTCACCCCGGCCGACGTCGTCGTGGCGAACAGCGGCAACGCGTTTGACATCACCACGCTGACCGCTGGCGGCAAGTCGCTCTCCTTCCCTGGTGCAGCCCTCTCGGACGCGAATATCCAGTTCGTCAGCTCTTTCATCGCGGGCAGCGGCGCGACCCTCGTGGTCGGTACCAATGGCGCCGATCAGGGGCCTGGCGGCGTCCTTGAACTGGGCACGGACGACGATGGCTCGTACATCTATGGCTTCGCCGGCAACGACGTGATCGATTCCACCGGCTCCGGTGCTGTTACGATCCTGGGCGGTGACGGCAATGACCTCATTTTCTCGGCTGGCGGCGGTTCGATCGACGGCGGCGCCGGCGATGACGAGATCGACTCGGATACCGATGACACGATTGTGATCGTCGGCGGTGCCGGTGATGACCAGATCGATATCCAGGGCAGCCCGGAAGCGACGATCACGGCCGGGGCGGGCGACGACAGCGTCCAGGTCGACAGCGACAGCGAGGGCCTTCTGAACATCACCCTGGGTGACGGCAATGACGTGTTCGAGGGTAACGGCAGCGATTCGACCTCGATCGTCGAAGGCGGCGCTGGTGCGGACGTCATCGAAGGCGGCGACGGCAACGACCGCCTCTATGGTCAGAGCGCTGCCGGCGGCGCCGACGGCAATGACACCATCTCCGGCGGCGAGGGTTCGGATTATCTGCAGGGCAATGCCGGCAGCGATACGCTCGATGGCGGACGTGGCTCCGACCGCATCTTCGGTGGTGCCGACAATGACACGATCCGTGGCGATGACGGCAACGACACCGTCAACGGCAACAAGGGCGAAGATCTGATCGACGGCGGCGACGGCAACGACTCACTGCGCGGCGGTGCCGATGACGACATCATCTGGGGCGGTTTCGCCGGTGAAAACGCGCTTCTCGTGGGCAGCGGCAACGACGTCATCCTCGGGGATGCCGGCGACGACACGCTGATCGGCGGTGCAGGCAACGACACGATCGACATCCTCACTGGCGGTGCCGGTAACGACGTCTTCGTGTTCGAGAGTGGCGATGCTGCCATCGCCACTATCGGCGATGATACGCTGACCGATCGCATCACCGATTTCACTACCGGTGACAAGATCGACATCGGCCACGAAGTCACCGACGTCACCTCGGCTCCGGGTCTGATCTTCACCACCGTCGAGGCGGCGTTCAACTATGCCAACGATGCGGAGGTGGCTGAAGGTGAGGTTCTCGCGCTGACCGTCGGCACCGACACTTATCTGTTCTACAACGCAGCCAACGATGAAGGCTCGGTTGACTCGGCGATCGCTCTTACCGGCGTGACCACGGTGACCACGGCGAGCTTCGTCGCTGCGGACTTCTTCGATGTAGCGGACGCCTTCGGCTTCGCCATCATCTCCTGATCCTTCTGGACAGGCAAAAAGATCGGGGCGGCCGAAAGGTCGCCCCTTTTCTTTTGTATGCTCCTCGCCTGCCAGTCAGCTATGAATCCGATGAAGCCGCTCGATCAAGCATGGCCTCGCTCAGAGCGCTTCACCTTTCAGAGAAGACCGTCATCTATCTTCTCCCGTCACGTGCCCGGCCTTCTATGATCGGCTGAAACACGCTCGCCGCGTCGCTTTCGCATCGCACCTGGGGCGAAATCCATCGAACGCGCAGCACGTCCCGACGAAAATTTTTCGATCCTCCAGGCCCTTGTCAGCCCATCGGACGTTTCAGACAGCAGTTCGCCCCTCGGCGAGCGCGCCCGATGATCCCGCTAGGTCCAACTGGAGTTCCCCATGGCCAATTACACGTTCGAGACGATGACCTCGGCCGAAGCCGCCAATCTGATGGCCGGCGACACGCTGACCTTCTCCTCCTCAACGCTCACTCCCGCCGACTTGGCCGTAGCCAATAGCGGCAACGCGTTCGACATCACCACCATTACGGCCGACGGCAAGACGCTCTCCTTCCCCGGCGCCGCGCTTTCGGGCAGCAGCATCCAGTTCGTCAGCTCGTTCATCGCTGGCAGCGGTGCGACGCTGGAAATCGGTTCCAATGCGTCCGAGAACCTGACCCTCAACACCAGCGACGACGGCTCCTATCTTTACGGCTTTGCCGGCAACGACACGATCGAATCGATCGGCACCGGCGCAGCAACCCTGTCCGGCGGCGACGGCAATGACGACATCACCGCATTCGGCGGTGGCTCGATCGACGGCGGCGCGGGCAATGACGACATTACCTCAACCGCAATCGAGGACCTGATCATCGCCGGTGGCACAGGCAATGACGCCATCCTGTTGAATGGCGGCGGCGCGGTCACCGTAGCCGGCGGGGCCGGAGACGACAGCGTGACCGTCGATGCCGATGGTACCGGCCTGTTCAACATCGCGCTCGATGACGGCAACGACGTCTTCAACGCCAATGGCTCGGATACGACGGTCATCGTCAACGGTGGCAGCGGAGCCGACACGCTGACCGGCGGCGACGGCAATGATCGCCTTTATGGGCAGAGCGCCAGCGGCGGCATAGACGGCAATGATAGCATCAGCGGTGGTGACGGTTCCGACTATCTGCAGGGCAATGCCGGCGTCGACACGCTGAACGGTGAAGATGGCAGCGACCGGATCTTCGGCGGCGCCGACAATGACGCCATTTCTGGCGGCGACGGCAACGACAGCGTCAACGGCAACAAGGGCGAAGACGAGATTTTCGGCGGTGCTGGAAACGATTCCCTGCGCGGCGGCGCCGATAACGATCTGATCTCCGGCGACAGCGGCAATGACGTCATTCAGGGCGATGCAGGCGACGATATCGTCATCGGTGGTGTTGGGGCCGACATTCTGTCAGGCGGCGCAGGCAACGATCTTTTCGTGTTCCGCGATACCGATGCCAACCAGCTGACCGTCGATGACACTGTCTTCACCGACCGGATCACCGATTTCGGCGCTGGCGACAAGATCGACCTCGGCTTCGCGGTGAGCGAGGTGGGCGACGCGCCCGGCCTTGTCTTCACCACGACCGATGCCGCGTTCGATTATGCCGCCACGGCAACGCTCGCCAATGGCGAAGTCCTTGCCCTGACGGTCGGCGCCGACAC